>JBHIFP010000039.1:0-15163 GCA_046761145.1 Hydrothermarchaeales archaeon (SeqCode)
ATAGCCCCCTGAAATTTATATATTAAGGGGGTTTTCGGGTGCTGATATTTAATTAATAATTAAGATTATCACTCGCAATAACTTTGTGTTGTGTCAAGAAAGGGGAAGATAAATTGACAGGCAAAGCAAGAACCTCCTTCTGTAACAAGACGTTTCAAAAATCCCTATTCTTTGTAAAATCTTAGTAAGAGTTTGCGAAAAATATTTATTATTGTAAATCCTTAGTAGAAGACATGGGCTGGCTTAAATACGCGCTTGAAACGATACATGAGACCTTTGGAGACTCCTCGTTCTCCTCGTCGGATGCAATAGAAGTCTTCAGGAAAAAGAAATTCTATTCGGACGGTACTGTCTATCGGCTTCTCCACGATCTAGTAGACATAGGTGCTTTAGAAAAAATTGGTACCGGTATATATAGGTTCTCAGGACAATATGTTGAAACAGCGCCCAAGACAGAAACTAGAGAAGCGGTTCGAGGAGAGCTGAGTACGGATATGCTAAGGCGCGCTAAGGAACTTCTCGAAGAGACTGGGGTTGAGTTCATGATCACGGGACCCTCAACCTTGGTTAGGTATCATCACCATTTCCCCAAGAGACTCGTTCACCTGATATATGTGGTCAAAGGTGCTGGTGATCCAGCTTTCGGCCTCCTAAGAGACAAGGGAATTAAAACACTCCTTAATCCAAGGGAATCGGAGATCAGACTGGCGCTCGAGTCGCTGGTGGAGAGAGACTTAGTCGTGCTCAGAGAATATTCTGAACTCATGGGCAACATAGATGGTGTAGCCTCTTTGGAGAGAGCGCTGGTCGACACCTACTTCGAAGGCACTAGGGGACGGATGCCTTATCCCAAGACGGAAATAGGGAGAATAGTGGTTGCTGTTCTGAGGAGCGGCAAGGTGAACATCACTAGATTGTTCACGCTAGCCAGCCGGCGGGGCGTAGAAGGGGAAATGAGGGCTATTGTAAAGGAGGTCATGCCACGCATACACATAGGGAGAGGTAAGAAGAACAAACACGTCAGAGACGTACTATCGGTTCTTGAATCGAGGTGATGGTAGGGTGGTGATACACAACAGAGAGTTCTTTACGAAAGAGAGCGTTGAGTTCAGGGCCGAGAAATACGGCTTTTCAGATCCTCTACCTCTAGAGCTTTTCCTATGGGACATGGAGATTGCTGCCCATATCCAGAGAGAATCGGACACAATTGTTCTTAAGGGGGGAGCTGCGGCCCAACTACACCTTCCGACCGAACTCCAGCGTGGAAGCGTCGACGTGGACTTGATCGGCTCGGTGGATAAAGGGGAAATAGAAGAAATGGTCAAGAAAGTGGAAAGCGACCTGAACGATGTAAAGTTCCGACCTCACAGCCCCAGTGCTCCGACAGTTAGTGTGCCCCTCTCAACTTACTACGTGGAAGTGCCATCGATCATCCCACGGGAGGATCGTGAGAATCTCGAAATAAAGGCGGAGATCCTCATGGAGGATGTGAAACTACCCACTGTGACCGTCGATGAAGTGGAGACTTTCGCCCTTAGGACATCCCAGCTGAGATGCTATGGCCCCCATGTGCTAATAGGCGATAAGATGCTGACACTAGCCCAGAAGACTGTGGGCATGATACGGAGTGAAGACTACCCAAAGCAAATATATGACATAGTCTGGTTACTGTCGACCCACGGCATCGATGAAGATGGATTCAGAGAAATCATGGAGGCCGCAGATGTCCTCACCCCGATTGAGGTGGGCTATAGAGGGATGGATGTTGGTGTGAGTGAAGTGATGGACGACATTCAGGAGACCATGGAGGCGTATGCTGCCATCGACACTGGGATCGCGGATAGATCCGTCAAGAGAGAGGTGAGTAATTTCCAGCAGTTCTTGGTGGCTTCGTCTCAGCGGAGGCCGTGGCATGAGTGGAGCAGTAGGTCTCTCCAGATAAGATTTGTGGCTTCTCTGTTGGCCCATGTGGAGAGAGGGCAGATTAGCCCTAGTGAGGCCTCTGATATGCTTAGTAAAACTTTGGAGATGAGCGAGGCTTTGGGCAGGATACCCGGGGCGGAGGTAGGCCGAATCAGAGTTGAGCTAATGGGGTTGCTTGAAAGGAGGATACCCTACTTCAGAGAACTCAGGGGGAAGCCTCTGCCTCGAGTTTTCTGGGAAGTGGTAAACACGAAAAATGTCGAAAGAATCGGAGGATTACTTCCATAGGTAATGTGGCCGATGTTAGGAGGCTGAAAGCTAGATAATTAGTTGGCTTTTCTTGCTGTATATAAAGTATAACTTCTACCTTTTCCTTCCTCCATGAGAAGGAAGGCAAATCCTCAAATATGAGGACCTGCCCTGCATGTTTTGGAAAAGGACATGCAAGAAACAATACCCTCTCCCGGCTAAAAATCCATCTGTCCAAAGAGCTCTCGGTCAAGTGTTATGACCATTCTACCCTCTTTGACGGCCAGCTCTATGACCTCCTCATCCTCGCATCCCCTCCTATCAAGTCCCCCTAAATCTTTGACATCATATCCCAGCTTTTCAAGATGTTCCATAGTGTGATGTGATATGTTCTCATCGATGAGAAACTTGACTATTTACGCCACCCCGTATTCCAAGGTTTCCTCATTTTTAACCAGTTTGGTAGCATACTCAATAGCAACCGTAATATCATCTACTTTAAGGGCAGGGTATGCATCGAGTATTTTCTTGAAGTCGTAGCCACCGGCCAGTAATTCTAGGATCAAATACACTGGAATCCTAGTTCCTTTAATTACCGCCTTTCCACCCAAAATTTTGGGATTGATTTCTATGCGCTCGGTCAATTTTACCATAGTGTTTATTGCCCTTTGTAAGTATTTATATTTGTGGTTCTATAGATGTCCATAAACTTCCAGAATAATCCGTTGATATTTCAAGTAAGTATAGGCTCTTATTTTGCGATGCATTTCATTCAGCTTGCTGCAAGGTTTATGGAATTGGGGACATCGCCACCAACGATGCTTACTTTGAGAGGGTTGGTTTTCTTAAAGTCTGGAATCCTATGCAGGTCAATTTTTATAGAGATGAGGCTCTGTAGATTTATACAAATGGTTTGACAAAAAAGGTTTTACGAGATTGTCACGTTATCCAAGCCCTCAAAATCTGGGTCTGTTGTCAAAAGTTTTTGTTCAAAGTTGTTGGCGGAGGCGATAATAAACCCATCCAAAAGACTAAATTTGTTCTTCCCGGCCTTCCTCTGCTCATTTTTTATCTTTGAACCTTCAATGCACATACCCTCTGTGATGCCTGTAACGGTTGCTGTGCTCTTTACTTCCTCTAGAACCTTTGCCGGATCGAGTTTATTGTTGTAACACCAGTCTGCAAGCTCTCCGACCTGCACTACAGAAAATAATAAGGGCTCTTTCTCAGCAACGTTCTCTACATAATCAAGCACCTTTTTATTACCCTTGAGGACCTCGACTAGAATGGTAGTATCCAAAAACATCAATATCGATCCTCATATTCCCTTTTGAAGGGTTTTGCGCCTTTGTATAATCCGGCTATCTTCTTGAGAGCCTTCAATCTTTTGGTCTTTGAAATGGGGATCATCAACTCTATTGTATCACCTTCTAATGCATGAATCTTCTCCAAGATTTCGTTGGGGATTATCACCCCCTTGGCATTGCCTATCCTGCGCACCTTTGCCTCAAATACTTCAGACATATCCACCACTTTTATAACGTTATAACTTAACTACTTCAAAGGTATTTGGAAACCCGTAAAAATAGATTGATTTTTACGAGAAGTTTTCTAATGTCGGTAAGAATACCTTACCTTAGTGATGAAGTTTCAACTTTGGGTTCAAAATCTTGATCTGTTGCGATCTCTCTAATATTATCTCCTTCATGGTCGGTGCATGTAGCAGATCGTTCGATATTAGTCTACTCTTTTGAGGATATCTTTGCAAATTGCCTACAATATAACTCTTGGTTGGATCGACCAGGGATAAATCATAAATCGACCCTTGAATTTTATATCTCTTGGCTCTTATCTCCTTTATTACTCCTCACCATCTCAGCTCTTGAACTCCCCCCATAATTGCGCCCTCCCTACTCACTTATCAGTGCAAACACAGAGAATTCAGAGCCTAAGGGCATAATTTATATTATAAGGTAGAGATACAACCTCTGAGAAAGTAGGAGCTTGGGCGATGGCTTCAATTTCACCAAATTTCTGTATTTTATTGCCTTCAATTTACGCGTGCAGAGTTGATGTTTGAAAATACGAAGGAGCTGATATCTATTGAGAACTCTCTTCATCGATGCACAGGGAGCGGGAAGTGTGGGGAGAGCATTAGCTGAGTGGATACCGGCAAGCGTTAGAGTTATGTCGGGTATTCTTGAAGACCAAAATGTAGATTTCGATGTAGTGCTGGTCGAAGAATTTCTGAAAGGGCCTCAAAGATATCGCGAATACGACACCTTCCTAGCGACTGGCATGTCCTCGGACATGGAGATGATCAAGAAGGCCGGCAACCTGATAAACGACTGGGGGAATATCTTCATCATTGGAGGACCGATCACCTTCGATCCCACCTCAGTTTTCGAGGAGATAAAGCCGGATGTTGCGATCATAGGCGAGGGCGAGAAGACCTTTCTCAAACTTCTTGAATTGGGGTTAGGAGACGGCGAACTCCCTGATGAAGAGACCCTCTCGAATTTGGATGGATTGTCCTTCAAGACGAAAGACGGCGAGACCAGATCCAACTTCCCAAAAAGATTTCTGTCAAAGGAAGAGCTGAGCCAATTTTTTCCCTCGACGGATGTCATCCACTATTATCCATTCTACGAAGACATCCTCGTTGTGTTGGAGATCTTGAGGGGGTGCAGCAACTTCCACAAGCCAAAAAGATATCATGGAAAAGCTTGCATCGAGGGGTGTGAAAAATGCGAAAGCGACGACCTTTCGGAGCGCTTGATATGTCCCCAAGGCATACCCTCTGGTTGTGGATTCTGCTCGGTCTCCGGTTTATATGGTCCCCCCAGATCGAGGGAGCAAGAGGTGATCGTAAAGGAGATCAAAGGGCTCATCGATCGTGGCGCCACGAAGATAACGATCTTGGATCCTGATCCGCTGGATTACAAAAGGGAGGAGCTCGTCGCGCCGATGCCATTGACCAACCCGAGTTTTCCTGAGCCAAATTACGAAGAGATAGAGAAGCTGGGGGGGATGATATGGAGCATACCCGAAGTGGCAGATGGATATGTAACCATAACAGTTCGCGACGTAAAAGCTACCCTGGTGACCGACAGATCGGCGGAATTGCTCAAGAGGTACTTCCCAAGGTCCATCTTTGGCATAGGCTGCGAATCTGGATCGGAGAGCCATTGCATCCAATTGGGAAGGCCATTCCCCCCAAGGGAGGTTCTGAAAGCGGCGAGGATAATGAACAAACACGGGATAAAACCGAAAGTGAATTTCATCGCAGGTCTGCCATGGCAGACGTGGGAAACTACTGCAGAGACCTTGCGATTTATGGACAAACTAGAGCCATATGTCCTCTACTTCGATTTGACGAGGTTCGAGTCCCTGCCAAAATCGGCCTTCGATGATATGCCCTCAGATACAGGGCCTCTGAGGGATGAGAATAGCAAAGCTCTAGTATCGAGGGCAAATTCGGTCGAGAAGAGACTATATGAAGGATTTGTGGGGGAGAGATGGAAAGTGGTCGTCGGCATCTACGATCACCCCAAGGCCAGAACGCCTGGAGAGAAGGCATTGGGGGAGGGGAAAGGGTCGCGAAAAGGAATCAAACCCAAGAGGGGATTTCGCAAACTCCTGGGCGTCGTCGGTTATCCCATCTTTCAAAAGGAGCAGTTGAGCCTCTTCGCCACCGTTGTCAAGATCTCAAATCCCGGCGAGGGTTTGAAATCGGGCGATGTTAAGATGGTGGAGATAACCGGAGTCTCTGAGGCCGGATTTAGGGTGGTCCTCGAAGGAAGAATCGTTTAACTTCAACCCCCTTCAGAGGTCTGGTTCAGGACCTTCGGGAGCGTAAAAGTCCCTTCTTTGAACGCCAGACGGGCGAAGAGGTTGGGATCCTTGACCTTGCCGAGGCGCCAGAGGAAGATGTTGTCGTAGATGAGATCGCTGCTCAGGTCGTGGACGACCTGAGCTTTGGAGGGGCTCATCCCCATGGCAGAAAGCGTTGCCATCAGAGGCAGCCTGTTCAAGGTCCGCCCAGTATACTGGGCCCTACGCCCCTCGAGGTATTCGTCCGCCGAGAGGCCCATCATCGTCCGGGCATACGCCTCTAACCATACTCTTTCATTCAAAAATCCATGGGTAACGGCCCTCGCATCGCTTGAAGGAGCCGCCCTTTCGATATTTTGTAGGGTGATGTAACCTTGGACATATATCTTGGTCAAGTTCATAACGGTCTCAAAATCGGGTCTGGTGATCAGGTCCTCTTCGAATTTCTTTCCCGCCTCTATATTCTCTGTGAGGTTGGTCAAAAATACGCCCAAAGGCGGCTCTGCTCCCTCCGCTTCTTTGGCAATAGCTTTGGCATCTACATCTCGGTAAAGTGGCTTTCTCTCTATCATATCTGCCAAGAATCGCGTTTTTAGCAGTTGGAACGCCATGCGCTGACTTGCAACCAACCTGAGCGCGGATGCATCCACCAGGAACCCCTTGCCTGTCGACTCCCCATCCTTGACTATATCGAAGAGGTAGTTCGGCCTGCCGTAGTAGTAGTATGGGCCTCTGACATAGACGCCCTCTCCTTCCATTATGAGCCGGAAGCCGCGGAGTAGATCTCTAGCAGTTCCTTCGTCTATACCCTCGGCCAATATCTCGATCGGCACTTTATCTACGTCGCTTATCTTTTGGGAGATCAATTCCTCTGCGGTTGGAACTTCGAATGTCGAGCCTTGCGAGAGCACTGGCGTTGCTACCCATAGCAATATGGCGGTTGTCAGAAATAGGGGGATGA
Source organism: Hydrothermarchaeales archaeon (SeqCode) (assembly GCA_046761145.1). Lineage (GTDB taxonomy): Archaea > Hydrothermarchaeota > Hydrothermarchaeia > Hydrothermarchaeales > SZUA-236 > JBHIFP01. Next base: position 6,968 of record JBHIFP010000039.1, read on the forward strand.
AAAACGGGGGTTTTGGTGGTCTTCTTCTGAAGTAGGATAATAGGAGCAACGAAACCAACGTCAAGATCAGGATCGATGTAGGCCCACAGATGCCTCTCTTCTTTCCCAATCTCTCTTCGGCATCTTTTATCTGAGTTTCATAAGGGTAGGAGAGGATATCCCTTCGCAATCCTATCTCATTATTCAAAGCTTGACCGTTCTGGTCAACCAGATTGATCTCCTGGAGGAGGCCCTCTTTGGTCATCTCCACTTCCCACTTCTCTCGGATTACAGCGCCAGGGGGGTACTCCTCCAAGCCACCAGCAAAGGACTTCAGATCGAAGATCAAATCCTGATAGTTTGAATAGACGCGATCATAGGCATCGATCAGTTGTGCAAAGGCCTCATAAGAAAATCTCCCCCTAGCTTTGGACTCGTCTATCTCGATCAATATGTTCGGAGGAGATCTGCTATAGGCGAACTTTACCCCTCCTTCTGGGTACAAGATGGAGTTCGTCAACTCGCTGGTCTCCGCTATACTTCTGGCCAACTTCTCGTAATCTTCCAAGAAGGTTTCCAGTAGATCCCTCTCTTCATCCGTTATGGTGGAAAATGCGGCAAAGTTGCGGACATTCTGCGTCTCGTACTTCGCAGCTAAAGGTATCTTCGACGAATCGCCGATGGCGTAGAAGAGGGGGTCCCACATAGTCAAGCTTCTGAGGTCTCTCGTGGCAAATGCCTTCCTCATGATCTCCTTATCCGTCACGAATTGTCGATAGGTTAAATCATAGACCAAGGAGCCTTTCACATCCTCCTTGAACATGTAATCGACGATGTAATACGGCCGATCTTCGACATAGAAAGGTCCATCGATCATGAGCTTCTCGCGGAACTTGGCATATTCCTTGCCAGCCTCCCTCACGACGTCGAGTTCGGTTGCAGAGACGACCGAGATGCAAAAGAATAGGATAAGACAGATAAATGCGAATTTTTGGGCCTTCATGAGCTACGATTCTCCTGCATTTTTTGAATGTAGTTTTATTTAGAGATACATAAGATTAACGCTCATGTGGGGCACACGGGGAGTGACAAGATCTTTTTCATGGACTCCGCTTACTTGAATATGTCCGCCTTAATTTGCAAGGTGACTTAGAGTAAAAACCCCAAATAAAGAGCGTATGCAAGGTACTACACCGATGCCGATGAAAAAGATGCACGATGCGAAGGAAGTCGCTATGCCTCTGTCTAGGAATACTTTTCCGAAAAATTCATATATTAAATCAGATTTATTCATATTAGGTATATGAAAATGGGAGTAAGCGTTCATATTAAGATGGGCTCTAGAGGGCAGATAGTAGTGCCGAAGGTCTTCAGGGATTACCTGGGATTGAAGGAAGGCGGAGAGGTCGTAATCGAGGTAAGTGACGATCAAATTACGATAAAACCCGTGAAGAAGGACATTCATGCCAAGTGGGAAAAGATTGCAAGAGAGCAGGGTTTTGATATCAAAAGAGAGGGCATACTGTACGGGGATTCCTTATATAAGAAGGTCATGGGATGAGGGCATACCTGGACGCCAATTTCTTCATCTTCTCTTTATTGGACAAAACCGAGATCGGGGATAGCGCAAGGGAAATCCAGAAAAGGCTGGCCCAAGGGGGGTTCAAAGGGTTTACCTCCTCTCTTGCATTGGACGAGGTCCTTTGGGTCCTGATTAAAAATAAGAAGGAGGGGCTTATCCAGAGCGTAATGGACGACATCTACAGGACACCAAATCTACTCATAGTGCCCGTTTCTTCGACCGCCCCCATCTTGGCCGCCAAGAATATAGGGGAATATGGGTTGAATCCCAGGGATGCCACCCATGTTGCTGTCATGGAGGAAAATGGCATCGATATCATAGTCTCCGATGATAGGGATTTTGAGAAGGTAGATAAAATAGAATGGTACGATTTCAAAGAGTTTCTGGAAAAGAAGTTATGAAGGGGGATGTAGAAAAAGGAATTATTACAAAGTCTGAAGCCCTTTCCGCCCTTAACAAATTGAAAGGCACTGTAAAAGAGGTGAATAGGCGAAGGGCGATGAAAAAATTGGAGGTGTTGAAATGACTGCTGTGCGATCAGTGCGTCTGCCAGACAATTTAGCTGACCTTATTAAACTGAGGTCAAAAGAAGAGAGAGTTGACGACTCAACCGCCATTAGGCAACTCATCTATCTGGGCGCTGAAAGGTACATAATGCGTCTGTACAGAGATGGCAAGATATCGGTAGGTAAAGCCGCAGAACTCTTGGACGTGAGTATATACGATATCTACGATCTAGCGAGAAGGTACGGCATCGAAACCGGCGCAACCGAAGAGCTGCAGGCGAAAAGCGAAAAGCATGCTGAAGAGCTGTTGTGAAACTTTGTAGAAAATGTCAGTAAGTTTGTGCTAAAGCTGTCAAGACTTATGCAGATGATGACATGGATTCTAACAGCTCTACAAACTCCAAATACTGTTCGTGTCCAACCCTCCAACCCTTCTTTATCATCTCCTCCATCTTGATTTTCGCATCACTTTTGGTCATTTTTCCTTTTGCGATCATGAGAAAGATGAGGTAAAAGGTTCCGTGAACTTCAACCCCGAACATCTCCCCGATCTCTCTCGCTATGCCTTCATCTGTTATGGCGATCCCCTTTTTCTCCATCGCCAGCCTTAAGACATCGATCTCTCCTTCGTGCAATTCCTCTTCCATCGCTTTGAAGACGGTTCCCGATCCATCGCTTACCTCCTCGACCGTTAAAACTCGATCTTTGATCAATTGCTCGACGAGAAATGCATCTCCCTCTCCCCTCTCTTTCCCTCTGGAGACGACCTGCTCAAACACCGCTTCTGGAATTATCTTCTCACCGGATAGCTCCTTAAAAATCCAAGAGAGACTCACTTTGCAAAGGTAGATTAGAGGGGTGGAGTCGAAAACCCAACTCATCTTCTCGCTGCCTCGAAGTCCTTCTTGATGTCCTCTGTTGAGATGTGCAACGGTACATCTCTCTCTTTTATTATTTCGTGCATCTCTCTTATCGAAATACCCGCGATCTCGGCGGCTTTGCCCAGAGAGACCTTCTTCTTGATGAACAGGTCTAAAGCGTGCTCTTTCAACTCCTCCTTTATCCCTATGTCCAAGAGCTGCCTTACCAAGGAGGATCTTTCTGTTTTCTTAATCCTGCGCAGCTCTTCTAATCTTCTCTCCATCTCCTTTGTAGGCCTTATCGATATCACGCCCATGTATACCAACTTAACTTCTGTATACTTAAACTTTTCGCCTCTTCGTGGCTGTCAAATCGTTGGCGGCTGTTTTGCCAATTACTTCCATACTCCTAGGATAATGGCGATATGCGACGAGTTCCTTTTCTTATCTCAGGTCACTTTAAACCCCTCAAGAATCTCTTGAAGAGGGGATGATAAAGGGAGTATTAGCCCCTATCGTGTCTTATTATGAGGTTCTTTTTGAGCAAAAATCTCAATTGTGTTCTTGCATTTTTTATGTCTCGCCAGTTAAAAATAAGGATTTTCATTTTTAATCTACAATCTGTTCCCTAATGAATTGAGCAAATAATCTATCCTCAATAAGGTATTCCTTATCCTTCTGACTTATTAATTCCTTGTCTTTCAGTCTAGATAGACTTGAGGATGCGGTACTCTTCGAAAGTTTTGATAAGGCTAATACTTCCGAGAATCTCAAAGGCTTGTTTGATGCCAAAATACGTAGAATTTTCTTTTCGGTGGGACTGCCAGACTCTGCTCTTTTGATAAAGATATCTCTGGAGATATCACTAAATGCTTCTGCAAAACCTTTTTGAAAGGCAATATCATCAAATTTCTCTTCAGCTTTTTCGAATACGTGATTCGATATCTCCTGGATATAGTAAGGGTGCCCTTGTGATATCTCCCCAATATGCTTGACCACTTTCATACCATAGCTCATGCCAACATTTTCTAAAGGCTTTCTTATAGCATCTTGAGATTCTACCGAGGTAAGTCTGTCAAGTATTGCTGGCTCAAAAAATCGGATTAAAGGCTCATGAGCTTGGTACATCCTCTCAAACAATGCTTGCGTACCAGAGATCACAAACATCACCTTGCACCCTCGTTTGGTCAACTCCATTGATGTATTTCTTAGGAGGAGCATAGTCCCCTTAAAATCCACAACTAAATCTAGATCGTCTATTGTTATGAGTATAGCACGTTTCTTGTCTTTGATCTTGACCCAGACGTTCTCTAGAAACTCTCTTAATGAAATTTGTGCCTCCCCGGGAGACGAAAATGTCAATTTAACAACACCTAATGAGAATTCTATCTCTTTCAAGCTTTTTAGCCATCTCTCAGCCTTTATTTCGCTTGAGATTTGTCTTATCAACGTCGAGACAAAAGATGTTGTCTCTTCAGGATAAGCAATCATAGAGGCAGGTAAGCAATTCTTTTGCACTGCCAGTTTTTCAAGGGTATTTAGCAGGCTTGTTTTACCTATCCCCCACCCCCCTATTATTGCCATATGCATAGGTGCACCATCAACTGTTGATTCCAACTTTCTCTCAAATATACTAATTTCTTTCTCTCTTCCAGCAAAATATGGCGGGTACAATCCGCTGCCCGGTTTGAAAGGATTCGAAGAGGTCTTCAAACTATTCATAGTCTTCACCTTTATGAATATAGTGCATACTTTGAATATAAACCTTTACTCAATTCTCTCCAGACCCCCCCAAGCATCCCCATGCGTGAAGCCCTGAACTCCTCCTGAAGGGTTTTTTATGTCTCGCCAGTTAAAAATAAGGATTTTCGTGTAGATCATCCGAGATGCTCCTCTCCATGGCCGGAAAAGACTAACGTCACCTCTTTCTCCTTTACTATCCCCACTCTACGATGAACCTTCTTCCATCTGCCTCCAACAAGGTTGTGTATACCGGAAAACCTGCCTTTTTTCAGCACCCGAAAATTTGACAATCCCGCCTCTCCGGATTGCTTATTCTGATATACCCCGGATTATCTACGTGTGCACCCTAACTTAAATTGTCAAATTATTTATTGGAAAGTGTAACTCAACCATCATCGCCGCCTTCAAAACAGGGTATCTAGTTTTGAACTCGGGATCTTCTTCAGGTCTTCTGTCAAAGTAGTAGATCGTCTCGTCTCGACTTTCGGAACGGCTTCCTCTACCCCCTCCACCTCCTCTTTAGCTTCAATATCTCCCCGATCTTTGGTCTCTTCTCCAGTCTCGTCCTCAGTACAGGGATACCCTCTTCGATCTTCACCATCATCTCCCGGTATTTCCTCATCTTTATATCGTAGCTTTCTCTGGACATAAGCCCTTTGTTGAAATAGTCGATCTGGGCCTTTTTCATCTGCTCCACCAAAACCTTCTTTTCTATTTCCATATCGTCCAGTCTTCGCCTGGTCTTCATCGACTCAAATTTATCGTAGGATATCAACCCGATGACCAAGAGCAAGGCAAGGGCCATGGATATGCCCCTCCAGTGCTCTTTGAGGTACGAGATGGTGTTGTCCCTGGCAGCGTTATACCTGGCCCTGAAAACCGTATATTCCGCCTCGACATCGCTCAAATTTTTGTTCGCCTGGAATACCAATTCCTCGGCTTCGTCGTAGTTCTCTTTCCGAAAGGCATCTGAGGCCGCGATGTATATCTCTCCCGCCTTTGCGGTATCCAGCCCTCTCCCGCTCAACTCTTCTATCCTCAGTTTCAGCGCTCTGAGGGAGTCTCTGATCCCATATGCTCGATCTTTTCTCTTGGATATCTCCTCCGCCTTCACCAATACCAATGCGTAGTTGGTCTTCCCTCCCACCAGTAGTGCATTCCTCGCCTCGATCAACCTGTCGTTGACATAGACCACGCCGAATCCCCTCTCCGACATCTCTCGTATATCCAGCTCGGCCTGTGATATGGCGGCCAAGGCATCCTCTTCGGTTACTTCTAGCTGCTTCTCTTGTGCCCCTACTACGAAGGTGATTGAGATTGCCAATAGGAAGATCGCGATCAGGTGTCTCCTCATCTCGTTTTCACCCTCTTCTCCTTCGCCAGTTTCGTTTCCAGCATGGCTATCTTCTCCTCTACCTCGGCCTTCCTCTTCTTGTATTGTTCTATGCTCTTCAGATATTCTTCTCGGTTCATGATCCTCTTGTTGTAGTAGGCATCCTGCGCGTCTTTTATCAATTCGGCAAGGCTTTGGTTCTCCTTCTTCAGGCTCTCCAACCTGTCGGGGAGCTTCATCATTCCCCTCCTCCTGGCCCTCAACCTGGCCCTCGTCCGTCGGATCTCCACCAACCTCTTCTCATATTCGTCGATGGTCTCGCGATACATTGCCGAGGTTATCGTCTTTTCCGCGTAATATTTTATCCTAGCTTCTCTTATCAAATTCGCGATATTTATCTCCTCCACCCCCAAGCCCCTGAGTCTTCTATCTATCCTGAGTAGCGAGATCTTCTGATAGGAGATCGCCCCGGCGATGGACGTAATCAGGATGGTGAGGAGCGCAAGGTACCAGTAATCCAATATGATTTTGATGTAATTCACCTTGCCCTTTGTTTCGAGGGAGTAGAGCACTTGGGCGTCCTTTATCTTCCGCTGGGCAGTTTCGTAATCCTCCCTTTCGAATGCCGCCGAAGCCAGATAAAGCAACTCTTTTGTTTCTATGACCTTCAAACCCCTATTCTCTGCATCCTCTATCTTCCCTTTGAGGTCTTGGATCAAAGCGCTAGTTGTAAAGGCTGTTTCTTTTATGTTCACTATCTCTTGACCGAGTTCTTTGGCCCTCTGGTAATCCCCTTGCTCCAATGCCTCCTTCGCCTCCTTCGAGAATTTCAATGCCCTACTCGTCGAAAATCCCGCGCTCTCCATATCAGCTATGCCGCTTTCGGCCCGTTTCAGAGTTGAGAGGGCCTCTTCCTTGGGGATCGCGTGGACGATCAGGTTTATCGTCTTGGTCTCCACCATATCCAAGGTGAAACTCTTGCTGGAGAGTACCTTTCCTGTTATATCGGAGATGGCCGTCGGGTAGTCGGGGTAAAATACCCTGCCCGTAAGGGCGGTGCTCAATGGATATGTGCCCTTTTCTAGATATGTTGGGGTCGATACCCTGACCTTGAATTCCTCGGTCTCGCCATATCCGATCTCGGGATAGGATCTCGGAGAGACGTCTAGGTACTGTGCCAGTAGGCCAGTAACGCTCAGATCCACATCCTGCAATATCGAATTTGGGAATGGGTTTGTAACCTTTATCGAAAATGTGTCGTCGAATCCCCTAACTAGTTCCAGCATCTCTATGCTCTGGAACAGCTGCGCTCTCTCCCCCGGAGTTGGGCTGTAGGTCGGGGAGACCTCGCTGTAGACGATCAGGTTTATCGTCTTGGTCTCCATCATATCCGTGGAGATATTTTTACGGGAGAGGACCTCACCCGTAGCGTTGGAGATATTCACGGGGTAGTCGTAATAGAGTGCCTTTCCTGCGAGGGTGGAATTCAATGGATAGATGCCCTTCTTTACGAAGGTTGGGGCGGTCACCTTTACGACGAATTCCTCGGTCTCGCCGTATTCGATATCGGTGAGTAGCTCTGGGGAGATTTCTATGTATTCAGATGAGGAGCCCACCCTGCTTACATTCTCCAACGTCAAATTCGAGAATGGATCTGGCATCTTCAGGGTTACGTTCTCCAGCGTCGCGTTCGGGAATGGGTTTGTTATCTTTACGATAAAAGTATACTCAAACCCCCTGACCAACTCCAAGGTCTCTATGCTCTGGAACAGCTGCTCTTTCTCTCCCGGAGTTGGGCTGTAGGAAGGAGGAGCGACCTCTATTGTAACCACCGGGACTTCCACGATCTTTTCTTCAACGACTCTTCTAGGTCCAGCACCAGCAACAGGAGGAGCGGAGGGGGGAGCAGCGGCACTACTAACGGTGACCGAGACCGAGGCAGTACCGTTCTTATCTTCTGCACATGACGCATTCGCTTGTAAAGTTTGTGTTCCGGTCGGTGCTGAGGAGCTTATACTCACAGTTATAGTATTTGAAGAGGGTTTACCCGCATCTAGTGTAAAGTTCGATTTATTTAAATTACCCGAAGTATTCGTCCATCCATTGGGCAGAATCCACGCCAACCAGACATCCGTAGCCGATTCATTACCTAGATTTGTGACCTTGGCAGTTAAATTAATTCCAGTATCGCCC
>JBHIFP010000040.1:0-14561 GCA_046761145.1 Hydrothermarchaeales archaeon (SeqCode)
CCCCGTCAAAAGTATATCCCGACTCTGACTTCAACTTGTCATTAGGCATCGGAAATGCCGGTGGCGATAAGGCGGAATCCGTCAAGATCTCTTTGGGGTTGCCCGCAGAAATTGAAGGAGAGAATACTGCATCTTTGGGCACCATCTCGAGCAGCGGTACTGCCACTGCCTCTTTTAATCTAAAATGTCTAAAGAACGCGGAGTCCAAGACATATAACGTTCCTGTCGACATCGACTACATCGACGAAAAGGGCGTTGAGCAGACATTAAAAAGGAGCTTTGAGCTCTTTGTCGATGAGAGGGGCGATATTAAGATCCAGATTGCGGGGATCAGCACGGCGCCTACGAAGATATACCCCAATACTGACTTTACCCTCTCAATAACTCTGGAAAATACGGGTGACCAAAATGCGAAATCCGTCAAGGTGGATCTAGAGTTACCGGCCGTATTTTCCGGTGAAACTACAGCATTCTTAGGAACTCTGACAAAAGACGGTTCATCCACCCCTTCCTTCGACCTCAAGGCCTCCAAGGAAACTAAAGCCGGAGAGACTTACAATGTAGTAATGAAGATAAGATATGAAGATGAGACCGGAGTAGAACACCAAGCTGAGAGGACCTTCGATGTCTTTGTCCTTGAAAGGGGTGCGATAAAGTTGGATATCTCGGGGGTTAGTACCTCCCCTTCTAAGATTTATTCCGATACGGATTTCACCCTTTCAACGACGTTGGAAAACAGCGGAGATCAGGATGCAAAATCGGTCAGTTTAAACCTTGTATTGCCGGAAGGATTTACTGGTGAAACTACCGCATTTTTGGGAACGATAAAAGAGGATACCTCCTCTACAGCTTCCTTCGATCTCAAGACCTCTAAGGAAACTAAAGCCGGAGAAGCTTATATCGTTGCGATGAAGATAGGATATGAGGATGAAAATGGCATGGAACACTCAGGGGAAAAGACCTTTGATATATTCGTAAATAAGAGGGGTTCGATCACATTGGAGATAGCTGGAGTCAGCACATCTCCGACGAAGGTCTATCCGGGAAGCGACTTCACCCTATCGATCCAATTGGAGAATACCGGCACACAAGATGCAAAATCCGTCAAGGCCGAGATATCTCCTCCGGAGCAATTCATCGGTGAACGCTTATCCTTCATCGGTGAGATAGAGCAAGATGACGTCTCTTCGGGTATATTCGACCTCAGAATTTCTAAAAAAACAAAACCGGGCTCATACGATATTCCGATGAAAATCGTATATTCTGACGAAGTCGGTACTGAATACACCAAAGAGAAGTACTTCGGAATATTTGTCGACAAAAAGCCGAGGAGATCGCTTGTAATTCCGATCATCGTTGGGGCTATAATCTCGATTGCCGTTGTCTACTTCTGGAGAAGGAGAAGGGTTGAGGTGTAGGTTATCACCTATTTGATATGCTGGGAGGAAGAGAATTGGATATCGTAAGGCTGGAAAATGTGGAGAAGATCTACCTGATGGGGAAGGTAGAAGTCCCGGCGCTTCGCGGCATAGATATCGACATAGAAAGAGGGGAATATGTCTCCATAATAGGTCCCTCGGGAAGCGGGAAGAGTACCATCATGAACCTCATTGGCTGCCTCGATAGACCTACGCGTGGGAGGGTATTCATCGACGGAAAAGATGTCTCTAAGTTGAATGGTAATACCCTAGCCAAAATAAGGAGAAAGAAGATCGGATTCGTATTCCAACAATTCAACCTTATTCCTAGGCTTACCGCGCTGGAGAATGTTGAGCTCCCCATGTGGTTTGCCGGGGTTCCGAAAATCAAGAGGGTCGAGAAAGCGGCAGAACTGCTGAGAACTGTTGGTTTGGGGGGTAGGATAAAACATAAGCCGGCTGAACTCTCTGGTGGAGAGTTGCAGAGGGTCGCGATAGCCAGGGCATTGTCCAATGACCCAGAGATAATTCTGGCGGATGAGCCTACTGGGAATCTAGACTCTGCTTCCGGAGACGAGATCGTGCAGCTCTTAAGAAAGCTGAATGAGGAGGGTAAAACCATAATATTAGTAACCCATGATCCAGAGTATGCCAAGAGGGCAAAAAGGGTCATCCAGTTAAGGGACGGGAAGGTGCTCCACAGAGATCTAGAGTTCGTTTCGGCAGAATCTGAGTACTTTTCAAGCCATGACACCTCGCCGATTCCACCACATCTTCTGAGCCAAATAGACTCCCTCACCGGAGGAAAGATCGTCACTGGGGTATATGAAGCCCTGCATACCGCAGATGAACTCTTCAAAGACGTGGAAAAATACTTCTGGTACATGTCGGACGATTTCCCTAGGTACTATCTACCCAAGGTTGAGAAAAAATTGGATGAGGGTGTGGAATTCAAGGTTATTTTTCCAAAAGACCTGGTCACGACCTTGCTACCCACTTTAAGCAAAAAAATCAGGGAAGGGGTAGAGGTCAGGGTGTTGGATGAGGTCAAGATGACCGTTAATGCAAACGACAGCTATGTGAATGTCGGACTTCCGGAGAAAGAGGGAAAGATCGACCACGATGTAATTATTTTTGGTTATAACCCTAGGTTCAAGAAGTGGTGTAAGGGGGTTTTTGAATATTATTGGGAGAAAGCCGAGCCATTTAGGGGGTAGACTTTCTTTTGCGATCATTAATCTTTTTGGATAATAATAAGGTGTGAAAAATGCTTCAATACATCGAGCTGACCTTAAAAAATCTCTCACACAACAAGGTAAGGTCGTTGTTGACTCTTATGGGAGTTATTATAGGTATAACCGCTGTTATCTCCCTGGTATCCATCGGCTCTGGCATGCAAGCTGCGATTAGAGAAGAGTTCAAGGCATTTGGCACTAACAAGATCATGATATCTGCCCAGAGTATTCAGGGGGGTATGATAACAGGTAAGGGATTGACAGATGACGATGCCAGGGCTGTGGAAAAGGTTCCGGGTGTGGCTTTTGTTTCGCCGATGTACAGTATTGCAACCGGTAGCGAATTTAGGGGGGAGGAGAAGGTGATTACGATTTGGGCGCTAGACCCGGAAAAGGCCGAAAGGACCTTTTCAGATGCCGGCGGATTACGAATCATGCAGGGTAGATGGCTTCAGAAAGGTGATAGGACCAATATAGTCGTGGGCTATAAACTACATGACGATTATTATGACCATCCAGTAAATCTGGGCAATACCATAAAGATCCAAGACCGAAAATTCACCGTCGTAGGCATTTTCATGGAATCAGCCAACCGTGATCATAACACCAAGATATTCGCGGATTTGGACACCATAAGGGAGCTTATGGGCAAAGATGGAAGCGTCTCGGCGATTGTAGCGAGGACCAAAGATGGAGCTGATGTTAAAACAGTGGGCATGAGAATAACCGAACGCCTAAAGAAGAACCATGAGGAGGACGAGTTTGTGGTAATGTCCTCTCAACAACTCATCGAGAACATACAATCCGCTTATAAAATCGTTCAAGTGGTCTTCGGTGGCATAGCAGCTGTCTCTCTTATCGTGGGCGGTGTAGGTATTGCCAATACCATGATCATGAATGTGCTGGAGAAGACCCGGGAGATTGGTGTGATGAAGGCTACGGGCGCTTCGGACACGCAGGTCATGAAGATTTTCGTCATTGAGGCTGGGATAATAGGCATTATTGGCGGTTTGATAGGCGTGGTTTTTGGTTATATTATCTCCTGGATCATCAACGTTGTTGCTGCGCAATTTTTGGGTTCCGGTATTCTTAAAACAGCTGTTACACTTCAGATGGTAGCTTTAGCCCTCTTCTTCTCCTTTATAGTTGGTATTCTATCTGGTATTTATCCCGCCTATAAAGCGGTTCAACTCGACCCGGTGGAAGCATTGAGGGCATAGACAATGTTGGAATATGTAGAATACTCGGTTAAAACCCTTTACCAGCAGAAGAGCAGAACATTTTTGACCCTCCTTGGTATTATAATAGGTATTGCGGTTATAATAGCCATGATCTCTATTGGGGAGGGTCTCAAGACCGCCATGAATGAAAATATGGAAAAGATGGGGGCCGACCAAATCTTCATTATGCCCTCAGGGATCTATGGAAGTGGAATGGGTCCTCCACAAGAATTCGTTCCGTTCGGTAGAAATGAAAAAATGGAGATAGAGAGGATACCAGGTGTTAAAGAGACTTCTTCAATGTACTATGTGGCGGCTACAGTAGAATTTAAAAATCAGAAGAAGACCCTAGCCACCTTTGGTGGGGAGGAGAATGTTTGGGACATATATTCTACCTTTTTTGATATCCAAGAGGGAAGATTACTCCAAGATAAAGATTCAGGTAGTGTTAATATTGGCTACAGGATATCGAAGCATGTCTTCGATAGGGAGGTACATACTGGCGATACTTTGAAGATCAATGGTAAAAAGTTCAAAGTTGTAGGGGTGATAGGGGAGATAGGAAGCAGACAAGACGACGAACAGATCTACATGACCCTTAAGGACTCGCATGACCTCTTCAATACGAAGGACATAAATTATATTATAGCCATCGCTGATAACGAGGGAGAGGTTGCCGAAGTCTCCAGGAAGATTGAGGACAGACTCGAAAAACTTCGGGGAGGGAAAGACTTCGAATTGCTAACACCGCAGGATATGGCGGAGCAGGTTTTCAGGATCCTTAACATCGTCACTTTTGTTTTGGCCGGGATAGCCTCTGTCTCTCTTATCGTGGGGGGGATGATCATAATGAACACCATGCTCATGAGCGTTTTAGAGAGGACCCGGGAGATTGGTGTGATGAAGGCTACCGGGGCGAGTGACAGAACCGTTCTTGGTCTCTTTTTGGTTGAGTCTGGATTGGTGGGCCTTTTGGGAGGATCTATTGGCATAGTCTTTGGTGCCGGCATAGCCAAGGTTATAGAGATTATAGGTCAGGGGTTCATCGGGAGTATGTTTGTGACACATATATCCAGAGAGCTCGTGATCGCCGCCTTGCTGTTTTCCCTTATAGTCGGCTCGATGTCCGGTGTCTATCCTGCCTACAAGGCAGCCGAGATGGATCCAATTGAAGCGCTAAGATATGAGTAATGTGAACATAATTAATTGTTTTCTTATAGCTCTTTTTGAATCGATTATTTGAATAAATAACGAGGATTCCTGTCAAAACCGTCAAGATTTTTGAAATATTATAAAATTGACTATTTTTTGGATTTTAATAATAACCCATCCAGAAATTGGAATAAGAACTATGGAATTTAATTCGCCCCAATATTAGAGCGCCTGAGAAGATTGTGAAAAATAGGAGAGAAGGTGGGCAGGGGGGAAGTGGGACAAGAGGGAGCTCTTGACCATAACAAGTACCTGCCCTACATTCCCACACCAATTCTTATGAATACTGGGTATATTTATAGATTTTTCAAAACTTTTCTTTCCTTTAGAAAGAAACTTTTTTAATAAACCCTCCAAGAATGAGATATCATGAGAGAACACGATCTAAAAGAATTGGGACTATCGAATGAAAGGATTGACCACATAATCCGAAAAAGAAAAGAATTGATCGACCAAAAACATTATACGATCTACCCTCTTGAAAAAGGATGGAAAGTAAAGTTTGTCTGTAAACGATGCGGCAATTGCTGTAAAAATCAAGTTATCTTCCTTTTACCAGATGAAATATATTCTATAGCAGTTTTTTGGATCTCCCCATACTAACCTTTCTAACAAAATACTGCAAGATAGCGTTGACTGGACCTAAATTGAAGGAGAAAATAGTCTCCTTGAATGCGAAGCCATCTTGTCCCTTCTTAAATAACGATGATCTATGCTCGATCTATAGGGTGAGACCCCAATCGTGTAGGTTGTATCCAGCTGCTCCCAATAGTTTTTCAATAATAGCTTATCCGGAGTGTTCCGGATTTGATGATGGGGAGTATATGACCATCGAGGACATTGAAGCTGAGATAGAGAGGATCGAGTTCCATAAGGGGTTGGCGCAGATGTACACCCAAAGTGTAAAGTACGGGAGGGAAAGGCGTATAGAGGTGCGCATCGATATTTAAACGAGTTAAGAAGCAACTTTTATATCCGACTTTTTAAACCAAAAAACAACATCTAAAACCAAATGCGGAATCCCTGTAGTCTTGGTTTACAATTTTCTTACTAGAGGTTACTTTTAAAAATAATATACGTGGGCGATATTCTAATCTCAACGACACCCTCTCTCAAACGTTAGATTAGAGACTATTTTTCTACTCGCCCACACACACCCCTCTCAAAATAATCGCCCTCATCATCTCGCTCAAGATGAGAGGACTCCGGCGATGGCCCAATTCTCCTTTGGGACGTCCTCAAATACGACGGTCGTATGCTCCGGTGTCGTCTTTGCTATCTTTACCACCGCCTCGGTGATCGCCCTTGCGAGGTCGGCCTTTTGCTCCTTCGTTCTTCCCTTCCACATCATAACCTTGACAAATGGCATGCACATCACCTCTTTCTGGTCATTGGAATACCCAAATAAAAGATCTCCGGTTTTTATAATTATCTGCCAAGGCCCAAAATTGGGCTTTTTAGTAATCCGGATTTATGTTAGATTTTTCCCTATTTTACACAGATAAAATAGTAAAAGCTCTCGAGGGAGGTGAAGAACAGAATGGGCCTTTTGAACTGGGAAGAAAGGGCAAAGAGAATGAGCCTGTTGGATATAATCCTTGATATCCTCGGCGTATTCATCTTCGGTGTCGCCATCGGTGCCTATCTCACAACCTATTTCAGGCCTTACGTCCTCTGGATCGTTGCCCTAGCAGTGGTGCTTTGGATAAGACCGGCCTATAAATTCGTCTTCTACAAGAAGATAGCCCCCACATATTAGTGCTCTTTATTTTTAAGTTCGATTTATGGGGATAGAGGGGATTGAGAGTTTAGGGAACCCTCCTTAAATCTTAATCGAGTAGTTTTGGATGTAGTTGAAAATCTAAAAAAAATCAGCGGCTGAACTCCTCCCTCAGTTTCACGACGTCCCCTACTACGATTATGGCTGGAGGCTTTATCCCCTCTCTTCTCGCCTTCTCCACTATACCGCCCAAGGTATCGACTACCACCTTCTGTTTCTCGGTAGTACCCTCTTGTATCATCGCCACTGGCGTCTTCTCGCTTCTGGTTTTGAGCATCTGAGAGACGATCTTTTCTAGATTCCCCACCCCCATGAGGATGACGATGGTGTCCGCCTTCAGTTCACCGTAGTCGATCCTTGCCTCTTCTTTCGTCGGATCTTCATGCCCCGTCACGATCGTAAAGCTCGAAGCGTATCTCCTATCCGTTACTGGAATGTTCGCAAGGGCAGGGACTGCTATGGCCGAGGTTACTCCGGGCACGATCTCAAAGGCAATGCCGTTCTCTTTGAGTGCCATGGCCTCCTCCCCACCTCTACCAAAGAGAAAAGGATCTCCGCCCTTCAGCCTGACAACGATCTTGTCCTCTTCTGCCTCCTCTACGAGCATCTTATTGATCTCTTCCTGTTTGAATGGATGTGCCCCCTTTCTCTTCCCAACGTAGATGAGCTTGGCCCCTTTTTTTGCGTTCTTCAAAATTTTATCGTTTGCCAGTCGATCGTAGATTATCGTATCTGCTCTCTTTATCAAATTCAATGCCCTTATCGTGATGAGCTCTGGATCCCCAGGGCCCGCTCCTACCAAGTAAACCTTCTTCGCCATGATATCATCCGGTGATAGATCTTTTTACCGCCTCCAAATTTACCTCTCCTGCCCGTTGCTCTTCTCCCGTCTTTAAATTAAAAATAGAGACTTCAGCCGGGGCGAAGATCCAAGGATCTACCTTATAGAAATCACGCCCCGCCTCCTCAAAGATCTCGGAAAAGGGCTTGCCGTAAACCTTTGAGGCGTTGGAGGGTATCTTCTCGGCATCTATATCAATTATGACCTCGAGTCTGACCTTTGAACCGTATATGATCATGTCGTTGGTTACGCCCATCATCTTGTTGTTGTCGCCGACTATGGGCGCAATGAGGCACATGCCGAGGGTGCGTATGATTCCATTTAATGGATAACCCAGAAGATCGAGCTTGAAGAGGGCCGTCTCTGTAGCCCTCGTTGAGATCTGAATTGCGCCAACTACCGATGCCGTCCTGGTTGTTAGAAGGTAAAGATCGTCGGGCTTCACTTTGCACTCCTTTGCTATGTATCGACCCACTTTTTTGGTTGGAAATCTATTGCACTCGAGGGCGAGGACAGCGCTTTCCGCGTTTTCTTCAAATCCGAGCTTTTTATAGATCGCCTTCGGTTTCTTTGCCAAGATCCTTGCTGGACCCGAACCCAAGGCAGAGAATTTGTCTATTTTGATGCTCCACCCCGCCTTTTGAGAGGCCATGCAAGCGAGGGCGGGGTAATCGGTGTCGACCACCGTGCTGAATGTGGTGAAGTCCTCGAGGTCTTGCGGTTGAAATTGCACCTCGGCGAGGCCACCAAGACAGGCCAAAGAGAATAGCCTCCCTGCCTCAAAAGAACCGGTGGCTTTGACTCCACAATCGATGACCTTGGTGCCGTTATTCAGTTCAAAGGAATCTATATCCAATTCGTCCTGCCTCTCTATCATCTCCATGGCAATAAGAGTGGCGTTCTGGTTCAGATTCATGGATGAAAATCTGAAGGTGGCTATATATATTTTTGGAAAATTAGATTTGACATTACGTCCGAAAAAACCATTAAGGGTATCATTGGGATGGAAAGCTTTATTATGGGGGGCCTAGAATTATAGAGAGATTTAGAGATAAGCTCAGTCAGGGGCGGATAAGTTGGAAGTAAAATTCCAGAGAAAGAGAAGGGCTTGAAAGAAGAAAGAATAGCTATGCGCATGGAGAAGGGCATGCCGGAGGGGAAGCTGGTAAGGGACCATCAACTCTACTTGGGTAATCGTTATTGATGCTGTCCAATCAACTTTAATGATCGATGCTTCCATTGCCCTCTCCCTAGTTTGTAATGAAACTGCGATCCAAGGAAAAAACCCCGGGATGGCCACTACTATTTCTAATCAGTTGTTAAATTTGAACAAAGAGGGCAAAAAATATAATCTCTTATGGAAATTCATGGATTAGTTGATATATGGTAAAGCCTTTTATTCAAATTTGAAATTAAGAATTATGCTCAAAGAAGGTATCGGTGATTGGATGGACAGGCATAAGAAAGTTATGGAACTGGCAAAGCGTAGGGGGTTTATATGGCCTTCCTTCGACATCTATGGCGGGGTGAGCGGGTTCTACGATTTTGGGCCCCTCGGCGCCGGTATTAAAAAGAAGGTCGAAGATAGGTGGCGGGAATTTTTTGTGATCGGAGAGGGCTTCCTCGAGGTATCTACCCCGACCATCGGTATAGAAGATGTCTTCGTCGCCTCTGGTCATGTCAGCAGTTTTGTCGATCCCATGGTGGAGTGCCAAGAGTGTGGCGAGGCGTACAGAGCGGATCACCTAATCCAAGCCGTGGTCAAAGATGTCGCGGCCGATGGCCTCTCTTTTGAAGAACTCGAAGATATCATCCGGAAGAGTGATATAAAGTGCCCTACTTGTGATGGAAAACTTGGAGGCGTCTGGAGCTATAACTTGATGTTCAAGACCCACGTCGGCCCTGGAAAGAAGAAGCTCGGTTATCTGAGGCCAGAAACTGCTCAAGGCATATTCATCTCCTTCCCCCGCCTCTATAGATTCTACAGGAAAAGGCTCCCCTTCGGAATCGCCCAGATCGGGAGGGCATACAGGAACGAGATCTCTCCCAGGCAGGGGGTGATAAGGCTGAGGGAGTTTACCCAAGCGGAACTCGAGGTCTTTGTCCACCCGAACGAGAAGACCCATAAAGACTTCGACGGATTTTCCGAAGAGGTTATCAATCTCCTTCCCAAGGACGGGGTAGAAAGGCAAATGACCGCAAAGGAGGCGGTTGAGGGGGGTGTTATCTGCCATGAACTCCTGACCTACTACCTCGTCCTGACGCAGAGGTTTCTGGAGTATATTGGGATACCGAAGGACAAAATCAGATCCAGGCAACACGCCGAGACAGAAATCGCCCATTATGCCGCAGACTGCTGGGACGTAGAGGTACTGACCGACAGATTTGGGTGGATCGAGGTCGTCGGCGTAGCGGATAGGACAGACTACGACCTCAAGGCCCACATGAAGCTAACCGGCGTGGACTTGAATGCCTTTGAGGAATTCGAAGAGCCGAGGGTCGTTGAAAAAACGGTGCTTGAACCCGATATGAGCAAAATCGGACCGAGATACAAAGACAAAGCGGGAGAGATCATCGCTGCCGTTGAGAACCTGAGCGAGGAGGAGATAGGCTCGTTTGAGAATAACGGCTTCGTGGACCTCAAAATCGGAAATGAGACCCTGCGTTTAGATGAAGAACTTCTGAATCCAAAAAAGGTCAAAGAGACGGTCGTAGGCGAGAAGTTCGTCCCCCACATCATCGAGCCTTCCTTCGGCATCGACCGAATGGTGTACTGCATATTGGAGTCCGCATACAATGAGAGGCTCGATAGGGTCGTCATGAGTTTCAAAAATTCCGTCGTGCCCATAGAAGTCGCTATCTTCCCTCTGGTACCAAAATCAAAACTTCCAAAAGTCGCCAGAGAGATCTGGGGCACGTTGAAAGGTAACAATTTCCTCACAATATACGACGAAGCCGACTCCATAGGTAGGAGATATGCAAGGGTCGACGAGATCGGCGTGCCTTATGCGATAACCGTGGATTTTGAGACTTTGGAAGATAATACGGTTACCCTGAGAGAGCGAGATTCCACGGAACAGGTGCGCATGAAGATAGATGAACTCCCCGAGATCTTGAGGGATTTACTGGGTGAAAAAATGTCCTTTGAGGATCTGAGATGAACTTTGGGATACAGATTAAAGGAATCACGATAGCCGATGCCTGGGAAGGATTGGTCAGGACTTGCCTGGAGGATGGGGTCTCCTTAAGTACAGGCAGGGATATAAGGGCAGGGACTCTCTCCCTTCTGGGCGGGCAGATAATAATCGAAGAGCCCCTTGCGGAACCCATGGTCAGCGACAAGTTCGTCAACGACAGAGCCTTCTGCGAGACCTATGCACTGGAATATCTTCTGCTCGACACCATTCAACCCGGTGAAGACTACACCTACGGCAACCAGATTCACAAAAATGAACAGCTGGATAAATGTATCAAAAGGATGAAAGAAAACCCCTACCTCAGGACCTTCTGCCTCGAGGTTGGAGAGCCCAGTTTATTCGGTGCAAACGACCCCCCCTGCCTTAGGTTGGTGGACTTTCGGGTGGTTGATAACGCGTTACACACGTTCTTCTATTTCAGGAGTTGGGATATCTTCAAGGCGGCGAATGCCAACTTGGTCGGAATAGCTAGGCTTGCCGAATATGTTGCCAAAGAAGTGGGCGGTTTGGAAGTAGGGCAACTGATAGGTTTCTTCAAAGATGCCCACATATACGAAAAAGACCTCGAGTATGTTAGAGAGGTCTTCAGGCCCAAGAGCGTGTACGGAAATAAAAAGGATTGAGCGCCTTATAAGACCGTCAAAGTCCCAAACCTTCCGGCCGTCAACTGCTTTTCTCCTTGGAACTCCGAGACATAGCCGTTCTCGATCTTGACCTTGTCTCCGACGCTCACTTTGTCGATATCCTCATTCCACAAGGGTATCTTTATTTCGCCTGTATCGTCCTTGACTACAGCTGTGGCGACTCTGCCCTTGCGCCCGAACTTTTCAAACTCTCTGATCTCCCCGATGTCGACCACTTCAACCTCTATGTTAACATTTCTTTGTCTCAGTTTCAAATCTGCTATCTTCAATAAATCACTTCCTAGTGAGTAGAACTCGACACAACACATTATAAATGCTTGGGTATTTCTTCTTTATTTTCCCTGGAAGAACCTCCACCCCGTCTTTGCCAAATGCATCTTGTTGTTCTCCTTTATCCACTCCACAACCTCGTTGAACCTCTTGGGAAGTTCCGATCTCTTCACCGCTTTTGGATCGAAATACCTGTCGTAGCCTAGGGAGTTGATGTAATCTGCATGTCTCTTTTCCAACTCTGACTGGAGGGGCTCTCCAATCTCCCCTAGCTCGACGCGGTATCCGAGCTTTCTGAAAAGTTCTTTGGCCTTGATATTGATATAACCCGTGCATATCACGATCCTCGTGTCTTTGGGATCCCCGCCCAATCTTCCCACCAATCCCTTCGCCTTTTTGGCATACTCGTCACAATATCTTTTGTTAGCAAATTTCTCTCCTTGAAAAAATTGGACACCCACTTCATCTGTTAGTACCTGCCCAGTTTTGGTGTCGTATGCCCCCACCAATGCCCCTCCAAGGGGGAAGCCCACGCCGGAGTCGTCGATGTAGATCGTCCTCCCCCTTTCGACGAGCTTCTCGCCTTTTAACAGCCTCTGGAGAGTTTCTTCGTCATTTGTAACCAAAGAGAGCCTTCCCTGCTTGTCCGTGTATATCCTTACGTTGAATTTCTTCGAGGCCTTAACGCCGTCGCCATGGGCATGCAGGATCAGATATGGCCCCTTTTCCTTCTTCTCCGGGAGCCCTAACTTTTTAATACTCTCCAGTAATTCTTTGTCTATTCTCATCTCAATCAATGCCTAGAGTCTCGTTGATCTTTTCTATGGCTTCGAGGAGGTGAACTATTTGATCTGGATCCTTCTCTTCATTGAGCCTCGTCAACAACTCTTCCCGTTTCTTTTGAATTACCTCTTCACCCGCCATCTTGGATCTCTTGGTCTTGATATTCTTTGACGCGGTCTCCTCTTTAGATTTAACATCGCGTAGCTTGACTTCCTCCTCCGCCTCAATCCTCACCTGCCCCTTATCAAAGGTACCACATACCGGGCAGATGATCTTGTTGCCCCTCTCGAAGAGAGGAGACTTGCATTTGGGGCAGTGGTATCTCATCATTCTTGCCCCAGACAGCAAAAGTTCGACCATCTTGTCTACCCGATCTTCCATGAGAGAAAGCTTTATGAGGTTAATTTATTTATAGATTTGCGGAGATGATCATGTGACTAATAAAAAAGTAAAACAGATCGCCGAGGTCCTGAATCAGGTTATCAATGACACCTCTGTTCCGAGAAATATCAGGAGGGGGGCTGAGGAGGCCCGAAACATTTTATTGAGGGAAGAGGAAGACATTAAGAATAGGGCAAGTTCCGCCCTTTATATCTTGGAGGAGATCAGCAATGATAGAAACCTACCTCTCCATGCGAGGACTGTGATATGGAACGTCGCGAGTGAATTAGAGACCCTCTAGCCTCGCCTCCTCTGTGTTCAAAATGAAAGACAAGATACTCTCGATAATAAATGAATTGAAGGTCGCGACTCCTGAAGACCTCTTACTAGTTCTCAAAGACCTCGATGAGAATCCGAGTAAAAAAGCTCTGATGAACCATTTATCCTCATTGAAAGACTCCAGAAAGGTCTTTAGCATTCATGAAGATGAAATTGAAGGTGGCTTCGATGCCTATATCTTGGGGCCGGAAGCGGATGTTGAAGAGGATCTGGAGATCAAAAGAACCCTTCTGGAAAAGGAGATATTTCCTCGATCCCTCACTATGATCGATTGGGAGAAAGTCTCGAGGAGGATCCTCACCGATCTTATAGGAGAGATAAATACCTTAAAAGGGGATATATTAAGACGATATAAAGACCCCAAAACTCTTGAGTTAAATTATTTTGAACTTTCGTTGAGGTACCATGAGTTTTTCAACTTCTTCCATAGGGTTTATTCCGCCGACTTCCTCATACCTATTCACGATCTGCTGAGAGAGTGCAGATCCCTTCTAGATAAATTGGAGTTCAAAGATTTGTAGAGAGGGACCCCCTTACTTCCAGTGGAAAATTTAGAATTAGTTATTTGTGTTTCAATATTAATTTATATCTAGAAGTCCGTTTTAATCTAGCTACATCTTATATATATTATTTTTCAATTTAAAATACTCTCTTTTAATAAAGATTTTATTATAAAAAACTATAATTCAATCTTTTTTATTCAATAAAATACTAAAATAAAACTGAACAAAAATAGGTGTGGTAATTATCCAATAAATCAATCAGAAGAAATCAAAATATCTACATCTCCAATTGAAATGAAGGGGTCTTACGATGAATTTTTCAATACAAGAACCTTTTCCATTTGAAATAATCCCCTCTCTCTCAAAATTGAAGTAACTGCTCACTTTTTTAATTTAACGGAGCGAAGTAAATTTTACATGTTTTGGTTCTTTCGAAACCATTTACTTTAAAAATCTGAGTAGACACAAATTAAAATATTTTTTTCCAAAAGAATATCAACTTGACAACACAAAAACATTAAATATAACAACGATGATATCTATCGAAAATTGAAATTTTTCTGTCAATTTTTTGATGGAACAACCATTTTCAAGCGGAAAAAAACTCCACTGGAAACATAGGTATTATCTCTTTAAAAGTGGCGAGACCAGATCAAATGGACTTCAAGAGCACATTCAGCGGAATCTTCGAATCGCTCCTCGAGAGGGAGCCCCTCTTCAAGGAGAAGGAGGCCCTGA
>JBHIFP010000041.1:0-14181 GCA_046761145.1 Hydrothermarchaeales archaeon (SeqCode)
AAAAAATTATGCTCGAAGACGAGAATTATCGCGAAACGTAAACGGAGGCCACAATAAGGACAGTTATATCTGACCATCATCATGACTTTTGGTCTGAAATAAAAAAAGAGAGGGGCTCAATCACCTCTGGCTTTCTCCAACAACATCCTGGTCTCTACCCTTTTTATGGTCTCCCTAACGGTCAGGACTGCATCTGGGTTTGCGGATACGCTCGTTATGCCGAACTCCACGAGCTTCTTGACTACACCGGGATCGGATCCCGCCTGGCCGCATATAGATGAATCCACCCCAGCTTCGTTGCACTTCTTTATGACGTATTCGAGCAACTTCAGCACTGCCGGGTGCTTCTCTGTAAAGTGTTTGGCCACTCGCTCGTTGTTCCTGTCCAACGCGAGAGTATACTGCGTCAGGTCGTTGGTTCCAAAGCTGATGAAATCCAGGCCCTCTTCGATGAAGTCCTCTATGATAAGGGCACTTGCGGGCGTTTCCACCATTATGCCAAATTGGACATCTTCGTGGAGCCTAAGACCGACTTCTCTGGCCAGGTCTTTCGCTTTTCTCAGTTCTTTGGGATGATGTACCAAAGGAATCATCACTCCGAGGTTTCGGTAGTTCTCGTCAACGAGCCTCTTTATAGCCTTCAGCTCGGCTTTCAAAAGCTCAGGCTCGTCCAAACCCCTCCTTATACCTCTCCAACCGAGCATTGGGTTGGGTTCATAGGGCTCGTCCTCCCCGCCCTCCATGGACCTGAACTCGTCCGTTGGGGCATCGAGGGTTCTGATGTAGACGATCCCGTTCGGGTGGAATGCATCTACAACTATCTTCAATTCCTTCGATAACATTTCGACAAACTTATCTTCCTCACCTGAACGAATGAAGCTCATCGGGTGCCTGCCCATACCGAGGATTATGTGCTCCACCCTCAAGAGGCCAACGCCGTCAGCGATTTTTGCCATCCTCTTGGCTACCCTTTCGTCGGGCACGCTTAGGTTGACTTTTACCTCCGTTGCCGTAATGACCTTCTGGGGCATGGCGACTACCTCTTCTATCTCCGCCACTTTCTTTTTGGCTATGCCTTTGTAGACTATGCCTCTGGATCCATCCACTGTTATCTCGTCTCCATCCGTCAGTACTTTTGAGGCATCACCCGTGCCGACGATGCAGGGAATGCCCAACTCTCTGGAGACTATAGCGGCGTGGCAGGTCATGCCTCCTTCATCCGTGACGATGGCACTGGCCCTTCGCATTGCCGGTACCATGTCCGGGTTGGTCATGCTCGTGACCAAGACGTCGCCTTCCCTAACTTTGTCGAGTTCTTCGAGTTCGAAGATTACTTTTGCCTTTCCGGAACCGATACCAGGAGAAGAGCCTATCCCCTTGATTAAAATCTCCTCTCTTTCGACGACGCCTTCTTCGACACCTTCATCATAGAGTACAGTAATGGGTCTGGTCTGGAGCATATAGGGATCATGCCCTTCCTCTATTGCCCATTCCATGTCCTGCGGAAAATTGTAGTGCTCTTCGACCAACTTGCAGAGTTCTGCTAGCTTCTCGATCTCGCCATCGGTGAGCACCTGTTTGGCCGCCATTTTGGTTGGGGTCTTCTTCTTAACGGTCTTCCCGGTCTTCTTGTCTTTGGTGAACATGAACTCCTTGGCGGCAATCTCCTTTTCGATAAGCTTATCAGATTCTTTGTCGATGACATAGCGGTCTGGAGTGACCGTTCCGGAAACAACGCCTTCACCTAGACCCCATGCGGCTTCAACAACGATCTTGTTCTTATCCCCAGTTGCTGGGTGTATGCTGAACATCACGCCGGCTTTATCGGCATTGATCATCTTCTGAATGACGACAGCGATCAAGACTTGCGAATGTTCGAACCCCTGTTTCTCTCGATAAAATATCGCCCTCGGTGTAAATAGGGAAGACCAGCACTTTCGTACATTTTCCAAAACATCATCTTTTCCCTTAACATTCAAGAATGTCTCCTGCTGGCCTGCGAAGCTTGCAGTAGGCAGGTCTTCGGCCGTTGCAGAGCTCCTGATGGCGACGAACTCCGCGTTCTTGCCCACCGAGTTGGAGAGCACTTTGTAGTTTTTGGTTATAACATTCTTAATTCCTGGGGGTATCGGGGTTTTCTCGATGAGGGTCCTCAACTCCTTTGATGCCATTTGTAACTCCGTTGTATTGTCCACATCGGTCTTGGCCAGGATATCCATCATCTCCTCAAAGATGCCGCTCTCTTTCAGAAATCTATCGTATGCCTCAGAAGTGATTACAAATCCCGGCGGCACCGGCAATTCAGCTCTGGTCATCTCTCCGAGATTGGCACCTTTTCCACCCACTATGTTTACATCTTCTTTCGAAAGTTCTTCAAACCACATCACATCCATAATCTACACCCCTTTCACTCTCTTCAATATCTTGGCCCTTCTCTTTTGATAACCTCTACCCCCTATCTCAAATATCAACTCTAGGTTCTTCAGTGAAATGTTCAGGCACGACCTCAAGAACATGGGACTGAGGGGGTTGATCTCTTGGCCTTTCATTTTGGAGAACTCATCGAGCGCGCGTAAATCCCTAACGACCTTCATCGCCCCTATCGTCTTTGCAAACTCCTTCAGAAAATTCGAGGTAGGAGTTATGGTACCATTCTCTATCCTCGATATCGTCTCTCTCCTCAAGCCGAGGATCTCTCCCAGTTCCTCTTGGGTCATGCCGACAGACTTCCGGGCTTTCTTGATCTCTTCATTCGCCTTTTCCGACGAGATTATCTTACCTCCTAGATCTCTGAGGTATTTCGCATACTCCTTTTCCACTTGATACACGGCTTCACAACCCAGTGTAATCTACGTCGATAATGGAACTCATACCATAAATAGTTTTTGTTACGTGATACGTAACAATTTATTTCTCTCGTCTTTGAACGAGGGTTTCAACTAGGGCACTCGGCTCGTCGATCTCCTCCAACTCCTTCTTCCTGATCACAGGGATGCCATTGAGACTATCTTCCTCTCTACGCTCTACGACGAAGAACGCATCGGTCTTGGCCGTATCCGACAGACTCTTCAAAATCTTGGCCTTTTTCCTGATCCCCAAATGAGATTGTGATACTTTTGCCATCAAGAGGTCTTCGTCTTTTTCGGTCAATGCATCAAAGGGCGCTCTCCTTACGGGGCATACCAGAAATCCAAGTTCCGACAATCTATTCAATATCACCCTTCCAAATTCGTTTTTTATCTCCACGTCTGGAGAAATCTCACGGGGTATGGAAAAGATTTCTATCGGGATAGTCAGCGCTTCATTTAGGTATTCTTCGAGCCTCATGGCAGTTTCAAAAGTCGCCATCGCACCTTCTCGTTCGTATTTGAGGACCATCCTCCTAGATATGCCCACTTTCTCCGCCAACCCACCCAGGGATACATCCCGCTCCATTCGCACCTCTCTCAGATGTACACCATCGATCTTGACATAGTAACCCCCCCTAGCCGACAAGACCAGAGGCAGGATGTGCTTCATCAAGATCTCTCCCAAGGTTTCGGGGGTTAAGGCGTAGATGCCATGTCTCTCATAAACAACGCCGTCCGGCATGTAGGAGTTTCTGGTCCTGCGCCCTATCAGTAGAGGTGAGGCGGAGAGCATGTGGCAGACGTTTGTTATATCTGTCGCCTGCCCCTCGCTCAGGCTGTCTATATTTGTGAGTATCTTTAGTAACAGCAGCAATATCCCCCTCCTGGCAAATACGTCAAAGCTCGATGCCCCGATGGTGCATCTCTCCGAGACCTCGAAGTCGCTCTTTTTCAGCGTTTCGGATACGTGCGTCAAAAGTTCAGCACGTTCATTCATCCTACCCACCCTGGTATATCTTCACTAGGTAATATCTTTAGGGTATATATAAAAACATAGCCCATAGTAATATTGGCAAAGTCTAAGGGAGCATTATGTTGCATATAGGCATCGACGATACGGATTCATTGGAGGGCATGTGCACAACCTATATAGGCGCCGTCTTAGCCGACGAGCTTTCAAAGTTTGCTGAAGTCTCGTCTCTCAAGTTGGTGAGGCTAAATCCAAATATCAAGTGGAAGACTAGAGGCAATGGAAGCGTGAGTTTGGGCTTAAAAACCAAGGAAGATGAGAAGGTCAAGGAGATCGTCCTGGATACCGTCGAAAGATATTCCGAATTCGCATGTGAGGATACAAATCCTGGAGTCGTCTTCTTCGAGGGAGAGATCCCCGAAGATTTCAAAACCTTCTATTGCAGGGCGTTGCACGGGATAGTGGATATAGCCGAGGCAGAAAGATTGGCCGAAAGTTATCGCGCGGAGGTTCACAAGTTCAAGAACGGGAGGGGGGTTATAGGGGCCATCGCGGCCATTGGAAGCGATCTTCGAGACCATACCCACGAGATCATAGCATACAGGAACAAAAGGATGCATCGTTCCAAAAGGAGGGTAGATGAAAAGTCCGTCTTTGAGATGGATAAAGCCACGCAACCTCTGACTTATAACAACGTGGATTATGAAAACAGCAGGGTCTTGATAACTCCCAGGACGCCCTGCCCGGTACTCTTCGGCATTCGAGGGGAGAGTGAAGATATCTTGAGACGGGCATTTGAGATGGTTGAAATAGGGGAGGAGATCGAAAGAGCCGCGATCTTCGAGACCAATCAATGTACGGATGTGCATCTCGAAAAGGTTCCCAAGATTTCTGAAGTCAGGCCATATTCTTCCATCATCGTCGAAGGTACCGTCAAAAGCCTTCCAAAGACTTTATCCGGAGGGCACGTCATATTCTCGATAATGGACTTCTCGGGGGAGATCGACTGCGCTGCATACGAACCAACAGGGAGTTTTAGGAGCGCGGTAAAGAGGTTGATACCGGGAGATATTGTCAAAGCCTACGGAGGGGTGAAGGATACCGTCGGACTAACCGTCAATTTAGAAAAACTGGAAATTTTGGAACTCGCCAACTTTCATGAAGAACGCAATCCCCTCTGCCCCAAATGCGGAAAGCGGATGAAATCTGCTGGCAAAGATCAGGGCTTCAGGTGCAGGAGATGCAAGACCTATAATGAAAGAAAAGAAAGCATCGAGGTCGAGAGGGGGGTAGTAAAAGGGATTCATCAAGTTCCTCCCAGGGCGATGCGCCACTTGAGCAAACCCTTGGCTAGATATACTACAAAGAAAGGGGGATCTCAGTGTCTTTGACGGAGGAAATCTTTAGCGAAGTGAAGGCTATCTCGAAAACTCAAGAGATTCGCGAGCATGGGAGGTATACCACCGGCACGGCCATCTTCGACGTTACAAATTTCGATGTGGTATTGGGTTCCATAAACCAGGTTGTAGATCCTATAGTCAAAAACGGTGAGAAGATAGCCTGCCAGATCGAGCATGGCGAGGTCATCGATTCCAACATAAAGGGATTTGAGATACTAAAAGGCGTCTCTATAGAGCTCTATGATTATCCCTCTACAACGGCGTCGTTCATCAGGTTGTATCATCTTAAAGATAAAGGGAAGGAGTGGCTGGCTCTGTATATAGATGAGAACCCCGAGACGCCTTGGTGGACAAAAGAAGAGCGTTTGGGATAATCCATGGGAAAGCGAAGGAGAAGACCAAAAAAGGCTAAAAAGAAGAGGAGTTTTAAAGCATAATACGAAAATTGGGTGAGATATAGATGGTAGTCAGGTTCGATGCAACTAAGGCACTGGTCGACCAATTCGTTGACCATCACGGCATGATGGAGATCTATTCGCACTTATACGCTTCGGCAACTCTATTTATTTTGAGCTTGGTAGCGGTTTTCCTCATTTATCGGGTTCTGGTAAGAGAATCTTCTCTTACTTGGCCCGGTATCGCTGCGGGGATGATCAGCGTAGGGCTTATAGGGCTTGGAGAAGGCGCCGAGCATTTCTTTACGTCGCCATTCGCCCACGATTTCTTCCATTATTTGCACATGATAGCAGCTCCGGTAGCGTTGTACTTTCTGTACAGAGGCACGATAGAATTCATCGGAGAGTCCCCCGACCGTCCCCAATATGGATTTGGGGGTCCGAAAAAGCCGTTGTCATCCAACGCGATAGTGGCGATATTCGGCGCGATGTTTCTCATCGTATTGGTCTTGGCTAGTCTGGCAGAGGTTCCATGGGATCCGAGGATCGAATTACCCTTCCTCTATATAACTCTAATCCCGACCCTAATTTTGACGGCAATCCTGGTGCATATATCCGAAGAGATAACGGAGTCGTTGGTGATGGTCTTCATCCCCATCATTGCCGTCTTCGTTTCACTGTTGGCGCTGGATATATGGTTCGGGAGGTACGTCGACATATGGGGAAATGCGCCGTTATACGTCATAACTCACAACATACAAAACGTCCTCCATGTCCTGAACGGTGCGATATTGCTCCTCTTCTCCATCAGCGTTTCTCGTGCCTATCGATTGGGGGTTTTATATGCTGGCGGTGAGCGTCCAGAACACTAAAGGTTCCCCCTAAAACAAGCGTTGGGCAGTGATATTCTTAGGTCGGGATATTAAACATCACGACAAGAGGCTTTTTAAAGGGCCATCCCATATCCGTGCTTTGTGCATTACCGCCTTCCCTCAAACGAGATATTACGCCACCCTCTAAGCAATTCGGACAGATCAGCAAGGCCCTTTTACAATTTGGACAGGTTATCTTTGAGAAACATCAGATGCAGAACTCGCCATTGCAGTAAAGGCATTTGATGCCGTGATCCCTACAAAACCGTATTTTTGTCTCGTCGGCATGTAATCTTTGCCTTGCCATTGCATAAGATATACTTTCTTACCATGGCAATCGATACGTTTATCTATACATTTAATAAATTTATAATCAACATGTGGCGCGAGATCGAAGAGTGCTTTGAGGGGTACCCTGCGCAGAAGAAGGTGGCGATATTACTTTTGGAGAGGGGATTTCATGTAGGTAGTAGCGGAAGGGTGATGTGCGAGGGCATTGAGATACCTCACTCTCAGATCGCTAGGGAACTCGGCATTGATAGGAGGGTAGTAGACGCAACCGTTGATAGGATACTGAAAAACGACAAGCTCAAGGAGATATATACGGCGTTGCATTCAGTTGCATTCCTTCGCGATATTGCGCCCAAGTTGGGTCTGGGCGTAGTGGTCATATCGGTTGAGGACGCGAGTAAGCCTGGGATAATCGCGAGGGTTGCCAACAAGATAGCCGAGCATGGCATTGCGATCCGTCAAGCCATTGCAGATGACCCATATTTCGTCGAGAATCCGAAGTTTACGGTCATTACGGAGAAGGAGGTTACGGGGGCCTTATTTGAGGATCTGAAGAAGATAGAGGGGATAAAGAAGATAACAGTTTACTGAAAGACAAGAAGCGAAAAGTTCACATCCAACTCCGTATCTCCTCGCGCAAGATTTTAAATCTATTTATCGAGGGATGACCTTCACCGAGGATCTTCTTATACCCCCCAAGGCCCTCCTCAAAGGTCACGTATTTCGTTCCAAAGGTTATGATATCTGCATAGGAGACTATCTTCTCCTCGGGCGTCTTTGGGCAATAATCCTTCCGGGGCAATCCCACGACTTCTGCTTCCTCTTCGGTGATCCCAGCGCCTATATGTCTTTCTATTATGTTGACTATCTCTTCTGGGAAGCCCAATCCCCTCGCGACTTCCGCCCCAACCACACCATGTTCGACGCCGTGAGTTTTACATCTGCCGATGTCGTGGAAGAGGGCGCCGTATTTTATGATATCTCTATCGATATCTATCACAACGCGATCTGCGATCTCCAAGGCCTTTTTAGAAACAGCAATACAGTGCTCGATCACAGACTCAGGACAACCCAACTCTCGGAGGATCTGGAGGTCATACATTTTTGAGTTCCTGTCTGAGTCTTTCGATCTCTTCCTCCAGGCTCATTACCTCGTTTTGATTGTCACAAAATTCCATGACCCCGTTGCATTGGGGACATTTAAAGTTGCACTCGCTTGCAATGTCAAAGGGAATCTTTGAATTGTCGTGGTTGCAACTAAAGAAGACATGGCTAGTCTCGTACTCCAATTTCTGCGTCAGTTCCTTCAATATCTTGCGCTTCCTCCCCCGAACGACATCTAGAGTTTTTCCGAGGTCGAGTTTCCAAGTATAGATGTACCAGCCAATTTCTTTATCCTTGACTCTGACATAAGATGCCAGGCGGTAATCATAAAGCTTATAGAGGATCTTCCTGACGATATTCAGTTTCAATCCGGTCTCTTCGGCCAACTCTTCATCGGTAACTTCTCTATCCAAAAGTGATCTGACTACTTCCAACCCCTCCTCCCCAATAGTCTCTTCGAGAAATTCTCTGATCTCTGGGTCATTCAACTCCGAAGCGCCGTTGTCCAATGCAGTACCTCCAACTTCGAGTTTATATTATCTACCTGCTCCTTATTAAATTTTTTGAAATGTTTTTTTATAAAACGAGGAGGAGTTATCCCGAATACATTGAAACGAAGTCTCTGTAAATTGTCCTGGTTTTACCGACTGCATCCATAATTGCATCCCTCCTGACTCCTGATGATTCAACCACCGTTGTTATGGGCTCGCCTTCTTCTACAATCGCATTTTTGCACGGGACATCGTAGCTGATGTTTTTCAAATCTTCAGTGACGATGGACCTCGCTCCGGCGAATAGGGTCATCCTTATCGAGGTTTTTTTCGGGGCAGGCGCTTCTATAAGTTCCCCTTCACAAGCTTTGATATGGGCATCGATCAAATTTATCCCATAAGACGTTTCGACGCAGTCAAAAGTGCCTTGGAACCTCGGATTGAGTTCCATGAAAACCGGTTCTTCTGAAAGGACGAGGTCTATTCCATTCCACCCCACCACACCAAAACCCCTCGAGATCTCTTCGGCCATCTCCGATATCTCTTTAATTTCATCAGGTTTAGGGCTTAGATAAGGCACAATATTGCCACAGTAGACGAAGTTCTTTTGGTTGAGTAGCCTCGAGCCCAATATTTGCGCGCTCGTGGACAACGCCACTGATTGATCCTTTGTCGATAAAGTGGAGATGCTGATCGCCTTGCCCTTTATATATCTTTGTACGAGCGTTACTCTCGTTATCTCGGGAATTTTATCGGGGTCTTTTATCAATACTATCCCCCTGCCTCCAGCTCCTCTCAGGGGTTTTAAGATAACGGGAGATCCAAAATTCTTTGCAACTTCGATGGCCTCTTCGCTACTCTCGACTACTTCGCTTTCGGGTATTGCGAATCCAAGCCTTTCGACCTTCTTCATTTGATAGCTCTTGTCTTTGATCTTTCGCATCTTCTCTGGGCTGTTCCCAAGGATGTTCTTCTTTCTGGGGGTTAAAGTAGATGTCAGAATGGTGTAGTCGGCGTCCAAATCCTCTGCGAGGGTGGCCAACTTCTCACCAGAACAGTTTTCCGATAATCTTCCCAAAGATGTGAAGGGCTTCTGTTGAAGAATAGACCTCGTGACGTCTGCCATACACCGGGTATCTATCGAACCAAAATAATCTACGGAGTAGACCTCAAAACCGGCCCTCTTGGCGGAGAAGACCGCGGGTCTCGTATGGACGCCGACGATGAGTATAGATTCTTCCATCTTATTCCTTCGTTTCTTGGAGTCTCTTTGCGGGGATATTAATTTTATTAAGGATGGGGGGCAATACCTTATCGTGGAAAGGATGATAGAGTTTATTCGAGAATATTTCATAAACCCCATCTACCAGCATTCTGGATACAACGTAGTAAATACTGTCGTTTATGGACTTCTCCTTGGCATCGGCATCATAGGTTCAGAGCGCTTTTTGGCCCAAAGGAGGGTAAAGGTCAATGAGAAATTTCTGATGGCTATGCTCCCATTCATTTTGCTGGCATCTGTTCTAAGGTCTTTAGTGGATGCCGAGATACTCCCCACATCTTTTTTCCTGATCACGCCCGGAATTTTTTTAACGATTTTTGTATTGGCAGTTGCATCCCTCATTCTCGGGATTTATCTGAAAGGCAGAGAAGAGTATCACAAAACCCCATTGGTAGTGGGATCTTTGTTTTTAATATACCCCCTTTTCTTGGCCTTGACGAACATCATAATCTTGAGACCATTTTTTTACGTCTTCATCGCATTTACGATTTCATCTTCCCTCGCGTTGTCTTTGATTCATTTTTCAAATCTCAAGAATTTTAAGGGGCAATGGATCTACGGCATCTTTTTGGCACACTTTTTGGATGTCAGCGCGACTTTTGTCGGGGTGGATTACTTCGGTTATTGGGAAGAGCACGTCTTCGAAAGTTTTTTGATATCAAAGTTCGGAACTGCCTTGGTCCTCTTCCCACTCAAGTTTTTTGTGCTACTCTTCATCATCTACGCCCTCCAGAAGCTTATAGAGGGAGAAGCATTGAATTTCTGGTATTTCGCCCTCTTTGTTCTCGGCCTTGCTCCAGCTCTTAGAGATACTCTAACGATAATGTTGGTGGGCTAGTCCTTTGCAACCCTTTTGAACTTTTCGGAGGGTATTATCCTCATCTCCCCTCCAAAATCTCTCTTCAATTCTTCGCCCTCGAAAAATCTATCGAGAAAGATCGCCAAGGCGCTGACCTCCGAATGGGGCTGATTGCTCACGGATATGTTGAAATCGGCCATTTTGAAGACCTCTCCCGGGACCTTCTCTGCACCCACAACGATGAGCATATCCTTCTCCAAGCTTTTGAACGATGTTTTCACCTTTGATATGGTATCGTCGATGGGCACGCCGTACATGGTGAGGTGTACGACGTCACCCTCCCACGTCTCGATGTATCGCCTCCAGTCATGAATAACCTCGATGGAAAAATCGCCTCCCCACCGTTCCACAACGTCGGCAATGCTTTCAGCAACGCTTTCGTCGTCGACCGTCATTACCATCTCATCTGCGCCAAAGGCCCTCGCAACCAGCGCAACATGTGTCGTTATGCGCTTATCCCTTCTGGGCCGGTGTCCAAGTCTCAGGACGATGATCTTCATTTCGATCTACACCTTATCTAAACTTTATAAATATAAAAACTAAATTATCACTCGAGGACGAAATGGCCGTTTGTACCTATTGTGGAAAGAAAGAGTTAATGCCTTTCAAGTGCAAGTTCTGTGGCGAGTTATACTGCTCTAACCATAGACTGCCGGAGAATCACGAGTGTCTGGGGCTGAAGAGCTACAAAGATGAATGGAGGATGAAGCCCGAAAAATGGGTTTATGAGCCATTCCAAGAGAAACGAGCACCACCGGTAGGTCGAAGAATAAAAGAGCCCATCCCCAGAAAAATAGAGAGGTTTATCAAAAATCTTAATACACGACAAATCTTGTATTTTATAGTCGTAGTCATTATAATATTGACGATTTATGAAGGCCTGAAATAAGAATTTTAACCCCTGAATTTGTTCAATGCCATTCTTATCCTTTCCACCCCTTCAGCGATATTCTCGATGGAATTTGCATATGAGAATCTGAGATACCCCTCGCCATTCGATCCAAAAGAGACACCGGGGGCGACGGCAACCTTTGCTTCGTCCAGTATAAAGTTCGCCAACTCAGTAGAATCGTCGGATATTGTCTTTACATTTGTAAATACGTAATATGCCCCCTTCGGTTCTCTCGTTTTAAAACCCTTGATCTCATTGATTTTTTCGACGATGAATTTTCTCCGCTTATCGAACTCCTCGACCATCTTCTTAACGTCCTCTTCGGCTTCGCACAACGCTTTAATCGCCGCTATCTGGGCAAAAGGACTTGGGCAGATATAGAAGTTCTGCTGGAGCTTGAGCATCTGTTGTATTACCTCAACATTGGAGATTGCATATCCTAGGCGCCAGCCGGTCATGGCATAAAGTTTCGAGAAGCCGTCGAGCATTATTGCATTGCCATATCCGGTTTCCAAAATGCTCGGGCTCCGTTTTCTATCATAAACCAAACCCGAGTATATCTCATCGACGATGACATAAATCCCTTTTTTCGAGGCGATCTCGACGACCTCTTCCAATTCGGATAACTCGAAAAACATGCCGGTTGGATTGGAAGGGGAGTTCAATAAGATAGCTTTGGTTTTTTCGGATATGGCCCTCTCAAGGTTATCGATGTCCAATTTGAAGTCATCCTCCTCATAAACCTCGATGCCGATTGGAACGGCATCGACGTACTTAACGAAGTTTTCGTAGCAGGGATAAGTCGGGTCGGTTATCATGACCTCGTCGCCGGGATTGGTTATCGTGGAGAGAGCGAACAACAGCCCTAAGCTCACGCCTCCAGTAACGAGGATATTCTTGTTGGGGTCGATGGATAGAGAGCTGAAATCCCCGACATGATCTGCTAGTGCTTCTCTCAACTCGAGTACGCCCTTGGAATCGGAGTAATGGGTGAATCCCCTCTCCATGGCTTTAATGGCTTCATCTCTGATGCACTTCGGCGTGTCAAAATCCGGTTCGCCGATCTCGAGATGGATGACCTTCTCGCCTCTTCTCTCCATCTCCTGAGCCTTTGCGAGGATCTGCATCACCTCGAAGGGCTTGATCTTTAGGGCTTTCTCTGAGAATTCGATCATCAATGTATAGTTGGGCTTTATGTATATAATTTTGTTTAAAGTTGGATCATAACTGTAACTGAAAATTTATATACACGGGGTGATAAAATCTTTATTTAGTGGGACGGATGAGTTCAAGGGGCAGCCCTGTTAAGGATCTTGAAGATGGGAAATTAGAGCCACTAAATTATCTAGATAGTAAGATCGAGGGCGTCATCGATTTCACCGTCACGACCAACCCAGCCGTAGAGCTTCCTCGAGGGATAGGTGAAGAAGTTGAAGTTGACTGATTTGGTCGATAGGTCTCAGCTCCAAGAGATCCAGGATAGGCTATCTGCCATGACGGGATTGCCCATGGGGATTATAGATCCGGATGGTAACGATATCACAGAGCGGAGCGGGCTCTCTCACTTCTGCGGGCTTCTATTGGGCACAGAAAAAGGCCTAAAGAAGTGCATCGAGGCCACCAAAGAAAACATCGCGACGAAGCCCGGAAAGGTGAACTCGTACGAGTGCTATGCTGGCTTATGGCATCTCAATACCCCCATTGCCATAGAGGACGAGGTGATCGGGATAATCGTGATCGGGAACATGCTCCGAGAAAAATTGGGCAAGAGGCACGTCGAGCAATTGGCCGAAGAATACGGCCTGGACAAAGGGGAACTCTGGGAAGCCAGCAAGGACCTAAGGATGTACAATGAGGAAGAGGCAGAAAACGTGGTACGGCTTCTTGCCACAATCTCTTCCATGCTGAGCAAGCAGGCCTCCTACGCAGCAAAATTGAGGGAATATTCAGAGCAACTTGAGGAAAAGGTAGAGAAAAAAATCCAAGAAGTAGTACACCAGAAGGAGATGATTGAAAATATAACAAGAAGCATCGATGAGGGGATCTTACTATTATCGAAAGATTTCAAGATCCTATGGGCGAATAGGAAGATAATGGATATGACGGGTCTTGAGGAGAGCGATGTCATTGGGGATCATTGCTTCAGGGTTACCCACCACCTCGAAGAGCCATGTAAGGCCCCCCATGATACGTGTCCGGTTAAAGAAGTTATAAAGACGGGCAAACCCGTTGCTAAAACACATACTCATTTTGACAAAGATGGTAACGAATTTTACGCTGAAGTCATCGCATATCCATTGAGAGATGAAAAGGGGGAGATTACCGGATTTGTGCATGTTGCAAGGGACATCACAGAGAGGAAAAAGATGGAAGAGGCCCTGAGAGAATCTGAGCAGAAGACTAGAACGACGATGGACAACATTGCCATGGGCGTCTCCATGATAAGTCCGAAGATGGAAATCGTGTGGCTGAACAGAACCTTCAAAGAGTGGTTCCCCGAAATCAAAGTGGAAAGGAAGCCCTTGTGTTATCGATCCTTCTATTACCCACCCAAAAAAGGGATATGCGATTACTGTCCGACCATAAAAGCATTCGAAGATAGCCAGGTTCATTCTTCGGAGACGGACGTATGCGCCGACGGCAAAATTTATTTTGTGACCTCGGCCCCTGTAAAAAACGACGAAGGAGAGACTGTTTATGTCATCGAAACAGTACAAGATATCACGGAAAGAAAAAGACTGGAACAACAGATAACTGAAACCAAAGATCATCTGAA
>JBHIFP010000042.1:0-14069 GCA_046761145.1 Hydrothermarchaeales archaeon (SeqCode)
AAGGGCGGAGAGGAGTTCGTCGAGTTACTCGCTCCACATGCAACGAAGTTTGACATGGCAATAGACCGCTTTTACATAAAGCGGGGAGAAGATTTTGTTGAGTTGTTTACTCCTAAAGGAACCGAGTTTGACAGGATATTGGACCAACTCTATATAAAGAGCGGAGAAGAGTTCGTCAAAGTCGCGAGCCTTCCAGAAGATCTACAAAAGAGGATCCTTGGGAAGGAAATGAGATTCAAGTACCTTAGAGAGCCGGTAGCGATATTCGATCAGAGTGCAGATGAGTTCTTCAGAGGAATCGGAGAGGAAGCAATTCGACTTTTCAAATCCCCATATGCGGGGGTTACATATGCGATTGACCTATTATTTGGACCTGAAACAGAGGTCAAAAACTTCCGCAGTAGGGAAGAAAAATTTGAGGAGGAAAGCCGAAAGCTGTTGTACCAGACCCCAAATATTAGCGGTATCAGCGTTGCGGTCGTGATAATGGTCACCATGCTCGCGATATATCTGGTGAGTGTCCTATAAATAGAAAAAGTTAAATGTTTAGAGGACTTAGTTGGATAGAGGTGGATCGATATGGAACCCATACCCATGTTGGAGTTCGTAGGGGGCTTGATCGCAGTACCCTTCTTCTTCTCCGCGTTATATTTCCTAATCTTGAGTTACAAAGCCAGAATTGAGAAACGGGGGTTCTTTTTTGCCTTGGGCCTTGTAGTAATAGTATTTAGCAATTTCCTAATTTTCATAGGCGATTTGGAGAGGAGCGGATCGATGGTAGTTCTGGGCGCAGGTCTATTTGCATTGGCAGGAATATTCCTATGCATAAGTTACTATCTCTCTATAAAGTGGCTCGATAGTTACCCCGCTACGGAGGGAGCGGTATGAACTTCCTCGTATTCAGCGCCAAAAATGTATTGGCATTGTTCAATGGCTTTAGTGCAATATATTTTGCAATTGCAACTGTCCTCGCCTATATGAACTATCAGAGGACGGACCACAGCGGCTTCTGGTTTCACTTAATAGTAGCCATGGTTATATGTACGTTGGCCTCAATGGGAAATAGCGTGAGGTACATAGGGGTACTCTCAAACGAAACGGGAAATATAGTAGAGGTCCTTTTGGGAGTAGTAACAGCGGTCCTCTTCTTCACGGCAACATACACCTTGACCAAGAAGCATCATCTTGAACGTGTATTTTAATGGGGTGGTAACATGCAGATGAATATGAGAAACGTAACGATGTGTATCATATGTTTGATTTTAATTTTTGGGGTGGTTGCAATAGCAAGTGCTAGCGAAGCGGCTAAATCACATGAGCCCGTACGTGAGGCAGGACATGGAGAGGTGGTAGAAGGGGGTCATGAAGTAGTTCCCGAAGAAGGGACTCATGAGGTTCGGGAGGGAGAACACGGAGAAGTTGCGCATGAAGCGGAAGAGGGAGGGCTCGAAGCAGAGAGACACGAAGCAGTCCCCGAAGGAGAACATGGAGAAACTCTTGAGCACGAAGGAGAGCACGGGGCACCGCTTGTATACTGGTTCTTTTGGATCTTTGCCCTCCTGGCGATAGCCCCATTAGTTCAGTATACCCGAAATATCGAAAGAGTGAGACATAGCAAGAGGCCAACGAAATATGAGGCCACGGGATATATTGTCATTATTCTCGTATTCGCAACATCTGCGATCTTGATCTCGATGTTGCCACGTGTTGGCGAGTATCATGAACCCGTGATAATAGGATTCGGAAGATTTTTCCTGATGGCCATCGTCTTTCTCTTTTTGATGATTTATGGTATTAACGAGTACGTGTATCACGAGCGTGTCCACGACTAGATATACCCATCGTCCCTCTACTCCTCTTTTATATTTTAGCTGGGCGCTTTTTAGGGGTTATATGGTAAAAGTGACCACATAATAGGCAAGAGATCTTCACCAATCCTTGGTTAATCTTTCAAATTGACCAAAATGAGCTAAAAAATATAATCAGTTCACTATTTAAGCGTCCCTACAACGAGCAAGATAATTCCCAATGTCCCGATTAAATTGGCATATGAAGCAAATGGTTCGAATGCGAGCGATATGATTAGGATCCACCCTAATACGATCAACAATACCTTCTTACGTCCATCAATAAGTTTTTTCATTTTTTGCCTCGACATTTGGGGATCTAAACTGGGGAAGAGGGTGATGGGATTTGTCAGAGCAGCTCATTGGGTAGCTTTCAAAACGGTGGCTCATCCTCTACATTGAGATATCCAATTTTCATTGAAAAATAAACAATATAAGCTTTTTTAAAAATTATTTTTTCCCTTAAAAGGAAAGAATTTTTATTTAATAAAAAACTTTCTAATATTTCCATTTTTATATAAAAATAGCCTAAAGATAGGGGGTAATTGTAAAAATTAGGTCAAAAGGCGTTAATTAAAAAGACGGCGTTTAATATGCATGAAAATATAGTTAAATGAGAAGATATCCAAACCCCTCAGATGAAAATGCCATTGCACTATATCACGTTATAATACTCTTCACAAAATTCTTGAGCAGTAGCCCTTTTTTTCTTATCACGGTTGGTTCATGGCCACAATGGGAGAAACAGATAGTGCATCTTTCGTCCCGTTTGTACTCAAATCTCCTCCAGTCCGTATTCTCCCTCAATTCGTCAAAGGTTGGGTAATAGTCATCTGTGAGGAAGTAGCACGGAGATTTCCAACCTCTGGGATCTAGTGTCACGGTGCCCCAAGGAGTGCATTTGAGTTCTTTGCCCTTTAGAAAGTCTAAATAGGAAATGCTATTTGCTATGGGATATCTTTTATAAAGCTTCAGCAGTTCCTCACCGATTTTTCTGATCTCATCCCTAGTCAAACTCTCTTCGCTCTCGAAGTAATTGAATATGGGCATGAAGTAAAAGGAATCTATAAGCCCATCGAGAAGATGCATCATATCTCCTAGCACCCCCATATTAACTTTGTATATCGTCGTATTCGTGTAGATGCGATGTCCTCGCGATTTCGCTTCTTTTATGCCCTCTAAAGCCCTGTCGAAGACCCCTTCACCGCGGATATGGTCGTGCTCTTTTTTCAGCCCGTCGATAGAGACATCGAGGGCGAGGTTTTGATGAGGTGTAAGATTCGAAACTCGTTCTTTTAGCAGCATACCATTGGTGACGACGAAGACGATCCTATTGTTCCTCAGCGCATAATCTACGACTTCGGGGAGCGATTTATTGAGTAAAGGCTCCCCACCGGTAAAATAGATCACCGGGGCCTTTGTTTCATCTATCGCATTTGTGCATTGCTCAACGGAGAGTTTACCTCCCTTTGCCGAACGAACCCTCCCACAAGCTTCGCAAAATAGGTTGCACGCATGGGAGATCTCCAAGTTCAGTATCAATGGATAGTTGTCCTTCCCGGTATATCTTATTGCCTTTAAAACCAAAGTGGATCTGAGGCCCATTTATCGCTCCCCGGTAATCAGTGCATATCCCAAAGTGCCCTTCTCGATCTCATTCAAAGCACGATGGATCATCCTCTTCCCTTCTTCTAAGTCTATATCCAGTTTTCCAAGACCGATGACCATCTCCATGAGAAATACCCTCCTCTTGATCTGTTCGACTAGATTTACCAGGGCATCGTCGTGCCTTTCAGAGCGAATATTCCGAAATCCAGCATTTTTTAAGATCGTTTCATATCCCTCGATGCTCTTGGCATCCGCGATGCACGATATACGATAGATCATATCTCTCATATCCTCGGGCAATGCATCCTCATTCGCAATAGTCACATCGGTTATCCCGACTCGCCCCCCCACTCTCAATACTCTGAACATCTCGGAAGCTGCCTTCTCTTTGTTGGGGAAGGTACATAGGGCGCATTCCGAAATTACGGCATCGAAGATCCCCGATTCGAAGGGCAGCTCTTCCGCATCTCCGACTCTGAAGTCGACATTTTCTACCCCTTCTAACCTTGCCCTTTCTCTCGATTTTTGAACATTTTCAGAACCATAATCGACGCCTACAACACCACAGCCAA
This sequence comes from Hydrothermarchaeales archaeon (SeqCode), assembly GCA_046761145.1. GTDB lineage: Archaea > Hydrothermarchaeota > Hydrothermarchaeia > Hydrothermarchaeales > SZUA-236 > JBHIFP01. The sequence continues at coordinate 4,028 of JBHIFP010000042.1, forward strand.
ACTCTTTTGCGATGAATATAGCGCTTGTGCCATTTCCAGAAGCTACGTCGAGTAAGCGATCCTCGGGAGCCAACTTCAGCCTTTCACTCAAGGTCCTCGTCAATTCCAAGCCACTTGGATGGAAAGACCTCCCCAAAAGAAATGCCGTGAGATCATTCTCGTAGAATTTCGCACAGCAGGACTTTATCTCTTCATCCATGGGCAACACCAAAGCTCGGTACCAATTTTTCCCTATACAATATATTGTAAATGCAGAACGGGATCATCTTGCCATTCGGCAGTATCTCGTGGATACAGCATTTCATCGCTCGCTTAAGGTCAAAGGTGTGTTCGTCCATAAAGGCCATCGACCCAATAATTAAGACATTGTCTGAGATCTCTTCCAGATTTGGCTGGGCCATGCCGCACGCGTTGCAATAATTTTCCAAAGTAGTTTCGCTTCCTCCAACCGCCGATGCGCTCCATAGCCCCCCCAACGCATCTCCTATCATATCCACGTCTGCGATCGTCCTGTTCTTGAAGTAGTCAAGATAATCATCTACATTTACTATCCTTGGAAGGGGGGTTGCCTTTCCATCTTCGATATATACATAGGTTATGGCACTACATGTTGGATGGGGACACGGTATGGGGATGAAATCCGATCTTTTGAGCAATCCACGAGTCTGCTCTTCGATCCCCCTAACAACATCCGCCAATGTCATCCTATCTAATGGATCAACGCCGTTGTTTCTCCCCACCGCTGTAATCGGCTGGAAGTTGATGGCCTTCACGATTGGCTCTTCGATGGCAAATTTGATTATCTCGCCCATTTCGTGATCGTTGACCCCCTTGACGATCGTTGGGACTAGGGTTACTGGCATCCCAAAATTTTCACAATTTTCAATTGCCTTGAGCTTGATTTTGGAAAGGTCCACCCCCCGTATCTTTTTATAGGTCTCCGGATTAAAACCGTCGAATTGTAGATATATATAGGGCCTCGCCTCGGCCATTTTCTTGGCAAACTCTTCGCCTGCGAGTCTGACCCCGTTGGTATTTACCTCGACGTATTTTATCCCTTTGGACTGGGCATATCCTATGACCTCGTTCAATTGCGGGTGGAGGGTCGGCTCCCCTCCGCTTATCTGCAGAACTTCTGGATCGCCCTCGCACTTCACGAGGAGGTCTATCATCCCCTCTATCTTTTCGAGGCTTAGCATGTACGAGTTTGAGGCACTGGCAAAGCACGTCGAACAGTTTAGGTTGCATCGGTCTAGGATCTCGATTATGCCGAGGCAAGTGTGTTGTTCGTGATTAGGGCATATACCGCAGTCATAGGGGCAACCTCTCTCAATCTCCGAAGCGAAATGTAGGGGCATCCTCCCCGGCTTGTTGTACTTCAATGACGCCAGGTACATATCCGCATCCGAGGATATCAGTGCTTCGGTGACTCCATGTTCTGAACAGTATTTTTTCATGTAGACCTTCTCATCTCGGACGATAACCTCAGCGTCCACTAAACGCTTGCACTCTGGGCAGATGCTCTTTGTAAATCGGTAGAAAGTGTCTGTGTCTATTTTTTCGATTGCTCTAGATCCTTTGGCAAATTCCATTATCCACCCCTTCCGGGCTCTTGGCATTTATCCACGGACATATCTAGATAAATCTTTCCTTCAACAGTCCTATCTGAGCTTCTACCCCTTCTCAGTTTTCAATTTTTTTGAATCGTATTTACTTCGCCCTGCTCATCTGACATCTCCATAGAGCCTATGCAGACGTCTTGGCGAAACCCCGATAAAGAACAAAAACCGATTCATCTGCATTTGGATGACCGTTTTCAATATACCCCTCTTTTTTAATCGCCTTGCCGAGGTGGTTATCTCCACATCCAGCTGGACCAACTTCCCTTCTCTTCTCAACTTCCTGCAGAGGTCTACATCCTCCATCAGATCGATTTCATTGAAGCCACCGATCTTTTCAAATACAGGTCTCTTGACGAACAACCCATGATCCCCGAGGTAAACTTTCACAATATTTGCCCTCAGGTTGGCGAAAAAGACAAGGACCTTGAGCAGTAGTGAGGGGTCATCCAAGTTAAATTTCAGCGCCCCTCCTATAATCTTGGGATCGCGAAGGGCCTTTTCGATCTCTAGTAAGGCATTATTGGGCAGTTGGGAATCGGCGTGTAAAAAGAGCAGGATATCCCCTTTTGCGGTCTTTGCTCCGGCATTCATCTGCTTTGCTCTTCCTCTCTTTGAGGTAATTACTTTCGCATACCCTTTGGCGATCTCCTTCGTCTTGTCGGAACTTCCCCCATCCACAACTATGATCTCGAAGTCTCCTTGGAGGGTAGTGGTACCTCTCAGGCTCCTCTCGATTACCTCCTCCTCGTTCAACACGGGCATTATTATGGATATCATCGTCATCTCCCAATTCGAGGATAACTAATTGATACACAATCCATATTTATAGTAAATCGGTAATAGTGATCCGATGGACAAAAAGAGGATCTTTGCTTTGGTTGTTGTATCCATCCTAATACTCGTAGGACTGGTCACCTTTGCAGACCCGAAAGAGTTGATGTATACCCTATCCAATGCCGACTCCAAGATGCTTCTGTTGTCGTTGGCGTCATATACTGTCGCAATTATCGTATTCGCGGGTTACTGGCATCTCCTCCTAAAGCCCGTAAATCTAAAGTTGAGTTTTGAGAACAACCTGAAAGTAGTCTTTTCATCGGTATTCTTTAACGTCGTAACCCCAACGGCATCGTATGGCGGAGAGGTAGTGAGGGCCTATCTCTTATCGCGAAGATATGAACAAGATTTCGGATTGGGGGTTTCGACTATTGTCGCCCACAGGATAATCGGGACCTTTTCAAATGTCTTCGCCACCTTTTTCGCTGCACTATACCTGATCGCCTTTTATTCGATCCCCCCTCTATTGCTCGTGATCATATTCGGCACGTCGGCCGTGGCATTGGCAGGATTTATGATCTTCCTATACTTGGGATTGGACTTGGAAAAATCTAGGGGGATTATGGATAGGGTATTTGGCACAATATCGAGATACAGAGGGATATCCCAGGAGAGAAAAAAGTCTATAGTGGAGTCCCTAGAATCTTACAATAAAGGCTTAAAGACCCTTTTGATGAGGAGGGACATCCTCGTAATTTCCCTGATTTTGGGAGTATGCGCCTGGTTCTTCGTAAATTTGGTCGCGGTCTTTTCGTTTATGGCCTTGGGGGTAGAGATGAATTTGGAGTACTTCGTAGTGATCTTCACCTTCTTCTCGGTTTCGAGGATGATACCGACGGGCTTGCCCGAATTCGTCGGATCGAAAGAGGCGATTTTGGCGGGATTATTTGCAATAGTCGGGTTTTCGGCAGTTACGAGCGTGGGGGTTATGTTGTTGATCAGGGTAGCGACACAGCTTTGGATGGTCGTCCTCGGCGGGTTTATCACCCTTACTTTGGGATTTGGAAGATTGGATCGGCGAGAATTAGAAGAGATCGAGATGTGAAGTCGTGGACATCTTATTTATAACGTGAGTGTTTCTTCCAATCTATTCGGCGGTTTTCAGCTTGGTAAATCCTTCCTTAGAAGAGGACAGAGAGCCCCAATATTCGTAGATCCCGGTGACTATCCCGCTATCGCACTTTGGGCATTTTACCTCTTTGTCCATATATTCGGCGACATTTATCCTGAACATATTGTCGCAATCCCTACACACCATCAGTTTGAAAGCCATTATACCACCCCCACACATTCAGGGTATACAATATATGAAATTTTAACAAGCACTTCAATTAGTGCCATTTTTGAAATCTCATACCGGCAAGTGTAGAGAAATGGGAGATGATGATCAATCAACTTGTCAAGGACAATATCGCCTCTGCCAAGTCTCCTCCGCTCTCTTCCAAGGCCTTTCTCGCCTCCTCCTCACTCACGTTTGCCTGTTCCGCAACCATCTTTACGTCGGCATCGGGGATCAGTTGCACCACCCTTTCCTCGCCCATGACTTGATACGTCTTCTGATTCTGGACTTCGACCACAGTAACAGACGGGTTCTTGATCACTATCTCCCTGTCGGGGAGCTTTATCACCACCTCCTCTGCATCTAGCTCATCCATCTTCATGCCCATCTGCCGCATCATCTTCTTCATCTGCCTTGGATTGATTTTTGGGAACATCTCATCACCTTTTGATTTATTTATGGAGCGTAATTATAAAACTAACCCGGCATCTTGACCATCCCCTCAATCTCCCTTCTCCTCTCTTTATAGGATTCGATCAACTTTGACTCGCTCCTGATGACATCCTCAAAGCTTTGGATATCGTCCATCGATCCATCTTCTTTTCTCTGTATCAGGACATTTTGGACCATCGTCAATAGATTCTGATGGAGCCTCTCTGCCCTCACTATCTTTTCATACTCCAGAGCCAAATCATCACTAACCGACTCCAACTGTTTCTTTACATAGTCGATTTCAGAGATGGTGCCGAAAATCTTCTTAACACTATCCAAAAAACCTTCCTTTGAAAATGGTTTGACTATGTAATCTACGAGTCCCTCCAATCCTTTCCTTTGCAGAGTCTCGGGAGTGACGGGTTTTATGGTAAACATGGTTACGGAGGTGGATTTTAAGTCCTTGTCATTCTGTATCTCCTCCAGCACTTCCCAACCATCCATACCCGGCATCATTATGTCCAAGAGCACAAGGTCAGGTCTCTCTCTTTTGATCTTTTCTAGACAATCCGCACCACTCTCAGCCTCAACGACGCCATAACCTTCCTCCTTCAACATTTTCTTCACAATGTATCGAACATCTGGTTCGTCGTCTACTATCATGACCTTGCCCATTTTGTCAGCTCCACCAATAATCCGATGATGGCCAGAGATATTTAAAGTTATTCTCTCTCAATCCGAAGAAACGGTCACAATCGCCAACTATGCAATGGTTGGACACGGTGGGATCTCAGATATGCGCGCGCGTGCATCGCCTTGCTCTTTTTGAAAGCGCGCCCAGGGGTTCCACATGATACATTATTTATATTTGAATTGGACAAAGCAGTGAACATGAAAGAAGGGATAGATGACATGGGTGAGGAAGAGATAAGGGCGCATATGGAAATAGAAAAAATTAAACTCAGTGCAGGACTGGGAGCGATGTTCACAGTTGTAATAGTACTATTTATAGCAACTTCAAAACCCTTCGAAACCGCTCCAATACTTCCCCTCTTCATAGCAATTGGTTTCACTGTGGTAGCTGTTATTTTTGCTTCTATTATCACTAAAATTGTCCTAATCCCTTCCAGAGACCGTTTTATTGATTTGGCAAAAGAACTTGATAGACTTAAGAGAAAACAAAAAGCTCACTAGTTTATGACAATTATCAAGTTATATAGGTATTCGATGACAACAATGAAACTAAAGATGATTGAAATGGTATGGAAGTCGGGCACATGATCGAGAATCTATTGGGTTACAGAGACATGATAAATAAAGCCTTGGAAGATGGCCATATAAGTGAAGACGAACATTCTTTGCTGAAATTGGTTTCTGAGAACTATGGTATCTACGATAAGGCGCTGGGGGATGCTCTCGAAGACGGCATAATAGATGCTAAGGAAGAGAGAAAACTCAGGGATATAAGAAAGAAAATCTATGAGGAGGCGCTAATCACGGCGTTATCCGATGGCATAATAACCGAGGAAGAAAGGAAAATCCTGAAGATTTTGAAAAAATCGAGCGATCTGAGCGATGCAGTCCTTGATCGGATAGAATCGAAGGCGGTAAGGAAGTTATTGGGGCGGTAAAAAAGAGAATTTCGCCGGACCATCAAAGCAAAGGTGATCTGCCATCTCCTCCTCGACCTCAAGCCCGTCGAATGATGGATTGGTGCCAGATGTAAAGCGGATTTAGATTACAAAAAGTCTCATTTAATGCGATTGAGCCACGAATTCCGATTTTTGGTCATATTGACTTAGAAATAGGAACTTCAGAGACATGATGTGCGATTTTGAAATTTTTACCCGTTCAATCGCGAAGTATCACGAGGGGCAGCAAAATAAAAAAAAGACAAACCAAGAAATTGATTTGGAGGGGGTAACAAGGTTAATATACCCACCAATCTATGTAAAGGATTCAGTGTTGGAATATGTTCACGAGAAAACTGAGCGATCACGAAAAAGAATTACTAGGCGAAATCGTGGATTTCGTTAGGGATAAACACGTTAGAAGCGAGGGGCATGACTACTCCCATGTCCTAGAGGTTACAGAACTCGCAATAGAAATCGCGAAGCGCATCCCCGAAAGGGTAGATCCCTTTGTCTTGATATGTGGATCCTTGTTACACGACATTGGAAGGGTGAATAAAAAGTCCGGAAGTTTTCACGGACTAGAGGGGGCCGCCATAGCCGAGGAATACCTGCAGGCATGGAGGGTCAACCCATTGACTATAAACAAGGTCGCTAGAGTCATTGCTCGTCACACTCCGACCACCAAGATTCCTCGAGACACAATAGAGGAGAAGATCGTGCACGATGCCGATGTTCTGGATAGATTTGGTTGGGTTGGGGTGTTGAGGGGGTTATTGGGAAAGAAGGGTTCGATAGAGGACATATTCAATCATGTCATCAAGAAGAGAGGGGAAGATTACGACAAGTTGATATTCGACGTAAGTAGGGAATTGGGGAAGAAGAAACAAGAGGAGACTGTGCGCATAATTATGGAGTTACAGAAGGCCCTTAGAGAAAGGCATAAAGAGATAAGCGAGATCGAATTTTTTGGATTGTAATAGGTATTATCTCGATTTAACGCTCCTCGGGAGATGGGATATTATTTATTAGCACTGCGTAGTGGGGAGATCGACTTCTTCTCCGACTACTCGAAATAAGGCGTGGCGAGGAAGCGATCCATGGAACCTTTCTCCATTTCTTATAATCCAATAAGATTATCTACTCCCAGCCCAGATATCAAGTATAATTAACATGGTTGGTGGATTTGGTTTATGGATAAGTGTAAATATTGTGGGGCCCCTGCTGAGAGCGAGTTCGTGTATGGTGGCTACAAGTTTCGTGTATGTAGTATGTGCTCTAGGTGCTTTTTTTGCGGAGAGACCATCAAGCCCGGTGAAGAACAGTTCTATGCCCAATCATATGAACTGATAGATTACGCTGTGGGGAGGTTGCAAGCCATGAATGTTAGGGTCTTGCTGGGGGTGAGGGATTTCGGCATAATCCTCCATAAAAGGTGTGTTAAATGCGCTGAATGCAATTTAAAAATAGCTCCTAAAGAAGCCTACGTCTATGCGCTGCCCAGCGGGAGGATAACGCTTCTTTGTAAAGACTGTGACGAGAAACTCAGGCGGAGTCAAGGGGCCCCTTATCTAGGCCCATCTTGAAAATGGCAGATATGAGAGTAAGAATAACAGAATTTATCCTGATCACACATCTTAATTTCTGCGAAACATTTAGCCGCGGAGATAATTCAACAAGGTATCTTACCCTAAAATATTATTATTGACCCCGTATAAACTTTAATTTCAACGTAAGGTTTATCATTCATGTTATATAGCTACCCTGTGGGATTCTCATGAAAGCACTGATCATAGTGTGCGATGGTATGGCTGATAGGCCTCTCAAGGAGCTGGATATGAAGACTCCTCTGGAGTTTGCAAAGACCCCGAAGATGGACGAGATGGCTAGGGGGGGCATATGCGGAATTTTGGATCCTATCGCTCCAGGGGTTAGGGTAGGCTCAGATACTTCGCATCTTGCTCTCTTGGGGTATGATGCCTACAAAGTCTATACCGGGCGGGGACCCTTTGAAGCAGCCGGCGTCGGCTTAGAAGTTCTACCTGGAGACATAGCCTTCAGGTGCAATTTTGCTACAGTAGATGAGGATTTAAAAGTAAAGGATAGAAGGGCCGGAAGGATAAGAGAGGGGACGAGGGAGCTAGCAGAGGCCGTAAACAAGATTAAGGCAAAGGATGTAAAGATATTCTTCAAAGAGTCGACCACTTACAGAGCGGCCTTAGTTTTACGAGGTAGAGGTCTGAGTTATAGAGTCTCCGATTCAGATCCCCACTTCGTTGGGGCAAAGGTCAGGTGGATAGAACCATTAGACGATTCTCCCGAAGCAAAGAGGACGTCCAAGGTACTAAACGAATTTCTACGTGAGGTACACGAGACTCTAAAAATGCACGAGGTTAACTTGAAGAGGATCGAGGACGGCAAGCCCCCCGCAAACATGATCTTATTGAGGGGGGCAGGGGTGGTGCCCCACTTGAGCTCGTTTGAAGAGGTGTATCATCTAAAGGGGGCGTGCATATCGACGGTGGGTTTGCTCAGGGGTATCGGTAGGATGTGCGGGTTGGATGTTATAGAGGTTGAGACCGATATCAGGATTAAAGACATCTGCGAGAAAGCCCTAAAGGCTTTAAAGAATCACGAATTCTTACTCCTGAACATAAAGGACGCGGATAATGCGGCCCACGATAAAAATGCCCAGAAGAAGGTCGCGATAATTGAGGAAATCGATAAATGTCTTTCGATATTTTCGGACTTTATGGAAGATGATTATCTGGTTTTGTTGAGCGACCATACGACGACGATAAGCTATGGGGACCATACAGGGGATCCGGTGCCCATTGTCATATGCGGTCCCGAAGTTCGGACTGACGATGTCATCGAGTTCAACGAAAGGGCGGTTGCAAAAGGGGGGCTGAACAGGATCGAGGGGCGGGATGTAATGAACATTCTGATGAATTTGATGTACAGATCCGAGAAGTTCGGGGCTTGAAGATGGAAGAACATATCTTTAGGGCTTATGACGTTAGAGGGATCTTTAATGTCGAACTTACTCCAGACATCGCCACAAAGATAGGCATGGCCTTCGGTACATACTTGGGGGGTAAAGGAAATGTGCTGGTTGGCAGGGATGTGAGAACCAGTAGCGAAATAGTCGAAGACGCATTTATTGCTGGGCTGGCATCGACAGGGGTCAACGTCGCCTCAACGGGCCTCGTTCCCATTCCAGTAGCCAATTTCAAGACGAGCGTGGGGGACTTCGTTGCCGGGGCATATATCACCGCATCTCACAATCCTCCGGAGTACAATGGAGTGAGGCTTAGGCGTTCCGATGGCTCTGGCTATACCGAGGAAAATCAAATTGTCTGGGGGATATTTTTGAAGAACGAATTCGAACTGGCAAAATGGAACGAGGTTGGCGCGATCAGTTACCTCGACAACAGAGAAACGATCGGCGAATACAAAGAATATCTCCTAGAAAGAATTTCAATCGATGGTGGGATTAAAGCAGTCTTGGATGTCGGAAACGGGACCTCCTTTGAGACCGCACCCCAGCTTTTAAAAGAGTCTGGGGTGGACATTACAACTATAAATGAGGTCCCTGATGGTACCTTCTCTGGCAGACCATCAGAGCCGAGCGACGAGACCCTCGGGGATCTGAAGAGGAAAGTCGTAGAAGTAAGCGCTGACTTCGGGGCCGGTTATGACGGGGATAGCGATCGAGTGATCTTCGTAGATGACAAGGGCAGAACCGTGCAGACCGAGAAGATCGGGATAATCCTCTGTAGAGACATTTTGAGCAGAAAAAAAGGGAACGTTATCGCAAACATCTCGTGCTCGATGATAGTAGAAGAAGAGATAGAAAAACTGGGCGGCAAGGTAATGAGGGTAAGGGTTGGAGACGTCTTCGTCTGTGAGGCCATAAAGGAGCATAATGCCATCTTTGCCTTAGAGACATCCGCCCATCTCTTTATGCCGGAATACTATATCTTCGACGACGCAATCCTCGCAACTTTGCTCCTCTCAAGAACGCTATCCAAGAGCGACAAAAAACTCTCGACTTTGGTCGACGAGATTCCGAGTTATCCCTACAAAGAAGAGAATTTCGAATGCAAAGACGAGATAAAGTTCGAAGTTATGGAGAGGATCCTAGAGAGCTTCAGGAAAAAAGGCTACGAGTTGGATTTAACAGACGGTGCAAAGGCCGATTTCGATGATGGATGGATCCTACTGAGGCCGTCAAATACCTC
>JBHIFP010000043.1:0-13454 GCA_046761145.1 Hydrothermarchaeales archaeon (SeqCode)
CTCGTCGTCCTCCACAACTCAACGCAACAATCTTGGAACGGTTTTGATAAATTGAGATGGTCCGATAGAAACTGGAAGAACTGGACCATGCCGGGCATAGACGACGTCTCACTGGCCATCGTCACCTTCGACGCGGGTCAAAACGTGATCGAGCTGGGATACCACTACATGCCCCTAACAGCGACGGAGTATGGAATCAACTATGGGAGGCAGCCGAAAAACATCATCACCGAGTCATCCACGGCCGTGTCCATAGGCGGCCTCATCTACGAACTCGACTTGTTCATCTGGGAAAAATAGTGATTAGGGACTTAACGCGCCCATAGAGTGACGTTTGACCCTCAAACCCAACGATTTTTGCATCCTAGAGTGTGAACAAATTATACACAAACCTTATAAAATGAACTCGTAATAGACTATGTAAACGCTTAGAAGGGCGTAAACAATGGAATCAAAAAGAAATAATGGAAAAAAGAAGGGAATCAGCCCGGTCATCGCCGCCATCATCCTCGTCGCGGTCACCGTGGCCCTAGCCATAGGCGTGGCCGTGTGGATGGGAGCCCTCACCTTCACCTTCATGGCCACGGAGCAACTACTCATAACAGACGCAAGGTATTCGGCCACGGGGGGCAACGGAGTACGAAACGTAACCGTATACTGTAAAAACACGGGGACAACATCCATAACCCTCTCCAGCATGACCCTACAGCCTGGATCCGTTGACATACCAAGTGCCAACCTCACAACCGCGGGCGTAGGAGACATTTCCACATGGGGCACAGCCGTAAGCGGCGGATCAACCTTCGAGATCGTCTTTACAGATTATGAGCTGACGATAGGAAACACCTATGAACTCCAGATCCTAACGGCCAGGGGAAACAGGTTCACCTACACGTTCACGGCCTAAACAAGAGACCATAAAACCTAAAAGTCACTGGACCAGGCAACACAGGGCTGGTTTGGATACATATTTCTATAACCAGCCCACAACCTTCTAAATATCTCACCCTATACACAAATCTTAAACGCGGAGGTTTTGCGCCTTCAAACCCATAATCACGATCTGACTGTTCTCGTAAACCTTCTTGAAGAACCCACCTTGGATATAACCGCTTAAGCCGTCGTAGCCCTTCCATATCGCTACGTATTGAAAGGGCTTCTTTCCACAGAGTTCTAGAGATTCCATAGCGTTGACATCGTAGTTCCCGAGCCACTTCCGATCCGCAACCAAGGAGAGATACCGGTATTCCGGCAGCCAGACGCTTATGAAGGTGGCGTTTAAAGGAGTACCGTCTCTTATCCACAACATCGAGTCGAAGATCTCCTCCTGCCTCAACCTCACCTCGCCTCCCTCGAGCGCGTTATTTAACATAAAGAAGTAAGTCGGCCCCAACAAAGTTATACACATTATAATGGCGAAGATTGAACCCTTCACACAAGCCTCACTAAGAGATTTTCGGGACAGCAGTTTGGAAAACCGTTTTTCAGCTTGGGTATAAACGTGTAGTAGGAGAAATCCGAGTAGAAAGGTTGAGGGAAGAAGCATGTAGCGGGCGAAACGCCAAACACTCAAGCCCTGTGAAGACAAGGCGACTGCATATAAGAATAGACCCAAAGTGAACACATACCAGATGTTCCTGCGAAACTTAAAGATCAAAAGGATTGAACCCAACACGGCGAAGAAGAGCCATAAGCCTGTCGTTAGGGAGAAACTGCCGAGGACAAGAAGTTTTGGAGCATATGCCTCAAAGAAATCATATACGGGGTTTCTAACTCTAATGGATATGAAGCCTCCCCTTAGAACCCATGTCAACCTGAGAATCAGCCACGGAAACAAGAGGAAAACGATGATGGGGGATATGGAAAGCATGAAGGTTGAGGTTACATACCTTCGGAAGAGGTCTCTATAGACCCATAAAACCAGGGGAATAAAGATCCAGAGGAAGGTGAAGAAGATGAAGACCGTGGAATGGGAGAAGGCCAAAACCAATCCAACAAAAACGAGGCTAAGTCCCGATTTCAATGTGACGCCATGCTTCATAGACACTAGTATCAAGTAGAACGTGAGCAGCGTGTTGAAATCCCCAAACAAATTGGAATAGGTCCCAGAAGAAGCCAAATGGAACAATCCGGGGACTAAGATCAATGCGTAGGTTAGAGAAGAGAAGAGAGCCAGCCTTTTGTCCTCCGACATCCTTAGACCGGCAGAGTAAACAAGTAAAATCCCCAAAGCCTCGATGAAAGCGACGCCATACCTAACGCTCATCAACAATTCTCCACCTAAAAACCTTGCTACGAAACCCAAAACGAAGTGGAGACCCAACGGGTAAGGCATCCCCCGAATCAGGGAACCTCCACCGAGGTTCACGATGTTTTTAACATGCGATGAATGGATGAGGGGGTCGCCACTCCAAGTGCCGTGAAAAACGGGATACTTGTAGAAATATGAGAGGAGCAGGATGACGTGGAGCAAGAAAGCATATAAGACCACAAAATCGGTTAAACTTAAGTTCAACAAATCCCTATTTAGCCGCAACGGATGGTTTCCTCTTATATAAACAGCGACGTAAACAAAACATCCACCCAAAAGCAGCCAGAAGGGCCAAGCCATCAGGAATAAATCGAAGTAGGCTAGGAAAGCGGAAAACAATGAGATGAAGGCGATGCTTAATCCGATGGATATCGAAATCAGTTCTAACAGTTTCATGTCTCTCCAGAAGCCCAGAGCAAACAGCCAACAGAGACCAGGCAGAAACACCGTAAAGAGAAGAAGAATCAGGTTGAACATCGATGTTCTCCTTACTATCTGCCTCGTTAAATCCAAAAATTCCAAACAGATTTTCTTAATAAGAGTATATTAACCCTTATATTCCTTAAACAAAGAAACTTTTTAGTCTAAATATTGTTTGATACTCTTAGTCGTCTCTCTTAATTATAAAAATGCAAATATTTTATGCACAAGATTTATTAAAAAAACAATGAATTTTCCTAATGGCGTAGGGGATGAAGACAAATAAAAGAACGGGCATTAGCCCTGTCATAGCCGCTATAATCCTCGTCGCGGTGAGTGTGGCCTTAGCCATAGGCGTGGCCGTGTGGATGGGAGCCCTCACCTTCACCTTTATGCAAACGGAGCAACTGCACATCTTAAGCGTATCCTATAATAGCTCAAGCAAACTGCTAACAATCAACGCCAAAAATACGGGAACAGACCCCATCACCATTTCAAGCATGAGCTTGGAACCCGGATTCGGTGATGTACCCGGGGGCAACCTCACCAATGCGGGAGGCGGAGACGTAACCTCATGGACCTACAAGGTAACCGGTGGCATGGAGTTCCAAATCGTCGTCCAAGATCTGACGTTAACATCGGGAAACCCTTATGAGATAAGGATACTAACGGCTAGGGGACATAGGTTCACCTATTCATTCATCGCCTAGTGAACCATCATTGGAATTGATGGAAACCTTAGAGTGGTCTTTTTAGTGGTTAAGTTGAAGAGGCAATTTTATGGTGCGGTTGATAATTCATTTAAACCAGCGGATGTGAATATTATCTAAAGCATTTACGCGTTCAACCCTCGATTTCTGATTGAAATGAAGATCGCATTCCTTCCAGACTATTATTTCCCTCATGTGGGGGGCATGGAGGTTTGGACCCATCAAGTTGCTAGGCATATGTCCAAATTGGGGCATAAAGTGACGATATTCACCTATAAGACGTCGGCGCGTGGACGAGATGAGCGCGACGAGGGAGTGACCGTTAAACGTGTTGGTCCGTTGATAATCGACGCCCCTCACTCGTATTTTAAGAGAGCGATAAGTTTGGGCGCAGGTTTAACAAGGCACCTACTGGAGGAGCGCTTCGACGCATACCTAGCCACCTACTCACCCCTCTTAGTGTGCGAGACATTGAATAGGAAGCCCCTCTACTCCATATGGCACGGATACTATGGCTTGGAGTACTCGCTTGAATCCAAGGGCATCTTGAAGGGTTTGGTTCGAACAATCCTTGAAGACTCGGCCCTCCATCAAGGAGTGGAGGGTGTGATCACCGTGAGTAGATATCTAAGAAACCAGCTCCTCAGACTAAATCCCAAGCTAGACGAGGAAAGGGTTTACGTGGTTCCCGGAGGAGTCGACGTGGAGTTCATAGATTCGGTGAGTTTTAGCGGTAAGAAAATGCAGATATGTTTTCTGGGGCGCATGATTTACGAGAAAAATCCCATGGATGCTCTTGAGGCTTTCGTCGCCGTGAGTGAAGACATCCCGGAGTTGGAGATGGTTTTCGCAGGGGATGGACCACTAAAACCAACCCTTGAAAAAACTGTGGAAACGAAATATGAGCATGTTTCATCGAGGGTTAAGTTTTTAGGAGGCGTTTACGGTGAAAAGAAGATCCGGTTACTCAAAGAATCGCTCCTATTGGTAATGCCGAGCAGAGTGGAGACTTGGCCCCTAACCCCGCTCGAAGCATTAACATGTAAAACAGCTTTCATAAGCTATGACACACCGGCATTTAGGGAGATCATCGAAGAAACAAGAGCTGGAATCCTAGTAAATAGGGGGGACGTAATAGGACTGGGCGAAGAGATAGTTAAACTGATATTGAACGAGAAAAAGACGAAGGAGATGGCGGAGAGAGGAAGGAAGACGATAACTAAAAAGTTTACGTGGCTAAGAGCCGCCGAAAGTCTCAACAGGATACTCATAAAAAGCTCTTAATCTCCACCTTTCCTCTCAGAGAAGGCGTCGAGTAAGACTCTTCCATCCATGTACTCAGGGATCGGTTCGTCAAATATGTGTAGAATCGTGGGAGTTATATCCATGATGTTAGCACCTTCAATTTCAAACCCACTCCTTATCTTTGGCCCAGCCATCATTATGATACCATCAATATCGTGATCCCCGGACCACATCAAAGTTGCAATATTCGCTTCTACATCTTCACCATACCTTATGTATATCTGTTCACTTTTGGGCATCAGCTGAGTTGCTAAACAACCCTTAGCAGGGGACAATATGATTTCTGGTGCTTGTCCAGTATAAGGGCCGTGATATACTTCCTCTCTTCTGTATATATCTCGTATAAATCTCCTAATTTTTATATCACTCAGCGATTGAACGACCTCATTCAAAATTTTATCGCGTTGATCATCACTTATTATTTCGCGATTCAAACGAACATAGTTATATCCCACTTGAAAGGCCTTGGTTTGAGTGGGGTCTAAGTCGAAGAGGTCGTAGAAACTTTTGGAAGGGGGGAGCCCAAAGGCCAACCTTCTTTTCAAAGGGATCAGCGTATCTTTCAAATGTCTCCATAGACCCCGCCTTGACAGCCACTCAACGACGGATTCGCTGGATAATGAAAGACCAATGGCCTTCTCTTTTAAGTAGAGCATTTTTTTCCTTTTCAAAAAGATATTGGTGAGGAAGAACTTATTCAACGCCTTGAATCCATGATCGGAATAGATGATGATGGTTGTGTCTTTACCAATCTTTCTTAGCAAAGAAGAGATAAACCTATCTATTTCGAGGTAGCAATTCAAGATTAAGGGATAAAGCCTCTCGCTCTTCACTTCGATAAATTTTATGTGAGACGTATCTAAATACCTCCAGTAAAAATGATGTAATCTATCCAAGGCCACAAAAACCATGAAGAAAAAGTCCCAATCGAAACTCTCAATCAAATAATTAGCAGCCTCAACCCTACATTTTATCAACTCACGTAGCTTGATAAGCATCTCTTTTTCACCGGATTTGTATAGACTTGCCATCTCTGCCATCGTGTCCGTGACGTCGATCTTATAACCTAGGTCTATCAACTCGTCCTTCAAATCCCTTGGATAAGTGAAATTCGATTTGAGGCCGGGGGTGAGCATCCCAGACACCATGACGCCGTGAACCCTTTCGGGAGGATAGGTTACGGGCACATTCATAACGATTATTTTTTTCCCCATTTCACTGAGAATATTCCAGATAGCCTTGCATTTCCTAGTTTGTGAATCTGCGAAAAACAATCTTTTTTTAATTAGATCAACCGAGTTAATAAAATCAAGAATTCCATGTTTCCCGGGGTTAACCCCTGTTACCGAAGAGACCCACGCGGGACATGTGCTCGGAGGCATCGTAGATTTTAGCTTACCATAAACCCCTTCACGGATTATCCAGCTAAAAGATTTTAATAAACCCCTGTTAGCTAAATTAAGAAGGATATCTAATGTGGCTCCATCCAGGCCGACCACAAATACTTTATTTTTCATATTTTCAATTTCCACAGTTAACAATGAGATAAATTTTTAATGGACCTCAAATATATCAAGGTTTTTAATTTACATTTAAGTGGATGAGATGAAGATTCTTTATCTCACATATTATTGGTTCCCACATGCGAGTGGAGGGACGTGGAGCACTTATGAAATAGCGTCTAACTTAGCTCAAAAACATAAAGTTTATCTGTTGGCGCCTAATGTGAAATACAACCCACCTCTCGTCTTTGATTATCCTGAGAAAAAACTAAATCTCAGTTTTGTAAGAGTGCCATCTTTTCCATTACCTTCGAAAATCGCCTTAATTTTATCAGGGGTTCTTCTCTTCCTAGAAGGGTTGAAACATAAAAACGTTGATGTGATATTGTCTCAGTATCATCCACATCACCTCGTATCCTTTGCCGCCATCATTCTTTCAAAATTTTTAAAGAAGAAGGTAGCTGTGAGGGCCGACGACATCTATAGGGACATATTTGGAATAATGGAGAGAAAAAACCCCATCATAAGGGCGGTTTTACTCATCCAAGAGAAAGTCACGATCAGATTTTCGGACTTATTTTTCATTGTTTGTGACGATCTAGTGAAAGACCTTCAGGATAGACACAGGTCTATGAGCGAAAAAATCGGGAAAAGCCCAAATGGAATAAACACCTCAATTCTTGATGAAGCAAAAAAGATGGTTTCAGAGATAAATGAGATTTTTGAACAATACAAAAATCGGATCATCATCGTCTATATCGGGTTGATAAATCCGGAGTATGGATTGGACAAATTAGTTAAAGCCATAAAGATTTTAATCGATCAATTCCCCAACATACTACTCTTAATGCTAGGCGACGGCAAAGAATTCGGTAAAATATCCGAACTTGTAAAAGAAATGCAACTTGAAGAATATGTAAAGATGTTGGGTTTTGTGACGAGAAAGAAAGCTATGTTGTACCTAGCGGGGGCTAACATAGGAATAGGCCCCCTGCTGCCAACCCGCGCCCTGCCATTAAAAGTACTTGAATACTTTTACTTCAAAAAACCCGTTTTAGTAGGCGAAGGATCTTTATCCAGCGAGCTGGGTATAGACGGCTATAACTGTTTGATAGCTGAACCTAAAATGGAGAATTTAGCCGAGGCTACCAGAGAACTCATCACCAATAAAGATTTGAGAAAAAAATTGGGTGAGAATGCCTACAACACAGTGCTGGATTATCGTTGGGAAAGTGTAGCTAAGTCGCTAGAGAAACATCTTTCATCCTTAATCAAAAGATAAACATCTAAATTATTCATATAATCACCGCCCAAATTACTCCTATCAAGATCCAGAAGTGGCGCCAGTGTAATGTATCAATAACGAAACTATTAATCAATATACCAATCATCGTGCTCAGAAGGGAGATTGGGGAAACTCCTAATACCCTTTCATTTGAGGAGACCCTAGGTAACAGATATTTTATTAATAGGGTAAGGGCTATTAAGAAACCCGCGAATCCCATCCACCCATTTTCAACCATAACTCGAAGATATAGGCTATGAGATGCAAATATGAATGTAGGTTCATATTGACCGGGCCCTATACCGAAAGGCTTTGAAACACTAGTCCATAAGCCAGCCCACCATGTTGGAGAACGAACCTCGATATCGTATGGCTTAATTCCCAATCTACTTATAAAGAAATACCATTGATCGAATAGCGTTAAGAAGGCTCCGACAACAAGGACACAAAGTGAAATGGAGACGAAGAACACGCCAATTTTTCGTCTACTTTTCGTTTTAAGAAGGAGGATGAGAAACATCATTAGAACAACAGCTAAATTGAGATAGGCTCCTCTAGAATAGGAAAAGGTTACCCCAACCATCAAAAAAGCAATGAGAAATGTTTTTATCCAAAATTTTAATTCTTTTAATCCTGTTTCAACTGCTTCACCCATTAAGAAGGCTATTGAGGGGATCAGAAAAGGACCAAATACGTTGGGATCTTTAAAGAATCCCTGCATTCTAACTCCATAGTACATGAAATACCCCTTAAAAGGCTCTTTTAAAATTAAACCACTTAACCCTAATATCAGGGCGCCGATCGAACCCAATATGTACCCACTTATAACTACACTCATTTCTTTCGAAGATGTTATATATATTTTCATTAGAAGAGAAGTTGTTAAGAGATAAATCGTAATTAGTAAAAACCTTAAACCCAAAATTATATCCAGAGCATTAACCAGGGAAAATATAGAAAATAAAGTAAAAAGCATCAAAAAAAGGCTGAGTGAGCGAGGATGGCGAATCCTAGTTAAATGTAGCCTTCCACGAATCATCATAAACAAAAACAATATGGGGATTAAAAGGTCATAGGTAGCTGGTTCAATTTTTACTAAACCTATGACAGACATGGTAACGAAAACTATGTAATCAAGTCTTCGATCTTTTGGGAAAGGGATAGAAAATGCTAACAATACGATTGCGAAGAAGCCAGAAAGGACCACCTCCTCATCCATGCTGGAAAGGCCCTGAAAAAGGGTTAAGAGATCTTTTAATGCCGTGGGGAAATCTAACAAAATCTTAACCTCGTAACAAATAGATACTCCAATTAATTTTTTATTATTTGCTTCTTAGATTATCATTGCATTGAGATAAAAATGCTATTTAGATCGTGGATAAGTGTGTTGAATGTTTCATCTATTAACTTTGACAATGATGGTTGCGAGGAGATCTCTTATAATCGGCAATCTGGCTATAGCATCGGCTATTATTTTATTCATCGGGATGGCGAAGTTTAAATAATGGGTTTCGTTGAATTTCCTAGTAATTTTAGGTATTCTTTCAAGTGGCCTCCTCAAAACTAGGGACTTCAAATAGTAGTATGGAGTTTTATCGTTTGCGTACATGACGGCAGTCTGGTTTGCGACCCGGTGCATCTCATCAACCACTACTTCAGGCATCATGACGTGTTCTATTACCTGATTACAGAAGGAGAAATCAAAACCTTTATTTTTGAAGGGTAAAAAGTGTGCGTCACACCTAATGAAGCCCCCCCTCAAAGATCCTTTGTCAAAATTGATCTTAGCGATGGAAACACGCCTCCCATCAATATCGATGCCCACGGTATCCCTTCCTCGAGCACAAAACTCTAATAATAGGTCTCCATAGCCACAACCCACGTCTAAGATAGTAGAACAATTTTGTGCGATGCTAATCAACTTTCCGGCTCTTTCAAAATGTCTTCGCCTTTTCCACCTGTGCATTATGCTTCTCATTAGGTTGTCAATCCACTTTAATTTTCTTGATCACAATAAAGTTTTTGTATAGTTTAAACACGATAAATTTAGTGAGATTGATGTAAAGAAAGTCGTTTATCAGCTACTCCCCTCTTTTTTCGATATGATTGTGATAGTATCAGCCATCTTCTTAATCAGCGGCGTTGCATCTAATAGATTATCAATCATTGAAATTTGGTCTAGGGGTTTTGGCAACATTGATAACTCAGAGAATAATATAAAATGGAAATCAATCGTAACAGGATAGAAACCTATGTGATGAAGCATCCTTTTTATGGCTTTAGGGTGAAAACCGGATTCACCTAGGACGTCAGTTTTTGTATGATCTAACGATCTGAATAATCTAAAAGCGTATATTGTATCGGGATCTCGAGAAGAAAATTTAGTCAACAACTTAATTCTGATGAGTAGTCCCTTCAATAGTTTAAAAATTGCCTTTCTCGCCATCGCATTTGGTTCATGGTCCATAAAAATCACTCCATGGGCAAGTAGAACCCTATACGCCTCTTTTAGTGCCACGTAGACTGAAGGCAGATGGTGTAGAACCGAACTAATACTGACCAAGTCGAAAACGTTACTGCGGAAAGGCAGATTTTCACAATCGGCAACGATAAAGTCAGATTTTTTCCTCATCATACCTCTTATTTTACCTTTGAGAACATTAATCATCTCTCTCGAAATGTCTAAACCAATGACATAGTCAAATAACATAGCTTCCTTCACTATCAAGTTCCCCGTACCGCAGCCGAGATCCAGACAGTGTTTAGTGCTCAAACATTCAGAGGCAACATTTAAGAGTTTTCCCCACTGCCGCCGTTGCTCAAACTTATTAAATATCTCTTCCCTACGCACTACATCGTAAATTTTGGCTTCTTCTTTGTGTAAACTAATATTGAATCTTTTCACGTCTCTGGCGAAATCCATGAGTTCACCTTAAAATCCAAGGAAATAATTTCAAGAACAAATGGCTCCTTCTAAGATAAATAGGAATAATAGAAGATGCATATTCACACAATCATACGAAGGTTCCAATAAGTGGATCTTCTTTCCAAAAAGAATCAAGATTTCATAAATCAATCATCCTCTCATCATATACTAGTGGCTACGAAGAGAGAAGTTGAGAGGAAGGAACTAAGTAGATGACAAGAGATCTAGGTAGAACAAATCGTTCACAAATCTTATTTGACATCTCTTCTCGAATTTATCATTGGAATTCTAAGCATCGACGGAAATGGGAACGAATGTGGATGCTTGGTTTCTGTGATCTGAAAAAGGTGCGGCGGAAAAGTCTGTTCTCTCCACCCTCAGTATCAAAGTATCACTTTATTCTAAAGGCGAAGAAACCATTATATGGAAGGAGATCGAAATGAGCCGGAGGTTGGCACGTATTTGAGAGTACTCCAGAACTTCAAGGCTGGACAGGTAAAATACG
This sequence comes from Hydrothermarchaeales archaeon (SeqCode), assembly GCA_046761145.1. Classification (GTDB taxonomy): domain Archaea; phylum Hydrothermarchaeota; class Hydrothermarchaeia; order Hydrothermarchaeales; family SZUA-236; genus JBHIFP01. The sequence continues at coordinate 10,965 of JBHIFP010000043.1, forward strand.
TTGTGTTCATGTGGAGGTAAACTTTGAATATAAACCCCGTTTTGCTTCTCTCATTTTTAATCATTTCTTTCGTAACAACTTATCTCCTAGCTCCGAAACTCGTTGGGAAGGCCAAAGAAGTGGGCATGGCTGGAATCGACCTACACAAAAATGATGGGAGTGAAGTAGCGAAAATAGGGGGGGTGTCCATTTTGGTAGGCTTCATCGGCGCCGTAACGCTCTCAGGAATGATGGGTGTGAATGAAAAACTCATGCTCGCCATCCTACTATCCGCCAGCCTCGGCGGGCTAATAGGCCTCCTCGACGACCTCTTCACCCTCAACAAGAAGGTACTCGTGTTCTCAACCCTGCTGATGGGTATGCCCATCATAACGTTTAGAGCAGGCTCCACAATGATCTATCTAACCCCCTTCGGACCGGCCGACCTAGGGGTCTTCTTCTGGCTATCGGTTCCCCTCATCTTCGCCTTCCTCGCAAACGGCGTCAACATCTACGCCGGATTCAACGGCCTGGAGGCGGGTTTGGGAGCCATTACAGCCACATCGTTGGCTATTTCATCGCTGGTATATGGATCAACGGAGTCCGCGATCGCCTTTTTCTCGTTAACGGGAGCCCTAATCGCGTTCCTTAAGTGGAACTGGCATCCAGCCAAAGTTTTCCCTGGAAACTCGGGCACATATCTTATAGGCGCGGTCTTAGCCGCATCCATCATAGCGGGTATGATTAAACTCGCTGGGGTCATAGCAACAACCCCATATCTCATCAACCTCTTGTTGAGGGCTTTAGACGGGTTTAGGTGGAGCGTCGGAGAGACGAGCGAGGAGGGACTCGTATACTCAACCAAGATCAACGCTTTGTGGGCCCTCTTCATGTATAGGAGGCCTCGAGGTGAGCCCAGGGTCGTCGCGTATTGCTTGCTCCTCCAAGCCCTCTTCGGAGGCATCGCCATCGTATTCAGCTGCTACCACTCGAACGTGTTAATAACATAAAGCCAGCCGAGAATCAGGTGGACTAGAACCGCTCTTGGCCCCAGAGACCCTTTTATTGCCGATTTTTAAGATGAGCGTCCTCAACCTAAAGATGTTAAGAGTTTAATCATACTCTTCTCTTAATCGAGTTGAGAATATTTTGGCTAAGAACCTTAGCGCTTAATAAGGTTTTGATCATTGTGGACGAAGTGTTCGTAAGCCTTATAGGAACTCGACGATGAAGATTACGGTAAATGGTGTGTTGGAAGTGCGGAGGGGAGGTCGACAACAAGGTGGTCCTCGCAAACCCTTGTGCGATGACCATTACAAATTGGTTTGTCAACAGACTCCGAGAGACGGGGTTGGTGTAGTTGTGAATGCGGTGAAACATTGTTGTTTTACTGGGGGAATCGTATTCTTATGAGTTTAGGTAGGTTCAGTTTCTTCACCAAAAGGGAGATCGAGATCTTTAAACTATGTCAGAGGCTTGGCTCCCAAAGGGAGGTGGCTCGGGAGCTGGGGGTTGTGGACAGCGTCGTGACGAGCGCGCTGAAGAACCTCGAGCTGAAGACCCTAAAGCTTATGAACACCCTCGAAGAGTGCCTGGAGCTCGGTCTCATAACCAGGGAGGATGTGTTGGAGGTCTTGGGGAAGTTCAGCTAGAGCAACAGGTGGGGTAAAGGCCAATGGGGGAGCTTATTCGCAGGGTGCAGAGGGATAGGGCACGTGTTATGAGGAACCCGGATGGCACCCACGACTACATCGTGGAGGCTGGGGGAAAACGCGTATTTCTCAATAAGATACCGGAAATATTCCTGAGAGATCTGCTCGACCTCCTCGACGATTTGGGCTTCGACGTCACCCTTAAAGGATGACGCTGCTGGCTTCTCGAAGAATCAGGCCTTGGGCTATGGATGTACGTATAAATCCATTTCGATTTGAGGAGATGGTTGAAGAACAAAGAGGAAACTGAAGGAATGAAAAAAAGAACGTTGTCATAAGGTTTTTAGTTTTCTCAAAGTTAGTCTATTTCACCCTGAATATCATTCTTCATTGAGGGCGAATCGTTTTAGACTGTATACGATGACCTCGAGGTTATCAACGATGTTTCTGATGCGGGCTTCATTCAACAGCACCTTGCCCCTGACTTCGAGGGGTTTGCCACAGTGTTGACATTTAATCGAGTCCATGGACATCCACCACTCACAACGGATTTGATAATAACTTTCCACTTAAGTATAAAAATCATAGTAACACAAAGTCGATCAATCACCATGGTTTATATCGGATGATTGAGGTGCCCCCCTGAAAGGGGTCCATCTAGAGATGTCTAGAAAAAGGTATTTGGTGGGGATCAAGGGTGTGGAGGTGTTGGGTCGGAAGATCCTGAGCTCGAAGGGGAGTAGGTTTTACCAAATGCCACGGATCAACCCAACACCTATTAAACGTATCCGTGGAAGAGGAATAAATACCATAGTAACATACATTCGATCGATCACATCAATAAATCAAAAGATTCAAT
>JBHIFP010000044.1:0-13191 GCA_046761145.1 Hydrothermarchaeales archaeon (SeqCode)
ACCTCTGCGGCCTTCTCCCGGATGTATGAGCTCTGATCTTTCGCGAGTCTTTCCATCAATTCTAAAGACTCATCGGGCCTAGACCTTCCGATCTCGATCAGGGCCTCTGCGGCCCTTTCTCGTACATTGGGGCTTGGGTCTCCCAACATTCTTTTGATCCATCTTGAGGTTTCTTTGAGGTTAGATTCCCTGATCTTATCCAAAACTTCAAAGGCCTTCTTCCGAACGATAGCGTTTGGGTCGCCCATCCCCTTTTCTACCAATTCTAGAGCACTTCTCGGATTGGAGTTTCCTATCTCTTCCAACAGGTCCAAGGCCTTCTTTCGCACTTCTGAACTCGGATCTCCCAAGAATCTTTCAAGCCATTTTAGGGTTTCATTGGGGTTAGATCTCCCTATATTGAGCAAGGCACTCAGGGCCTTCTCTTGCACGGCCTTGTTCGGATCTCCTACCAGTTTTTCGAGCATCTCCAAGGTCTCTATTGGACTTGAGCCCCCTATCTCCTCCAATACCTCTGCGGCCTCCCTTCGCACATGGAAACTCGGGTCCTCTATCAGCTTCTCGAGCACGCCTAGGGCCTTCTTTGGATTTGACTTTCCTATTACAATTAAAGCACCTGCAACCCTCTCACGTACATGGGAGCTTGGGTCCTCTATCAGCTTTTGTATCGTATCTAAGGCTTCACCAGGATTAGATCTCTCAATATCAATCAGGGTCATTACAGCCCTCTCACGTACATGGGAGCTTGGGTCCTCTATCAGCTTCTCGAGCACGCCTAGGGCCTTCTTTGGACCTGATCTTCCGATCTCGATCAGGACCTCTGCGGCCTTCTCCCGGATGTATGAGCTCTGATCTTTCGCGAGTCTTTCCATCAATTCTAAAGACTCATCGGGCCTAGACCTTCCGATCGCTTTCAAAGCACCTGCAGCTCTATCCTGAACATGTATGTCGGAGTCTCCAATCAGCCTTTCGATCAACTCCAAGGCCTCAACCGGGTAAATTTTTCCTGCCTCCTCCAATGCCTCTGCGGCCCTTTCTCGTACATTTGGGCTTGGATCCTCTGCCATCCCTTTCAGTTGCCTTAAAGTCTCATTGGGATTTGAATTTCGGTTCTCCATCACCCATATCTCCAAACTTCTCTCGCCCTATTAACCTAAGCTTCCTATGCTTATTCTCATAAACTATATATCCTCTCCTCTACTAAATTTTTTTGTTTAAATACCCTTCTGTGATTCTCTATCTATGCCCTGAATGCCTTGGAACAATCCTATCTTTTGAAATGGATCTTGCCTTGCCTTGTTCGACTTTCCTTCTACCAAAACTCCATTAAAGGAGCGCTTCAGATTGTCCAGAGGAAGCAAGCGAAGGAGGGGTTGCAAAATGATAAAGAATATATAGGGATAAGGAAATTCCGAATCGGCGAAGAGGAATTCAAGTGGTTGCTGGGATTTGACTGTCTTTGGCAGGTGAATTCCGCCAATGGCGATCTAGTACTTGGCCTCCTTCGTGTACAAAGGAGGAGGGTGGCTCTGCCACGATCCGAATTTGGCATGATCGACGTCCAGAACTGCATCGTCGAGAGGAGACGATACGGCTTGGATCGACGTGCCTGCACGAAGAATACGAGTCGCAACGAATTCTCTCTGCTTGACCTCAAATTCGCCACTCTTTTATGAAACAACAAATTTATGCCTATTTTCGATATGGGCCATTTGTGTCTGGTATCTGTCAAATCCAGCCAATACGGTTATCGTTTGTCCGATTAACCATCTATGCTTCTTTACGAACATCCCCCGGTTCCCCTCTATCCTCAGAAATTCTTCTTCTGTCTCGTTTAAAAGTTCTCGAGTGATATCCCCTACTCCTTCATATGCATCCGGACCGCCGAGGATGACTATATCCAACGCATATTTGTAGTCGTTTCTATAGTCATTAAATTCCTCCGCGGTGACGTGGATAACTGTGACGTCTTGATCTGTGAAATACCGGACGAAATCCGTTGCAAGGGCGTAGTCAATGGAATTTGCTACCAAAACGATATAAGGCCTCCCTTTACAGGCGAAGGCGATGGTGACATAATCTTGCTTTAGCTCTATGAGGTAGGTGTCGCAATTTTCGATCAATTCTAGGTCTTGCCCAACCTCCATGTTGGTCTTTGGTTTGTAGTCGATCACAGAGCGATTCTCTACTATCGCGAAGGTCGCAGACTTCGCGACTGGATCGTAGTCAAGCATGGCAACCTTTAGGCCTACTTCTGGGATGAGGACAGCTACATCTACTACATTCTCTGTAGATGGCACGCTGATTATGTCTTTTATGCTCCCTAAAGCTAATGGAAGGGTTACCAATAAAGCCAAGAGTAAAACAGATATCAGATATCTCTTTCTCATGCCCAGCTCATTCCCATTAAGAAGCAGTATTTTAACGTTTTCAGGTGTTGTTGATTTGGGTTTATTAAAATAGGGAAAACAAGGACTCTGTCACCTTATCTGCTGATTCGGTGAGAACAATACTTCAGGAGACAGTAACATATCTTGGATATCCTTCTAGCTGGCAAGGATACGGACTAGTTAATGCATCGGCTACAGTGCAAGCAAGTTAAAGGTTCAGATAGAACCTTTTCTTTTTCTATTTTTTTTAAAAAGATTAGTAAGACTTGATGAACTTTCTTAGTTTTTCTATGGCATCCTCTTGCATGTTTTTGATTCTATGCTGATATTTCGACTAAAAAGATATATAAAACGAAAGTTAAGAACGGATCAAAGGCTAATAGTGTTTTATGTATCTTTATGGAGAGGAAAAATGATCGAACGGAAGTGGATATGTCTGTTAATAATGTTGTCATGTTTCTCGCTTCTTACACAAAACGTGAGCGCGACAACCTATTCCTTCACAGACTACCTCATTAAACTTGCAATTGACGATAATGACAACATTCATGAAGAAATATCCTTTATAATCGAAAATCTCGGTGATTCCCCTATATCGTGGGTTGAGTATTCTTTGATCTCCGCTCCAAAAAATCTGAAAGTATTTGATGATGAAGGGGCCTTGCTGTACTCAATTGAGAACGAGAGAGACGTCCTGATAAAGCTGAGAGAACCTCTCGGAGGAGGGGAGAGTAAGAAGATTGGCTTAAAGTTCGATATTTCAGGAGTTGTTACTAGATTCGACGAAAACAAGGTCCTCACCTTCAGCTACATTCCAGAAGTAAACGTCAAAAGCTTCGCTCTGACAGTTAAACTTCCGCCTAGAAGCACTTTAGCCTCTGAAGTTAGGAAGACTGGAGAATCAGTTTCGGCCGTTTATCCTACGCCGTCTCGGATTTACAGCGACGGCAAGAAGATTATTGTAGAATGGGCTATACCAGAGTTGTCTGCCCAGGAGAGCTTCCGTATCTTTCTGATGTACACTGCTATAGAAAAGAGAAATATAGGTTACCTTCTCGGGATTTTATTGGGTGTTCTTCTGGGCGGTGCTGGCACCTTTTACTACTTCAGGCGGAGGGGCGTCGAGGGGAGGGAGATTACTAGGATGGTCCTCGGAGAGGATGAGCAGAAGATTTACGACATGCTTCTCTCCTCTGATGGAGAGATACTGCAGGACGATATAGCAAAGAACACTGACTTCTCAAGGGCAAAGATAAGCAAGCTGGTAAGAAGACTAGAGGAAAAGAGAATAATAAAAAAGGAGCCGTATAAGAAGACCAACAGGCTCCTTTTGAGAAAGGAGTTCGGTGGAAAGTACTAGCGTCCTTTAGCACCTCCGCTAGGCACCCCACTTGGCGTTCCTTGTTCTGGTGTAATGACCTCTTCGGGTGCCTCTTCAACCTCTGCAGGTGGCTCTGTAGTCGTTGGAGTGGTTGTGGGTGGTGTAATGACCTCTTCGGGTGCCTCTTCAACCTCTGCAGGTGGCTCTGTAGTCGTTGGAGTGGTTGTGGGTGGTGTAACGTTAGTAGGAGGTTTAGCCCATTCCGGGGGTCCTCTCTCCTCTCCGCCATCGGTTTGTCTTCCAGCTCGTGCTATTCCCGATTTGGGGGGAGGAGAGACTGGGACCGGGACTCTACGTAATGCTTCAGAAGCCTCTTCGTGTCCTCTTTGAGATACGTCCATCGCCATGCCGATGGCAGGTTTCACGATATCTGGAACTTTTTCATAGACCTCTTCCAAAACCTCCAGATGTACCGAAGTTGCTGAAGCAATCAGCTCGTTAACCCTTGTTACATTCTTTCCGAGTCTTTCAGCTCGTTCCGCCATTTCCAAAGATTTGTTCACTTTTCTTCCGTAGTCCGCGACTAACTCCTCGACCTCCTCTCCCTCTCCAACTCTAGCTCTCTCTCTCGCTTTAAAAAGTCTTTTTTCGGCAAACTCTAAATAGAGCTCGGCAGATCTCTCTGGCAAAACCTTTCCTAGTCTATCCAGCGCCTCCTCCTGTCCTCTTACTGAAGAGTTCATAGCTCTTTGCAGTGCGGGTTTAGCATGTTCCGGAACTTTCTTATAAACTTCTTCCAAAACCTCCAGATGTACCGAAGTTGCTGAAGCAATCAGCTCGTTAACCCTTGTTACATTCTTTCCGAGTCTTTCAGCTATTTCTGCTATTTCCTGTGATTTGTTAATGCTTACCTCATACTCCTCTGTTAAGTCTGGGATATACTCTGGTTTGCCTTTGTCTGCCATGGCCTTTGTTTCAGCGATTCTTTCCGCAGCAAACTCCAGATGTTTCCTAGCTTTGGATGCCTCGTCCCTAGCCAAGATTAGCTGTATTCTCTCGTATGCCGTATCCAGGCCGTAGAAGATGGAGTCGGGAGTTATTCCAGGGTCGGCATCTTCCTGGGCCATTATCCAGCTTGGAAATGCTACCATAAGTGCTATTATGGCAACCAGAAATTTTACCCGAGTTTCCATTCTTCTACCCCCTTCCAGCATCTGTACCTCTCTCAGTAACATTGCCTTCTCTTGATGGGGGCGCTGTTGGTATACTTTCTGGCATCGCTATTTTGACGCCGTACTTGCCTGCCTCAACATCTATTTCCTCTTTGATTTTTGCTAGACCTCTTGCTTTAATCTCCTCTTCCGCGCCGCTGACGTCTTGCTTGAATGTTCCGACGACTACACCTTGAGAGATTTTTACTGAGCTTTCGGCCTGGACTTTAGCTGCGGTGGCCAGTCCAAATGCCTCGCCATATTTTCCTCCATTGAAGGCTTCCTTTGCCTTTTCCAAATGTTTTTTGGCGTTTATAACCAACCTAGCCGACATAGTAGTTCTGCCGTCTATAACCTCGGTTGTGTTTCCCTCTGCTTGTGCAATAGCTGCCTCAGCATATTCTATTGCATTTGAAGCTCTCTGCTCAAAGTCTATCGGGGTTTCGTTGACCTCGCCTATTCCTCTTACCCTGATTTTGCTCTTTATCTCAGCTACGTGCATGTTGGGTGTGGGAATCACGACGGCAGTGCTTGCATTGAGTCTCTCTATGCTCGCTGCTACAGACTCTGGCATTGAATCCGGGCGCACAAAAACTATAGGACAATTTTTCACTTTAGCTATGGCCCTCGCATCCATAATCCCTTGATCGTCGTTGCCAACTGCTACAGATACCTCGGAGCAGTTTTTCCATTCCCCGGCGATGAGTGCAGAGGTATGATATCTATCCTCACCGGCAAACCTCTTGACCTTAATTTTTACTTTGACCTCCACATCGGGTACTGCCACAGTCCCCCCAACAACATATACCTCGGCTGCACCACTTGCGGTGATCTCCTGAACCGCTTTATCGCTTAAGGTTCCCCAAGGCGTAACAACTACCTTTACATCTATTTTTTCAGCAAGCGTATTTGCAACTGCAAGATCCGCTACGTTATCTGAAACTAATATAATGACGCTGGCTTCTTGGGCAGATGCAAGTCCGCTGAACACCAAAAGCGTCAGCAACACCAGCAGAAATTTTATTGTCATTCTCATTTTTTATCCTCCTTGTTTTTGATTTAAATTTTGATTTAAAATATAGTGCAACTCATACTTAATATAACTCCGTAAACCGTTTACAAAGAAAAAAAATAAAGAGATGTAAATTCCCTAAATCTGAAAAAACAGGCAATTACCTTTTATTTCGATTTCTTCGATGTTTCTAGAGTTCTTTAAAGCACGAGAGCATAAAATTGGTGCCGATGATAATCCCCCGCTCTTACCATTTCCAACCGAATTTATCGGGAAACTTACCTTGAAAACGCACCCTTCCTCACCAGATCCAGACTTCTTTTCTAGGACCAACGAATTTGCCTTTGATTTGTCCTTCTCCTTTCAAATTGTTCAGCCTGTATAAAATCGTGCTTCGAGATACATTATGGCCTTTTTTAAAGACAACGACCTCAAATCCAATCCTTCTCCTCCAATTTTTGAGGAATGTAAACGTCCGTCATGAACGTAATGCCGTGCTGGGCCAAGGCCTGCAACTCCGCCTTCTCATGCCTGTGTATCATGAGCTTCAACTCTTCCCTCCACCGCTTGTTCCTCGCTATCCAAGGATATTCGAGCATATTCTTCGCCTTCTTGAGGTCCCACTCCGTCATCTTCAGCCTTGCCGCTTTGGGGACTTCGAACTTGTCGAGATCACTAGGTAGCAAACCCAAGAGGTGGGCATCTGGAACTGCGAGATAGGGGGACTCGAAACTCAGGGAGATGCTGCCCCTCTTATAACTGGAGCATATCTGCATCCCATAACTGTCGCTATCAGTCAGAATATAAACAGGAAGGTTGTTCTCTTTCCAAAGCCGCCTGATCAGCCTCCTTGTAGCTATATCGGGCTGACCCTTACCAGTTATCAACAAACATTTATTCTTCTTGTGAAAGTCCTCTTCGATCAACCTTATCAAAGCTGCATCTTTCTCCACCACCAAGATGTAATTGGCCCCACATTCCTTGATCTTCACCTCATCGATGAATGGGCTTATGGACCACCCCCCTCTGCCCAACTCGTTGCAGTTGAAGACATCATCCCCCTCCTTTAATGTCAGATCGCCTACGCATACCCCCTTGGCAGCCGCCACGACCTGCAAGCAAGGTCTCGTTACGCCAATGGTGACCGCGATATCCTCGATGATGCTGTCGCTCGTCTTCTGGTCCTTGTTGAAGAGCACGGGATCTTGGTAAAAGATCTCCCTCTTCGTCAAGTGCTTCCTCCTCTCTGCGGCCTCCTGCAAGACGCTCATTATGAAGAGCATCTGAGTAAAGGCGGTGACGGTGCCTGTATTGTGAAATGTCCGCTGGGATATATTCTTGCCCATGTGTATGACATCCCTCTTCTGATCATAGACGATGTTGTTCGCACTCCTAATCGGGACGTCAAGGGCGGGATTTCTTCCCCTTTCAATATCCCTCAAGACTAGCGACGCTATGCCTTTGAGCTCTTCGATCATTTCTGGAGAGGTAACATCGTCCCTTATGGTTATCGTTTTAGTAGCCATTTACTCGCCTCCATTCTCGAAAAGGTCTTCCATACTCGGCCTCCTCTTTCTGATCTCATGAACCAACATACCATAGACCTCCTCTTCATCTGCCCCCGTCATCTTTGAGAGTGTCTTAGAGACGATCACGGCGTGCTTCTCTAAGAACTTCCTTGCTCTACCTGCCTGCTCTTGCTTCTCTAACCTGCTCACATGATGCATCAGCTTGCGACTGGTCGCTTGCAAAGCGAATTTTACTTCGCTGGCAATAACGTCGTCTGCCCCTATGGCCTGCTTTGCGACCCCCAGGTACTTGAGCTGGGGGGAGGTCACATGGACGACGAAAATTATCGGAAGATTTGGCAAGCTGTTCTTCTTCCCCAGCTTGTAGCGTTGCCAGTCTATATCTTTGGCCACCTGTGTTACTATATCGCTCCCGAACTCATAAAGTAGTGGGGTGCAATTTGCTATCCTTATCAACCTATCCTGGTCTTTGATGTCTGCTGAAATCTTCCCCCCATGCATGCCCAGTACTTGTACTTGAACGGGCCTCCCCCCAGTGCTGGTAGGTTTCCTCTCAATGTATGTGTATTTGGAAGGCTGATATATCGTCGTAAATCCCTCTACCAGAACCTCTTTGGGGATGGGCATAAGGGAATCCATTGGTGGAGCTGGGAAGAACATCGAGCGTAAGACCTCTGTAAGCAACCTGACCTTCTTCTCATCGCTCAACACCATATTCACGGTGGTCTTGGGTGTAAATGCTGGCTTCGGTAACTCTTCCTTCAAAAAGCCGTCCAAGTTAAATAAGCGCTTGAGTTGGTCGTTATTCAGAGCACGAATGTTTGTATTTGAGTTCAACTTCCCTTTCATGACCAACTGTGTAGCGTAGTCATAATCGATCTCGACATCCCTTACCAAGGTCCTCAGATAGTTGTTCAACTCCCTCGGTTGCTTCTTGAGTTTCTGGACCTTTGTACTTTGGGAGATCCTTTTTATTATATCACCAGCAAAGATCCCCTTCTCATCAAAATACTGGAGCAAGACCATGCGCTCAAAGAGGTCCTCGATACTCTTCTTACCTATCCTGCAGAAATTACGCTTCAAGAATCCAGATATCCGTATACTCCTGATCTTCGACTGATACGCGAGCATATCCTTTAGCTGGCCCACATCGACGGAGTTAGGATGGGGAGGTACGGGTACAGGGATGGGAATACCCACATTGCTCCTCTTCTCATAGTTGATTAGGGTCCCATTCTCCCTCAGAGTGAAAGTTATGTAGGGATGAATCGCCGCCATTCGCTTTATGAATTCAGTAATATTTGACCTCGCACGAGGGTAATTCCCTATCAAGGTCAAAGACATCCAAGTACCGTGCTCCGGAAAATCATGGAGATAATCCTCCTCTACAAGCTTTGTGACCTTTCCTTTACCATAGTCATAGACGTGTCGATGGGCCATGCTTTCGCTAAATGTTTTGGTTATTATCTCTGCAGGCTTCCCAGTGCTCTGATTGGCATAAATTGCGGCTGCCTTCCAGCCTATGCCCTGTTGCGATCTACTCGCTTTGTACTCCACAGTACCGGTGCCACCTGCCCGCATTATTATAGCTACCTTCTTACGAGGTATCCCTATGCCGGTGTCCTTTATGGTGATCTCCAGATCCCCTCTCGACCTATCTATCTCATTTATTACGACCTCTATCCTAGCATCGTAATCGTCGGATCCGGTGGACGCCTTCAAAGCCTCTCTGGCTTTATCTATAGCGTCGGCAGAGTTCTGGATCCCCTCTACTATAACCTGGAAGGGTGCCCTCGTTTTTTGACCAAAGCCAGTATCCACCCTCTTTAACAGCTCCTCGGCACTCTGCAACCTGATATGCTTGTGTATCTCCCTCTCTGCCTCAAGCCTAGATTTCCTGCCCTCGCCTCTCTTTTTCGAAACCCCCTCTTTACTTTTCTCTGCCACTATATCCGACTCAACCGTCTCTTTTACGGGTACCAGAACCTGTTGCATTTTTTTACACCTGTTCTGCACTTCTCCTATCTTCCAGCTTGTCCAGCAATGCCTTCTTCACATACTCGGTCTTGGTTATCCCCAATTCTCTGGCATACTTCATCAAAATCTCGTGAGTTTCGTCAGTTATGCTAATGTTGATTTTGACCCTCATAGTCATCACCTGCTATCCACATGTTATCTAAGTGGATAGCTGGTGGTAATTAAAACCTTTCGATTGGAGTTTGCACTGGGATGGAGTATATGAGTATATTTTATTTGCGAGAGAGCGTGCGAAAAGTATTGATCTTCTATTCCCCCTCATACAAGGGATATCAACTGCCCTTGTGATCATATCTTCCTTCCAAAGGTCAGGTAGCCAGTGTGTCCGACCATCCTAGTTTTGGGCCTCGTCCCCTGCCTCCTGAACTCTATTTCTCTCTCTATGCATTCAATCGTCTTTATCAATTTGAAACCATGCTTCTTCAATTCCAGGGCAACCCTCTTGGCGTGCTCTATGTATGGATTGTATACTGCTATAACTCCCCCTACCCCTAAAGCCTCTTTAGCATGAGGTATGACTTCCCATGCCTCCTCCATGTCTAGAGTGATGACATCTGCCTTCTCGTCCATGCCCTCTTTGATATCTTTCACCTTGACAACTACGATGTCTTTGAGTCCTGCATCCTCGATATTCTTCTCTGCTATCCTTGCAAACTCCTCATTCTTCTCATAGGTATATACCCTGCCGTTGGGCCTCACCACATTCCCCAAAAAGATTGCCAAGCCCCCTGAACCAGCTCCGGCATCAACCACTACATCTCCATCGCCTAAGCCGGTATAAGCCAAGATCGGGCCAATATCTTTCTTCAACATGAGGCTGCCAGCCCTTTGCATCTTCTCATAGATGTCCACTATTCTGGGATCAATAACGGTAAAATCATGACCCAAATGAGATTTTGCCTTCTCCCCGTGCCTTTTGCCTTTTAGACTGACAACTCCTTTATCGGTGTGCAACTCCTCACCATCTGTAAGGTACTTCTTCCCCTTTTCATCCACCAAAAGCTTCATGGTACATCTAGTCTCCCCTGCTCTCTTATACCTTTTTGATTCATTTCATCTTTGTATAGAAGTAGATCATCAGCAGAATGATCACGATTGTGAGACCCAAGACTGCCTTTACTGCCCCGGTATCTGTCCCAAAGACTATGGGTATGGGGCCTATCAAGATAACACCCCCTCCTCTAACTTCGGATTTCGCCCCTGAGATAGAGCTTAGTGACTGGAGCAAAATTCCCACAAAAATTAAGAGCATTCCGATTATCACAACCACAATGCCCAATGTCAGTAAATTGACTCTCATAGCTTCTCCCAAAAGACTTTTATATTTCTTTCAACTCTTATACTCCGGCTGTTTAAGTTCATTAGAGGTTTTTATTATGTCATTCTTAACGAAGATTGACCAAAAAAAACTTTTGGTTATCCCCATATCCGTATTGATAATTTCGATTACGATAGTTGGAATCAACTGGCAGGCGAACACCATACCGCTGGGCATAGATTTCAAAGGCGGGACAGCGATAACGGTTCAGACATCCCGCATAATACCCAATTTAGAGACGGATATGGAAGATAGATTTGGGTTTTCCCCTCGGGTTCATATAGTCAATGACTTCTCTGGAAATGTCATAGAAGAGACTATCGAGTTCGATAGAAGAGATTTGAGTGTAGAAGAAAGGGAAGAAATTAAGAGTTTTTTAACGGCTAAGGGTATCTCAAAAGACGATATAAACATACAGACTATGGGGGGCTCATTGCCGGAAAGATTTTTGTCCCAAGTGATAAAAGCTATTTTTGTGGCCTTCCTTGTGATGGCCTTTGTAGTCTTCTGGAGGTTCAAGACTTTTATCCCTTCTCTCGCTGTTGTATTGTCGGCATTCTCCGATATCGTTACTACCCTAGCCATAATGATCCTCTTGGATATACAAGTCACTCTAGGTTCCGTTGTGGCTTTACTGCTCCTCATAGGTTACTCCGTAGATACGGACATCATGCTGGCTACGAGGCTCTTGATCAGGAAGGAAGGAAGTGTTGCCGAGAGGATCGATAATGCCTTGATAACTGGCCTCACAATGTCCGGCACGACCATTATAGCCATGTCCGTCCTCCTTGCGATTTCAACTTCGGGTATATTGGACCAAATTGCCACGGTCATTATAATAGGATTGATAGTAGACCTAATGAACACTTGGCTACAGAACGCCGGAATACTCAGATGGTATGTGGAGAGTGAATCACGTGCTCATAGATGATATTTTAAACGACAAAAGGGTGAAGTACCTTATCGTTGGCGTGGTGATCTCGGTCTTGTTGATCACATTCAAGGGACTCACTCCCGGAATCGATTTGAGGGGCGGTAGTCAGATTATAATCGAGACCGAAAGGCCATTGAGTCGCGGGGACATGAGTACCGTTATAGGTATCATGGAAAGACGATTGAATAGCGCGGGGTTAAAGGACGTCGAGATCAAGTCCCTAGAAGACCGATTCATATCAGTCAAAATAGCTGGAGTTACTCCCGAAGAGGCCGAGAGCCTCATCGGAAAACCCGGAAAATTGGTGGTGAAGATCGGGAATATAACTGTATTTACTGGTTCTGAGTTAAAGAGGGTGGAGCCGTTTAGGTATATTGCTCAAAATGGGGCATGGGCGGTTCCATTCACGATTACGGACGAGGCCGCTGAAAAGTTCAGAGATGCCGCCGTCGAGACCGATTTCGAAGAGGTCTATATGTATATGGACGACGAGCTGGTCAACAAAGCACCGATAAGCGAGGACCTACAAAAAGAATTGGAATCGGGTATGGCTGTCCAGAGTCTACTGTTGCAAACCGGAAGCGACGAAGTAGCGAGAAAGAAGGCCCAAGACATCGAGATAGTTTTGAGATCAGGTGCTTTGCCCGTCAAAGTCGATATGGTCGGGAGTAAGGGAATCTCCGCAACCCTTGGCGAAGAATTTGCAAGAAACGCCTTACTGGCTGGGGTGATAGCAATAATAGCGGTCGCCCTTTTTGTATTCGTACGTTATAGAAAACCCAAGGTGGTGCTGCCCATTATCGCTACGGGTATGAGCGAGATTATTATGATACTCGGATTTGCAGCCCTAGTAAATTGGAATCTGGATCTGCCTTCCATTGCTGGCATAATTGCGGCCGTAGGGACGGGAGTGGATGATCAGATCGTGATAACCGATGAGGTCTTCATGGAGGAGGCAAAATCCATTAGGTCGAAGATAAAGGGGGCATGGTTCATCATAATAGGAGCATACTTCACCACATTTGCGGCCATGGCACCTCTATATGTCATAGGCCTGGAGAAGATGAAGGGATTCGCCCTCACCACCATAGTTGGGATCACGGCCGGAGTGCTCATCTCGAGACCCGCTTATGCCAGAATGATCCAATACATAGTCAAAGCCGAAAGGCCTCCGAGCAAAAAGAGCCCAAGAAAGAGATAATTTTCACGCGAATAATTTGCGCGGAATTTCCAGTCGAGTGGACAATTTAACCCACTTTTGACTTCTATTGGAACCTTCTTAATATCGATCTTGGAATTGGATATAATGCGCCGCCTATGTGATTATTATCCACAAAATAATGATGACTACGACGGCTACCATCATCTTCTCGTGGATACACATGCCCTCCGTCTCTTTGCACCCTTTCAATGGACATACCTTTGCCATTTTATCAACC
>JBHIFP010000045.1:0-13178 GCA_046761145.1 Hydrothermarchaeales archaeon (SeqCode)
CTCCAAAAAGGCCTTCCTCTGCTCAAGTCGGGGGAGAGATAGCTGGGAGTTTAAGTATACCTTCCACAAAATGATTGATAGTTATTATTTAGGGAGCACAAAATTTTTACTGAAACGATTTTTTACATGTGCACCCTAACTTAAATTGACAAATTATTTATTCGAAAGTGTATTTAAGGCATAATCGATCTTCTGGTAGTGTTATTACCCAAATCCGAATTTACAATTTTCTTTGTATTAGTTAGGCCAACCTAATTAGGTAAGCCTAATAAAGAGAGGAGAAGGTATGCATAACCACAAATCAAAGGGCGGTTATCACGGTGGACCGAATGAGGAAATTCTCGGCTTAAGGAAGTTGGCTCTTGTAGGTAGCCCAAATGTCGGGAAGAGCGTCGTATTCAACAGACTGACCGGACGCTACGCCACTGTATCCAATTACCCGGGTACTACTGTAGAGATCATGCGGGGGAGAGGGAAGATCAAAGGCAAAGAGTACGAGATAATCGATACCCCGGGCACCTATACCCTAGTGCCCATGTCCGAAGATGAGAGGATAACGAGGAAGATCCTCTTAGAAGAGAAGCCAAACGTTGTGGTCCACATCGTGGATGCGAAGAACCTGCCAAGGATGCTTCCCCTAACCTTTCAGCTAATGGAGGTTGGTTTTCCCCTCATTTTAGCAGTGAACATGCTGGACGAAGCAGGCGAGAGGGGGATCAGTATTGACCTTAAGAGATTGGAATACGAGCTGGGTATACCGGTGATCGGAACCGTAGCGACGGAAAGGAGGGGGATAGAGACTCTGAAGAAGATGATAGATGCCATATACGAAGAAAAACCCTCGCCTAGATTGATCGTGTACAATGAAAAAATAGAAAAGTCGCTGGAGAAGATCGAGAGCGTTTTGGAAGGAGATCTCCCCATCTCAAAAAGGGCTCTGGGTTTGATGTTATTGGAGAGAGACGAAGAGATAAAAGAATTGATCAGAAAGAGCAAAGGCGATATCGAAGAGATCGAGGGCATCATAAGAGAACACACCGCCCACTTCAAACATTCAGCGGGATATGTCATAAGGAGGGCCAGAGACTACAGAGCGAGGAAGATTCTGAGCTCCAGCCTCAAAAAGATCGAGGAGAAAGGGGGGTTGGCAGAGTTCATCGGCGAGATTACATTGAGACCGATTACCGGCTTTCCTGTATTGCTCATCGTCCTCTATGCAATGTACCGCTTCGTTGGAGTGCTGGGTGCCGGCACCTTAGTGGATTTCTTTGAAGCAACGATCTTTGAAGGGTACATAAACCCCTGGGCCACTCGTTTGATCATAAGATATATTCCCGTCAAGATAATACAGGAGATGTTGGTAGGACAATATGGCCTAATCACGGTCGGACTCACGTACTCCATAGCGATCGTACTGCCGATCGTTACGACATTTTTCCTCGCATTCGGCTTCCTTGAGGATGCGGGCTACATCCCGAGACTCACGATAATGGCAAACCGCATCTTCAAGAAGATAGGGTTGAGTGGTAAGGCCGTCCTTCCGATCGTTCTGGGTCTGGGTTGCGTGACGATGGCGACCCTTACGACGAGGACTCTGGACTCGAAAAAGGAGAGGGTCATTGCGACTCTTTTGCTGGCCCTCGGGATCCCTTGTTCAGCTCAACTGGGCGTTATCTTGGGCATTCTTGGGTATATATCCCCGGTGGCATTGTTTCTAGTATTTGCAATTGTTGGGATGCAGATACTGATCGTGGGATATCTTGCCTCAAAAATAATACCCGGCGAAAGTGCGGATTTCATGGTAGAGATCCCTCCAATAAGGATCCCCCAGGTTTCCAACATATTGACGAAAACATATGCGAGACTGGAATGGTTCTTGTGGGAAGCCGTACCCCTATTTCTACTCGGCACATTCATATTGTTCGTCTTTGATAAACTCAGAATCCTCTTGTTCATCGAGGATGTGTCCAGACCGGTGGTTACCGGCATGCTCGGCTTGCCCACCCCAGCCACCGAGGCCTTTATCATGGGCTTCTTGAGACGGGATTTTGGCGCAGCAGGGCTTTTTGCCCTCGCAAAGGCAGGACAGCTGGATAGGATCCAGACCATAGTCAGCCTTGTTGTTATCACGCTATTCGTCCCGTGCATAGCAAATTTCTTCGTGATGATAAAGGAGAGGGGTATGAAGACGGCCTTGGCGATAGTCTCTTTCATATTCCCCTATGCAATACTTGTAGGTACAGTCGTTAATTTTGGCTTGAGATATTTGGGTGTGGCCTTATGAAATGCCCTTTGTGTGGATATGCGTTCGAGAAAGGGAAGGAGGCGTGTATCTCTTGTCCTTTGTCGAAGAGTTGTGGAACGAAGTGTCCCAACTGTGGCTATGAACTTCCGCCAGAGCCGAGACTACCAAAATTATTAGAAAGAATCAGAAGGTGATCTTGTGGTCCTAAGTAATGAGATGGAGGAGATATTGGAGATTTTGTGGATACGCTTAGAGGAGGAGAAGTCCTCCTCGGTCAATTGGAAAGATATTCCGAGCAAGATAGGTGACATTGAAAACCTCATTGAAGAGTTGGAGAAAAGTGGCCTAATAACACTTTCAAGAGATGCAGTAAAGCTGACTGATAAAGGCAGAGATGAAGCCAGAGACGTGATAAGGAGGCATAGACTCGCGGAGAGGCTCTTGGTCGATGTCTTGGAGGCAAAAGAGGAGAGCGTCGAGGCTGCTGCCTGTGAGTTCGAGCACGTCTTGCCAAAGGGGATAGATGATAGTATATGCACGCTACTCGGCCATCCAAGGCTCTGTCCCGATGGCAACCCCATACCCCCTGGAAGGTGTTGCACCGAAGACAGGGAGATTGTAAGCCAGATCATATCTCCTCTCTCTGAACTGGATCCCGGAGAGGGTGGGAAGATAGCTTATATGACCACCAAGAAACATAGGAGGATGCAGAAGCTCATGGCAATGGGAGTCCTGCCGGGCGTGGTTGTAAAACTCATACAGAGTTTTCCATCCTTCGTCTTGCAAGTTGAGGAGACACAGATCGCCTTGGACAAAGAGATAGCCGAAGAAATATTCGTTAGGAGGGGCCGAAGGTGAAGCTCTCGCCAAACGTAGAGGAATACTTAGAGATCCTCTGGATTCTGGAAGAGGAGGGAGTAGAAGTTGCGAAGATAAACGAAATAGCAGAAAAATTGGCCATCTCGCCTCCGAGTGCGGTCGAGATGCTAAAGAAGATGGAAGAGGCAGAATTGGTCGAATATAGGGCGAGGGTAGGGATAAGCCTGAATGAAAAAGGGCGCGAAATAGCCAGACAGGTGATAAGGAACCATCGTTTGGCTGAAATGCTCTTGACGGATATATTGCATATGGACATAGACGAAAGTGCGATCTGCGGGCTCGAACACCACATTTCAGAAGAGATAGCCGATGCGGTATGTACCGCCTTGAACCACCCGAGAAGATGCCCTCATGGGAACGATATTCCCAAGGGAAAATGTTGTAAATCGATCGATACAGGTAGGGGGTAAGAGTAATATATGAACATCAAGCCCTTACCTCAATATCGGTCGAGGCGTCCTTCAAGGTCTCTTTGCTCTTGAAGTAGGGCTCTCTATTCCTCATGGCTTCTTTGAAGATCTCCTCCAGATCTGAATCCGAAGCTCCATTCCTCATGGGCGTGAGAAAATCGACTAGATTGTCGGAGCGCATCAGGCAAGGCTTAAACTTTCCATCTGCAGTGACCCTCATCCTCGTACAATTTGCACAGAAGTTCGTGTTGTGCATCGGGAATACCACCTCTACCTCGGTACCCCTATCGAGGACATACTTCGTCCTGCCGTGCATGAACTTCCGCACATAGATGTCGGTCGCCTCTTTCTCGAACTCCTTCTCCAATGGCCTCAGGTCATAGTAATACTTCTCAAAGATATCCCTGCTGAACTCGCTATCCATGAGCCCTATCAACTGCAGGATAGCTCCCGTTTCTGATGCGAATTTGATCATATCCCTAATCTCATCTATATTGATATCCTTCAACGCAACCATATTGAGTTTCACTGGGTTAAGGCCTACGTCGACGGCTTTTTTTATCCCAGCAATGACTTTGGTTAGGTCTCCTTTAGTTACCCTTGAAAAGATCTCGGGCCTTATGCTGTCCAAGCTTACATTTACCCTGTCTAGTCCAGCATCCTTCAACCCTTGGGCATACTTTTCCAGGAATACGCCGTTTGTGGTCATTGAAAGGTCTTTTATTCCATTGTTGTTTGAAATGAAACCAATTATCTCGCAGACATCCTTCCTTAGGAGCGGTTCTCCTCCAGTTATCTTCACTTTTCTAACACCGTAATCTGCGCAGATGCCCACGATCCTGCCTATCTCCTCTGCGGTCATCTCACTGCTATTGTCCTTAGGAATGCCCTCTTGGTGGCAGTACAAACAGTCCAGATTGCACCTAGAGGTGATCGATATGCGCATACTCGTCAAAGGTCTTCCAAATCTATCGTAGATCATCGCCATGATCTCTACCCCATCCAAACCAGTCTTAATGCCTTCGCTCAACACGATGACTATAAATATTTTGTGTTATACGGTGGAGAAAATTAAACAAAAAGCTTTAACGAAGGCTCACTCTTTCGCGTGTTTTGCTAGGTGTCTGACTTCTTTTAATATGATCTCCATGCCGGTCTTGACCGCATCCGGAGAACCCGGAAGTGCGAAGATGAGCACCCCATCGCTGACCCCTGCTGTGGCCCTCGTCAGCATTACCGACATGCCTATCTTCTCAAAACTCATCTTTCTGAAGAGCTCTCCAAATCCATCGATCCTCTTGTCGAAGAGCCCTTCCAAAGCCTCGATGGTGACGTCCCTTTTGGTAATCCCGGTCCCCCCACTGCATATGATGACGTCGATCTCGCCTTTACTCACCATACTGGCAATCTTTTGCTCTATCTGTTTTTCATCGTCGGGCAATATGGCATAGTCTATGACTCTGTGCCCCCCTTCCCTCAATCCATCCAAGATCAATTTTCCCGAAATGTCTTTTGCGTCCCCTTCCTCCTTCAGGACCTTGTACCTCGAATCGGAGATAGTGACTACTCCAAACCCGATATTTGAGGGGGCACCGCTCTCGTGCTCTGAAGAGGTCTTATTCATCACTCCTCCCCTTGATCTTCTCTAAGACCCGGATATCGGTTATCCTAGTGATGGGATACTGCCCTTTCTCGTCCTTTTCAACAGCTTTGACCATATCCCAAATCGTCAACAGCGCAACCGAAACCCCGGTTATCGCTTCCATCTCGACCCCTGTCTTTCCAAGACTCTTGACCTCGACAACCGCTTCGATTTCATCTCCAAAGAACTTGAAGTCCACATCTACCCCGGTGATGGGGATCGGGTGGCACATGGGGATCATCTCTGGGGTTCTCTTTACCGCGAGGGTAGCTGCTATCTGGGCCGTTGTAAGGACGTTGCCCTTCTCGACCTTTCCTTCCCTTATCAACTTTACCGTTGAATCTTTGAGCTTGATCCTCCCTTTGGCCTTTGCAACTCTTAGTACTTTTTTTTTCTCTGAGATGTCGACCATCTTCACCCCTTTTTCAGATGCATGGGTCAATCTCATCTTCATCCTCTGCTGGTTTATAGATAGCGCGATACTTAAATCTTCCTTCATGGAGGAGTTATTTTTAGGGGTTGATGAAAAGAAGACATTGGCTACTTCATAATATTGGGGTAACAGCGCTGAGATGTCCTCCAAGAGAGTAGTAGCCGTAGAGCAATCCATTCAACCCCAAAAAAGAAAGCGGAGATTACCTCAAAATTCTGAGGAGGTCTATATCACGCACTAGTCCGATGACCTTGCCTTCGGCGTCAATCACCGGAACCTGCTCGATTTTGTGTCTACTCATCTTCTTGGCGCATTCCGACACTGAGGTGCCCTTTGTCGCACTTATAACTTTCTCGGTTACTATCTCGCTCACTGCCATATCTGGCACTTCTAACCTCCTCGTAGTAACGTAGATGATATTCTTGCTGTCCCAGCCCCAAGCATCGCCTTCTGTGCCGCCGGACATCTCGGATTTTTTGGTCGATTCTATAAGCTTCGCAACTTTCAAGAAGTCGGTGTCTGCGACTATACCTGAAAGTCTTGCATCGGAGTCCAAAACAGGCAGCGCTCTAGCTCCGGAAAGGCGCATGATCTCTGATGCTACTTTGATGGGCGTATCTCTCCAAATAGCGGGGAAGTACTTGAGCATATATTTGACAACCGGATCTTTTATGTTCATCTTTGAGATGGCCTTCCAGACGATATCCTCTGGGGTAATTACCCCGATGAGTTGATCATCTTCAACGACCGGCAGCCTCCTAAAACCAGCGACCAAAAATGTCTTTGTTATCTCTTTAATATCCGTGTCTGGTGACGTGGTTATGACATCCTTGGCCATGAGTAAGGCAAGCTGGTTCTCATCCGGATTTCTGGCAAAATCGCTTCTAGTGACTATACCGACGAGCTTTTTTGTGTTCTTCTTTATAACCGGTAATCCGGAGACGTCATTTTTGATGATTAGATTCAAAGCCTCTTCGCTGGTACCTGGCACTTCGGCACATATAACATCCTTTGTCATTATATCTCTTGCTTTCATGAAGACACCTCAAAAGAAGGTCATTTGTGGATAGTCAAGACTGGACAAGGGACTGTTCTTATAGCCCCATCGACCGTGCTTTCCGATAGAAATCTATCCGAACCGCTTCTTCCATATGCTTCCATAACGATCATCAAACCATACTCTGGCCAGTTTCGATAGCCTTGCCGGCAGTTTCAGTGCCATCTGTCGGTAGTAGAATCTTCTTAAACTCCATCTCCTTCTCTTCGGAGTACAATCTCCCTATCACGTTTTGGTTAGAGATAATAAGCCGTTCGCCAGTCCGTATATATGTATCTTCTCCTATATAAATCTGGCTCCGAATTTGGCTTTCGTTTTACATCATTGTTTCAAACCGTTCACGTGTGTCAGAATTTTTATATACAGCCTCTATTCAGGAGACAAGATATCGCCTTTAACCACGAACTTCACATCGCTATTCTCTGCCCTATGGACCAAGGCTACCAGTGGGTCGGAGAGATACTTCCCTTTCTTGACTACGACAAAGTCGGCATCATTGCCCTCTCTTATAGCGTTATCTTTCAAGCCGAATATTTTCCTTCCGTTTATCGTCGCTGCTTTCAGAACCTCCTTTGCATTGAAAGTGTAGTCTTTGTACAGCCCTCTTATCGCCTTGAACGTGAACTCCATCTCCCTGAACATGTTGGGCGAGTTTACCATTACGTTATCTGTACCGAGGGCGACGAGGTTGGAGTCGAAGATCTCTTTGAATCTCGGCATGCCTACCCCGAGCATCGCATTTGCTCTAGGGCATAAAACTACCGGGATTTTTGCTTTGGCGATCTTTTCTAAGCCATCTTCGCTAGCATTTGTGAGATGGACGACGAAACTGGGGTTTAATGCCAGCGCTTTGTCTGTATCGTCTTCAACCTCAGCGACGTGAATTCCGAGGAGCTTGTTATCCTTCTTTACACCTTTCGATATAGTTTTCAGCTCTTCTTCGGTATAATCTCCAATACTGCTTATCCCGATCCCATCGCAATGTCGTAGAAGTTCTTCCGGTTCATCTGAGTCGGGCCTACCCAAGATCAACGAATCCAGTGGTGATTTAAGGGCCGATTTCAACTCTTCAATGCCGTCTAGGCCCCCCTCGCGAAAGTCACAAAACGCGGTAGTACCACTGCTCAACATCTCTTTCAAAGTAGCTTGCATCGCTCTTGGCACTTCGGATTTTTTTTCTTTCAAAATTCGGTGTTTAATGCCCTCCTTCCCCACCCTCTCTACAATGCTTCTATAAGTCCCGATGTCCTTGGCTACCGAGTCCCCCAGATGTACATGAGAGTTCGTAAATGCTGGGAGGATGATACCCCTTTTTACATCCGTTTTTCTGCCGCGATAGCTTCCCCCCCCTACCTCCTCTATTACACCATCCTTCACAACGATGTAACCCTTTACGATCTCTAAGTCTTCTCCATAGAGGACCGTTGCATTGTCAAATACCCATTTCATCTTCAATACCGAACGATAGTTGTCAGGGGGGCATAAAAAGGTTGGGACTATAGTTTTAATTCGGCAAAAGTTATTTTTTGCTTCGACACCTTTTGTGTATAAAGTCAAGCAAGTGTGTAAAAAGTCAGGCGATTTTAGGACTTAATACACAAAGCCGCTTCGACACAAGACTTATTAACTCCTTTTCCCAATAATGATGGATAAGCTTATGGAGGCACGTCCATGGATTGGCCGAGTTTATTTGCATTTTCGGGAATTTATATACTGGCAGTAGGACTCTTTTACTATCATTGGCGGGCGAGTAGAAGGATGATGCAACTTCAAAGGACGATGGTAGAACTGTAGGCACTTCTGTTAGAAAAGATGATCAACGTAGAAGAGGAGAAAGGAAAACGATAAGTGCATTTTCACCTCAAGTAGAATGGTGCATGTTGCTATTATAATTATAAATGCTTCATGATTATTGTGAGAAGGTTTGAAGATGGAGGTTAAATGTCCGATATGTAAATCACGCACAGACGCCGTAAGATCGCCCTCGGCCAAAGGCACGATGGTCGACTACATCTGTCGGAATTGCAATATCGCATGGTATATCGATGAAAATAATAAATACCGGATAAGGCTCTCCACTACTCACGCCCTTGCGAGTAAACTTAGCGATGAGGAGTTCAACAAGTTGATAGAACTTATCAAAAAACATTCAGTCGGATGATTAACTCCACAATTTTTTTAACGGATTATATCCGCCCTATCTCATCCCTGATTTTGGTATTCTCTCTATCCGACCTCGAGAATTATTTTGATAATCTTAGAAGTTTGTCATCGACCTCTTTGTTGATCTTGTGAGATTCCAAAAATTGGTTGGGAACATGAAGCCCTTCGTGCTAGCCTATCGATAACGTCCAAAAAGAGCGCAGTTTTTAAATCCTCCAAACCCAGCAAAATGGGGATTCCATTTGTACGTAAAACATATTTAACTACAGTTTCGGTTACTTATTGTGGGAGATTTTTCTATGCACATCTCTAGACTTTTAGATTTCGGCATTCCAGAAGAGGTCGTAGATGTCCTCGAAGATGAAGGACTGGAGGAACTTTATCCCCCTCAAGAAGAAGCGGTTCTTCAAGGGATTTTAAACCTTAAAGGTTCATTCGTAGTCAGCGTGCCCACCGCCAGCGGAAAGACATTAATTGCCGAGCTACTGATGGTCAAGTCCATTTTGGAGGAGGATGCCAAGTGCCTTTATATCGTCCCATTGAGAGCCCTCGCCTCTGAGAAGTTCGAAGAGTTCCAGAGATACAAAAAGCTTGGGATAAAGGTCGGCATTTCTACAGGGGAGTTCGACTCGAGCGATCCATGGCTCTCTAGATATGATATCATAATCACGACCAGCGAGAAGGCGGACTCGTTGCTCAGACACAAGAGCGAGTGGTTAAATTCGATAGGCATCGTGATTGCGGACGAGATCCACCTGATGCACGACCCCCACAGAGGGCCAACTCTGGAGGTAACCCTTGCTAGGCTCAGACACATCAATCCCAACCTCATCGTCCTTGCCCTAAGCGCGACGATACAGAATGCGGACGAGATAGCGGATTGGCTGGATGCGAAGCTGATCTTGAGCGACTGGCGCCCGGTAACCCTGAAGGAAGGGGTATACTTCGACCACGAGGTGCTCTTCAGCGATTCAAAGGTCGTGGACGTAAAGGAGATAACTAGGGACGCCCCCATAAACCTCGCCGCCGAGGTGGTGAAGGGCGGAGGACAGAGCTTGGTCTTCGTAAATACGAGGAGAAGCGCAGAGAGGTATGCCGAAAACGCCTCAAGCGTGATGAAGAGGCTCTTGACGAAGGGCGAGAAGAGGATCCTGAAGGGGTTATCTGACGAGGTCTTGAACGTTCTGCCAGAGCCGACGAGGATCTGTAAGAGGCTCAGCAAGTGCATCGAGGGCGGGACCGCCTTCCACCACGCGGGCCTCACGACAGAGCAGAGGAAGATAGTTGAGAAGGCGTTCAAGGACAACAAAATAAAGATCATATCCGCGACGCCGACTTTGGCGGCGGGCGTAAACCTTCCTGCGAGGAGGGTCGTCATTAGAGATTACACGAGGTTCGACTCAAATCTGGGCAGGATCGAGATCCCGGTGCTGGAGTACAAGCAGATGGCGGGCAGGGCTGGAAGACCAAAATACGACGACTATGGCGAGGCGTTATTGATCGCAAAGACCCAGGACGAGAAGGATTATCTCCTCGACAACTACACCTTGGCTGAGCCGGAGAGGATATACTCAAAATTGGCGGTCGAGATTGCCCTTAGAACGCATGTCCTTGCCACCGTTGCAACGGGTTATGCCAAGACATTTTTCGGGGTGATCGAGTTCTTTTCAAAGACATTTTTCGCACATCAACAAGAGCCCTATGTGCTGGAGGGATTGATAACCAAGATCATAAATTTCTTGAAGGAGGAAGGGTTCGTCGAGGAGAAGAAGGAGTACCTCTCGCCCACGCCATTTGGAAGGCGCACTTCCGAGCTCTATATCGACCCGATGAGCGCGGTTGTCATGAGGGATGCGTTGCTCGAGGCCCAGGAGAAGGATACGAACGAGCTCTCGTATCTCCATGCCATATCCAGAACATCCGAGCTAGGAAGCTTGTATCTGGGGAGGAAGGACTACGAATTCATAACGGAAGAGCTCTTGCAGAACGCGCCCTTCCTCCTCTTTGAACCTCCCAACGAATTGTTGGAGCCCTGGGTCTTTGAGGAGTTTCTGTCAGAACTCAAGACCGCTTTATTCCTGAAGGACTGGATCGAAGAGCGGAGCGACGAATTCATCTTGGAAAAATTCAATCTCGGCCCAGGAGATGTGAGGACCAAGATAGATATATCGGACTGGTTACTTTACTCCATGGCGGAGATCGGGAGGCTCTTCAAGCTCGAAAAGATGGGTGAGGTAAAGAGGCTCAGGATGAGGGTTAGGTACGGCATAAGGGAGGAGCTCCTGGAGCTCGTATCTCTGAAAGGCATCGGCCGGGCGAGGGCGAGGAGACTCTTCGACTCGGGATTCGTGGGCATAGAAGAGTTGAAGAGGGCGACGCTATCACAACTCTCAAAAGTAGAAGGGATCGGAAACAAGCTGGCAGCGAGCATAAAGAACCAGCTGGGCGAAAATGTGGAAGTAAGGGAGAAGTCCCAGTCCCAGATCCCGGAGTTCAAATGAAGAGCTCATATTACACGAGCAACCAGTATGGAGAGGGTCTTATCTACTCCACGGCTGGCCCAAGCGCCGGTGATATTCTCGCTCTTGTATAAGATATAGCACATCAGGGTGCCTTGAACAAAGGCGATGACCAAGCTTATGGGTTGCCATTGATGCCACAGAAGGAAGGTCGCGATGGAGACCATATATGAGAGCGCCAGGTCCTTCGAATTCTTGTAGACGAAGAAAAACAGTATCCCCCTGAAATATAGCTCTTCCCTGAAGGCATCCAAGAACATGGGCAAACTCATTGTGAAGATATGGCTAAAACGGAAAGGCGGTGGAGAGAAGGGTACGATCAAAGCGACAAATATGGAGGTTATTGCCAACGCGCCCAACCCCAGAAGGATACTGAGCTCCACCTTATCTTTGGTGATTCCGAAGTCTCTCAAACTGTAACCCAACGACCAGATCACAATTGCGGCCGGGACGACGAAGATGATGAAGTTCAGAACCATATATACATACGTTGCGTAGGAGGCATTATTAGGAACCAACCTCGCCACGCTAGGGTAAAGTATCACTGCGGGGAGTACCATAAGAAGGATGTCGAAATATGTCCGTAAGTTCTCCCTCTGCCTCACATAGCCGTAGACCAACAGCAGTATTATCGGAACAGCGAGAGTTGCCTGCATCAGGAGGGGATTTGCGGAAGGCATGCTCTGATTGTATCCAGCTTTTTACTTAATATTTTGCCCGTATGATATTGTCTTTTTGTTGCCGACAAAACAGTAATATTTATATATTATAAAGTATAATGTTGCTATGTTTCCGACAAAATAGAAGGGAGGCTATGATGTGGTAAAGGAGATCAAGGTCAAGGTGCCAGAGAAAGAAGACTTCGACGAAGTCCTGGTCAACCTCTTGAAGTTCTTCTTGGACACGGAGAGTAAAGCAAAGATATACCTCTTCTTGAGAAAAAGGGGAAAGGCCACCTCTCTCGAAATCGCGAAGGGGGCAAACCTCTATCCAAGTTCTGTAAGGGAAGCCCTAGCGGAGATGACCAAGGGGGGAATCGTTACTAGGGAAAAGCTAGAAAAAGAAGGCGCCGGGAAGAATCCCTACATATATGAGGCGATCCCGGCTTCTGAACTGACGAAGAAGAAGATCCGAAAGATCGAAGAGCGTCTGAACACATTATTCAACCTGGATACTTACATCAAAGAAGGACGAGAGGTCAAACCCCCGGGCGTGCCGGTGAGGATCAGGATAGAAAAGATCGAGGACGAGGAAGGAAACATAGAGATCAAGGTGGAAAAAGAGACGAAAGAAGGAGAAGAATAGAGGAATAATCTCTTTATTCTTTCAATTTCTTGCGGAGTTTATCGGGCTTTATCGAAGCTCTCTTGGGCTCTGGCAATGCAGAGTAATCCATCTTACTAATCGACATCTCGAGGATCTCTTCTTTGGTGATACCCTCGCTGCTGTCCACTTTCATCCAAAGCCCTTTACGATTCTTACTCGAATGTTTTGGAATTTTCGATCCTTTCATGGCCCCTATCTCCAACGTCCCTCTTACTACATAAAATTTAATCCGACACATTCTATATAAAGTTTTCGATTTTTATCAAATTGAAAAATTAGTCAAAAATGATGGGATTATACACTTTTCACTCTCTCGAGGATTATTGCTGGGCAGATCCCAGTCATTTTCTGCAACCTCCCAAAACTTATCTGGCTCGATATCTAAATTGGCAGTGTCGAAAGGACACCAGTAGACGAAAAGAGACACAAAGCTGGACTGAAGGGCTTCTTAGATGAAAGATTGAGAATTCTTTACGAATGGGACTGGTCTGTATACCAAGGAGC
>JBHIFP010000046.1:0-13072 GCA_046761145.1 Hydrothermarchaeales archaeon (SeqCode)
GCCCCTCCACCAAAAGGATTGCCAATGCTACAATAATCAATATCTTTGTCTTCATCACAAATAATTTGTATCTCGTGCACTATTATAGTTTTGAGTACTATGATAGAGATCGTTAATCTGACGAAGAAATTCGGAAAGGTCACAGCTATCGAGGATTTGAGTCTTGATATAAAAAAAGGGGAGCTCTTCGGGATTGTTGGTCCAAATGGTGCGGGAAAGACCACTATTGTGAGGGTACTTTGCGGCGCCTTGAAACCGACGAAGGGCGGGATAAAGGTAAATGGTTACGATATCGTAAAAGACCCCATAAAGGTCAAATCCAATCTGGGGTATCTCCCAGAGGAGCCTAGTCTCTATGAGCGCCTTACGGCGACAAAACTGCTCGAGTTCTTTGGGAGATTGTACGGCGTTGACGATCTGGATTCTAGGATACCCCAACTTCTAAAATTCGTTGGGCTCTATGAGAGGGCAGATTCGAAGATCTCAACCTTCTCCAAGGGCATGAGGCAGAGATTGGCGATCGCGAGAACGCTTCTGAATGATCCCCCCATATTGATCTTGGACGAACCTACCATGGGGTTAGATCCTGGCACTGCGAGGTCGATCAGGGAATTCATCCTCGAGCAGAAAGGTAAGAAGACCATTCTTTTGTGCACTCATTACATGGACGAGGCCGAGATGTTGTGCGATAGGATAGCCATACTGAACAACGGCAGAGTCGCAGCAGTGGGGACACCGGCCGATTTGAAGAACGAGGTGGCGAGAACAGAGGGGGTAGAGGGTAAAGAACCTTCCATGGAGGACGTCTTTGTGCATTTTACGAAGGATAGGTGGATTACGTGAAGACCCTCATCATTGTCAAGCACGAGCTTTATAATATCCTCTCAAATAGGAAGTTCATGATGAGTTTCGTCCTCCAACTTATCATCCTCTTTGCGTTAATCCCGACCTTCAGCACTTTTCTGGCGAGCGGGGACATAAAGACCGCAGTTCCTACAATGAAGGAATTTGTACCGATCGGTATTGTCGATTTCTCTTCGAGAGATGATATATTGAAAGATGCGCTGGCCAAGAACGAAAAACTCGACCTCAAGGATTTTGACTCTTTCCCACACGAAAACCTTGAGAAGGGGGAGATCGCCAGCGTCTTGATAATACCGAGGGGTTATGATGAGCACTCCAATTATAGACTTATGCTTTCTCTTTTTATAGATCAATCCAATCTGAAACGATGGTCCGTATACGATGCGGTGACGGAGGCAATCGCCGATGCATCATCGGCCATACGCGGGATTAGAGAATCCAAATTAAAGACACCTATTCCGGAACCTATCCAGTTGGACAAGGAGCTCTTGAGCCCCATGACGATCGATGAGAAAGGGGGGAGGTTCTCCAGCTTCTTCCTGGCATATCTCCTCCCCTTGGTCCTGTTCTTTCCCATCTTTACTTCCGGGGGGCTTGTCCTGGATTCCATCGTCGGCGAAAAGGAGGGAAAGACCATCGAGCCATTGCTTGCATCACCCATCACCCCTAGCGCTATCGCCACAGGCAAATTCGTTGCAATCTTTGCATTTATTACAGCACAATGTGTGGTATGGCTTGGCTTGCTAAACCTCCTTGAGATCCCCATTGGCAATATCTGGATGGTGCTCCTAATTCTTGTTCTCATCAACTCCGCAGTGATAGCGACCGCTTTTACCCTCGGTATCTACTCCGACAGCATAAAAGAGGCCAACATCTCCATGATGTTGATCTATGTGGTCCTCTTGGTGGGGTTGATAGTCTTCTTGAGCATGGAATATTTCAACCCCATCCAGGCCTTTGAGATAATCCCTTTTACCGCTATCTCTCGACTGGTAGTTGGGAAGGGCGTCAGTTCCCTCGCAATAGCGTTTGTAGTATTGGCCCTGTCTGCCTACTCTTTCTCCCTACTGATGCTGTGCGTCAAATTGCTAGATCGCGATGACATAGTCTTCGGTCCAAGGCCGCCCCTCTTTCATTTGATGAACGACTTTACAGAGTGGCTCCTTTTGAGATTCGAAGCCGTCTCAGTCGGTATCTCAGTTGTCTCGTTTGGCTTCGCCAGCGTCTCGGTAGTATTATCGATCATATTGGAAGTCTCCCTTGGAATGGTCATCTTCTTCCTCTTTGGCTACTCCTTCTTCAGCCTATACGCGATAACCGTCATCTTTGCCCTAATCGAAGAGTTTTTAAAGCCTTTGGGCGTTTACTCCGTCGCGAATAGGAGACCAGATTCGGTTACGCCATTAAGCGGATTTTTCTATGGGGGTTTATCGGGCGTCGGATTCTCCCTATTTGAGAATATCTTTCTTGGCGCCTTAATCCTCTTCACATTCCCCTCGCGAGTCTTGCAGACATTGACGTATAGGATAGGGACTATCTTGCTGGTTCACGCAGCTTCATCAGGCATCGTCGGATTGGGAATCAACAGGCTCACAAAAGGGGACAGACATACCTTCGTCTCTTATCTCCTCGTCGCTACTGCGATCCATGCGGGGTATAACCTAATCTTGGTGATGAGATGAACAAGATCATTACCCTCTCACAGAAGGAATTTGGAGACATAGTAAGCGAGAAGGTCTACATAATGGCGTTCTTCGTACAGATGATTATCGTCATGGGGGTCATCTATGCCGCATTGCTCTATACGTCTGTCGCTTCACCGGAGGCGAGCGTCTTTATCAGGACCGAAAAACCCAGAGTAGGGGTCATTGGGGAAGAAAATACAATAACCCGGGAGATGAGGAAGGATCTAAGGCTGTCATTCGTTCAAGGCGATCCAAGATACATATTGGAAAATACTAACTTGGTCGCCATCATCATATTCCCCCCCGATTTCGAGCGTCTGATCGGATCCGAAGTCTTGGACCTCAAGCTCATCATCGACAATACCAATGTCCTCTCGGGCTATGCGGATATAACGATCACGAAGATCATTCAGAGATATTCTGCGGAGTTAAAGAGAGAACGCCTCTC
The DNA here is from genome assembly GCA_046761145.1 of Hydrothermarchaeales archaeon (SeqCode). Taxonomy (GTDB): domain Archaea; phylum Hydrothermarchaeota; class Hydrothermarchaeia; order Hydrothermarchaeales; family SZUA-236; genus JBHIFP01. The sequence continues at coordinate 2,998 of JBHIFP010000046.1, forward strand.
CGAAAGATTTTCCGATCCCGACGCAATCCTCAATCCCATATCCATCGATGAAGTTTACGTCCAAAATCGACCGGAGATGCCCCGCGTTCAATCGCCGGAGTTCGTCGAGATAATGTACGGGATACTGATCCCATTTATACTGCTCCTCCCCACATTCCTCTCGGTAAACATGATGACCGACTCCATCGTCGGCGAAAAGGAGGGAAAGACCTACGAGGTTCTCATAACATCGCCCCTGAGCAAGAAGGAGATAATCCTCGGAAAGACCTTCCCAATACTCGGACTTGCCCTCTTTCAAGGCTGGCTTTGGATCCTTCTTTTAAAATGGAAGGGGACCATCGTTTACAATACGCTTTCCTTGTTGTTACTGCTCTTCCTTCTAGACCTCGCCTTTATCGGGTTTGGCATAGTAATCTCTGCCCTTTCGGAAAATATAAAGGAGTCAAACCTCAGCGTCACGATCTTGATCATCGCGGCCTCTATCTCTTTCTTTGCTCCCCTCTCGATCAAAAAAGAGCTCTATCATCTATCACCCGTCGCTCTGATCTCGAAGTTCGCTTCAAATCCATATGTGAACTTAAGGAGCGTTTTTGTGCCATTTACCCTATATCTGATCGTGGGCCTAACGATGGTCTTTATGGGGGCGAAGTTGCTCGAAACCAAAGAGAGTTTGAGGTTATGAGGTGATGTTTCCTCAATAGTATCTCGTCTCGAAAGAATCAAACTCCCCTTTGTACCCTTCCCAATGAACCTCTACGTCCTCGACCTTCGCATAGGGCGGCCCTTCCCAGCACCATTCGATCATCTCCTTTACTTTATCTTCATCTCCCTCGAAGACGGCTTCGACCCTTCCATCCCGGAGGTTCTTTACCCAGCCTTTCAATCCGAGCTGTCGGGCCTTGTCCCTTGTATGAGCTCGGTAGAAGACCCCTTGGACCCTACCAGAGATGAAGCAGTGCGCCCTGACGTCCATCTTGACCACTAACCCAAGTGGTAAAATGTAGGGAATATCTGTTCGATTCCGTATATATAAAGGATGAAGACTACCGTATTATTTGTCATATGCATCAGCACTGGGGTGAGGAGGCTTTCTGTTCTGTAATAAGCATAAGCCAAGATCACACCCAGGGGGAATACAATCGGGATCACCGCCAAATCGAGATGCGCAAGGGCAAAGACGAGGGACGATACAATTACGGCGATCTCGAATCCGTGTTTGTTCTGGTATGCGGTGTGTATTACTCCTCTGAACAACAGTTCCTCGGCTATGGGGTCTATTATGCCCACTATCGCGGTTATCAAAAATATATAAAAGAAGCCCCTCGTTGCCACCGCTCTGCCAAATGCAGTAGAGATCTCGACGTGCTTCGACGAGATCATAAAATATTCGTACAGAGGTTGAAGTAGGCTCTCCAGAAAATCCCCTAGGAGCATTAGGACCAACCCACCGATCACCCCAATCTTCAACGAGTCATTGAGATCGCGAGGAGGGTTCAACCCAAATCCCTTCAATGGTATCTTGCTCAATCTCGAATACACCAGCAGCGATAGCACGAAGAGCATAAAGACGGAGAATATCGTCGGTACCGCCAAATCTGCCCTGAGGATCAGTCTTGAAGTCTCTCCCTCCACCTCTACCATCCAGAAAAGCCCGCTCCCGGATCTCAAGGCGACTAGCGGGTCGATGATAAATAAGGGGGACAAAAATATCAAGGCGATGCCCAGCATCTTCGGTATATCTATGGGCGATAGACTCCTATTTTCCACTTCATGTGTTTCCATTTTCCCATGGTTAGTTGGCATAAAAGCTAATAAGTTAAACATCAAATATTTAACATTACGTCCGAAAGTCTATGGTACGTCAACTAAAATTTAGGATATGGATTAAAGGCCGTGGGTGCTATAATATTTTTTAAGTTTACAACCAAATCCATCGGGAAACTTGAGTTGAATAGGGTTAGGATTATTGTTAGAAAATATAACTAGCTCCAGACTCTTCACACTGTGTTAAAATACGGCGCATCTGTTAGAGGCCTGTTTTTACCTTATTCAAAATCTTGTTTTTGTATGTAATGGCGTTCGTCATTATACTCCCACTATTCACGAGCCTTAATTTTCAGCTCATTGCTTAGCGATTGAATTAACGTGTTAGGGGAGTTGCACAAGTTATTATAGCCCGTCCAACTTTTACAAATTCTTGGCATTTAAATTTTTCAAAGAGATTCTTTTTGAAGTATTCTTTAGAATAATGTCTGCTGATTTGACCTACGTATTCTCCGTCTTTCCACATCTCTATTACCACAAAAAATGGTTTCCCTTTTAATGAGCATGCCCTATCCGCCACCTCTGTGAACGCTTCATCATATTCTTTTTTGTTCCTGAAATTCAGCAGGTGTTTTGCGACTATTTTGTGCCCCGCGCATTGAGCAAGCACAAACCTAACCTTCAACGAGTCGTATGCAGACGTTTCTACACCATAATCGGTATACTCGCGCATAGATGTTCTGATCTCTTCCGGGTCGAGAAAGGTAATAAAAGTAAAATCAGAGGGTTTGAAATATTTGTCGATTACCTTTTTCTGTGCTTCATATCCTATATCCTCCAACTCACCAAGATTACCTATCGTCCCTCCTGCACAAACCTGTATGATTAGATCGAAGTACTTGTGTAGAGTGCGGTATTCTTCCCGGGTAAAATATACATTAGTCACGTCCATTAGGGTAAACAATCCCGAGACCTGGAAGTCTGGATGTTCAGCAACGTATTTTAAATATTTCTTTTTCGCCAACTCGCGCATCTTTGGCGCAACATCGGCATAGAAATAGACAATTTTGTGGTCCGGCTTATCCTCCATTAGAGAAGATATGTTCGAAAACCAATCAACAACCTTCCCATCCCCACCTCCCAAATCAAACAACAGTATTTTGGATACGCCGTCTCCAAAGCGTTTGGCGAGATATTCTGAGAAGTACTCTTTTTCTTTTTCTTCCATGTTTATGTCTCTTGTTGGAGCTCCAGGTTTCCAGTGCTCTGTCAATCCGTCTTGATATTTGACGAATTTTTTAAATGTTTCAGACCTCTTAGCAACGATGTCCTTTTCTTTTACCTCGCCATATTTTCTAGCCTTAGTTTCTAACAATTGCATTGCCTTGTTTGTAGTTCCCACTTTAATACCACCTCCTTGTGGAAGACATATATTTCATAGTTTTTGTGACCGTAGTCTATGTGAGATATAAAATCATATATAAAACTTTGGGATTACATTGGTTGGAAAATGAGATTAGATTGATACTTCTTCCTTACTGATCCCTGAGGCTATGAGTGCTTTTTCAACTCTTTCCAGTTTATGTTAATGTAAATAGGAAGAATAGCCGCTGAAACGGTTCCAGCCAAAATCAAATTTGTATTAATCGTTTGTATCCCTCTCGCAAATAAAGTGCCCAAGCCGCCAGTAGCGATAAGGGCGGCAAGTGTAGTAGTGCCCACGTTGATAACTGTAGAAGTCCTTATCCCTCCCATTATAGCAATAGGGCCAGAGGGAACTCCTTTTTTTATCAATATCTACATATCCGATATTCCCATACCCTTTGCGGATTCGATTATTGCCGGATCGTATATGTTAAGCCACCTGCCCCAAATCACTTTTCCCAAGGTTTTTATGGGCACCAATTCCACGTTCCTTTTCGTGGCAGCAAGCTTGGACTATACAGCCCCTACACTATGTGGTAACTGCAATGTTCTAAAGCTTCTCCAGGAATATGCCATAAGGATAGAAGAGGTGGAGAAAACCATGGCCGAGCAGGCGGAGATAATTAAAGCTTAGACCAAAGCCCTCCAAGCCAAGGATCAGGTCATTGCTATCCAAGGCAGGGAAATCAAAGAGCTCAAGGCCGAGCTAGCGAAATACGAGAATCCGCACGCACTTCATCGGCATCTTCAGGTCCGAGAAAGGCGCTGACTACTACCGGTACATCGCTTCGATGTTTGCAACGTGGAGGCTCCAGGGCAAGGATATCTACGAGGAGCTTGAAAAATTTCTTAGGACAGAGCTGTGCCTATGCAGCTAAACAATTACAATTTCTTTTTCCAATTTGATTATAACGGCGTCCATTGCCTGGATCTTTTCTTCAGCTATTTCTTTACTCTTTTCTAAGATCAGGTTTTTAAATGTAATCTTTCTGAACCTTTTCATTGTTTCTAAAACGTCCTTGAGGGTTGTAGCTCCATACCACTCTCTAGCTCCAATTGAAGTTCTTGCTATCCCTGTTGCTCCTAAAAAATCTAGCAAATCGGCATCATGTAAAAGAACTCCTTCTATCGTCTTCGGCCTTCCTTCTGGCACATGATTTAGAATAGCATCCCTAACAATTTTTAATTTCTCCTCAGGAAAATCAATTCTTTTCAAAAAATTTTCCGCATAGTTATAAGATGATTTTTCGTGAACTTCGTCTAATATTATGTCATGCAAAAAGCATGCGGCATGCAATGCCTGATCATCGAAACCAGAAGCCAAAGATTTTGCCGTGCGATATACTCTTATAAAATGATCGAATCCAGCGGCCAACTCTTTTTGAGTTCGTTTTTTTGAATGTTCTTCTATTTTCTGTTTTAGTCCCGTGCTCGTTCTTCCGACTTCCATTCAAATTCACCTTTTTCTCTTCACAAAGTAATCTCCGATGGCTAGTACGTCTATTGCCTTTCTCTCCAAATGCCACAATGCGTCTGAAGGATCTAAGATTATGGGCAAGCCATGCAAGTTGAAACTCGTGTTTAATATGATTGGCACCCCGCAAATGTCTTCGAAGCACTTGATTAGCTCATAGTACTTTGGGTTGACCTTTCTCTCCACCGTGTGGGGTCTCGCGGTACCATCGATGTGCATTACGGCCGGAATCTCTTTCTGCTTTTTCTCTTTCACGTCAAATGCTAGGATCATGAATGGCGATGGATAAGGGTCAACAAAGTACTCCCCGACGGCTTTTGCCAGTATACTTGGAGCGAAGGGCATAAACCAATATCTCTTCTTTAAGACGCGGTTTATCCTATCTTTAACCTTTGGATCGGTGCTGTCAGCTACAACGCTCCTAGCCCCTAAGGCTCTGGGACCCCATTCCATCCTCCCTTGGAACCAACCGACGACCTTGCCTTTGCTTATGAGCTCTGCGACCTTTTCAGGGATGTCGCCCACGTGTTCGTATTCAAAATCTTTTCTTTTGAGCAATCCCTCGATTTCTCGATTAGAATATTCAGGCCCAAGATATACATCTCTCAATTCCCCATTTTTCTTTTTTCCATGAAGGTTATTATATGCCTCAAGGGCAGCTCCAACACAAGCACCTCCATCACCGGGGTTTGGGTATATGAATATATCCTTGATATTCTCTAATTCTAATACCCTCTTGTTAACCTTCACATTAAGGAAAACACCGCCCGCAAGACAGATCTTTTTTAAACCAAACTCATCAACCATATTTTGCACAAGCTCTGAGATTACCTCTTCGAGGATCCTTTGGGCAGCTGCAGCGACATTCCTCCTCCCATGTCTTTCAACCAACATGCTTACGTACCCTATCTCTGGCAAAACCCTGTAGGCATTATTATAGTTCCATGTAACCCACTTCGCCAGATTTTTCTTGGGTTTCAGTTTCAGACCCTCTACACAGGGGGCTATTTTTTTCAGCCCCTTGTATGCTAAGTTGGCATTGCCATAACCTGCTAGTCCCATGGTCTTTCCTTCCCCATCCCCAAATAAAAACCCTATAGCCGAAGTTACAATGCCGTAAAACATTCCCATCGAGGCCTGAAGCGGGAAAAAGTTGATAGGGTTGATGTCCCCCCCTTTGCCAATAAAAACGCCTCCGCTCGAGAGTACTTTCCTATTTTTAAAGTAATCTATTCCCATAGCATCCATTGACAATATCAAACTTTTCTTCCATCCAGAAGACCTGTATGTAGAAGAAGCGTGAGAAAGTTCGTGCCCAACGCCTACGGTCTCAATCTTTTCTACCGGTAGCTTGAAGGGAAGTTTTGATTCACTTTTAGGACGCCGGTCCTGTCTGGGCCATGATGTGGCAACATAATCTATATCTTCTAAAGATAGGTCAAAATCCTTAAAAAAATAATTGATTGTACCCCACGGAAATCCTGCGTGGTGCTTATTCCTTGTGAATCTCTCTTCTGCGCATGCTGCGATAACCTCTCCATCTTTTACTAAGCATGCCGATTCGTCGCGAAAGAACTCTCCGGTAAAACCTTCTAGACGATTAAGCCCGAGTATTATCATAAAGTCCACCTTTTTCTCATGATAATTTGTGAGACATTTCTTTTACATTACATCGATAAATAAAAGCATGAAAGTGTATGGTAGGTAATATAGGGGGTAGAGAAAACAACGCCTTGCCCTACCATACCTAAACTACACCTTGTTTTTCATCAGAAAATGTCCTCTAGTCCACCCCCTTTAAAATTTCTTTGGCTTTCCATCAACTTTTTACCACATCTAGGGCACGTAAACACCCGGGATCCTCCGTCTTAACAAGGCGTTAGCCTTTTTCTATATCCTCAACCTTTATCTCAAAGACGAGCGTTTTCCCTGCCAGAGGATGGTTGAAATCCAGCTCGACATGTTCGTCATCAAATCTGGATACAACCGCAAGCCCCTGGGCTGTATCGAGCCTCATGCCCTTGAAAGGTTCGATATCATGTTGCTTAAATATCTCTCTATTTACGCTTTTGAGCAATGTTGTTTGGCGGAGCCCATAGCCCTCTTCTGGTGGAACGGTAACCTTTTTCTCTTCACCTTTTTTCATTCCGATTAATGCTCTATCAAAGCCTTGTAATACCTGACCAGTTCCGACCTTCACAGATAGAGGCTCGTAATTCTTCTCAGGATCATGAATCCCTGCTTCTTTGGCTACCTCTTCATTCGAAGTGTGGAACACCCTGCCATTTTCTAGTTTTCCTGTGTAGCTAACTTTAACTATGTCTCCATCTTCTATTTTGTCCATACTTATCACCTCACCTCAGTTTATAGAAGAGTCTCTCATCCTCCAGCCGTTTTTCGACTAATCCTGCCTCTACAAGTTCATCTAGGAGCCTTTGAACCCTAGACTTGCTCCCGAGAGAGGCAAGTAAGAGACTCTCTGCATCCATTTTACTGTTTTTTAAAAGCCTTAGGATAAAGGCTTGGTCGGCGCTGATTTCAAGTCCATCCTTCTTCATAGCGCTTCCTCCCATCTCTTCCCCGGTTCTCGCCTGAGTTTATAGATTGGATGACCCCTCCCTTATCGCGTGACTGGTAGGGGTAGGATCTATAACGCCTGTGGTGATTATCTCCTTTGCCCTTTCTATGACCTTCTTTCTCCTTGAAACAGTAGTATCTTCAATCCCTATCAGAACCACTTCTGCTTTGTGAGGGCCGATATTTTCTAGTGTTTCAAGCGCAGCTGCTAGAATAGCGGTCTCTGCATCAGAGAGGTTTGAGGATATCTTTATTTCTCCTGCAGAGCCTTCTTTAGTTGATTCAGTGTTGATCTCTACCTTCTCTATTTTCCCTGTCTTCTGTAGCTTTCTAATATCAAAACCCCTGCCAAGAACCTGCTGAAATGTCTGGACAATCTCTTCAAAAATCCTTGACTTCGTTGTCCTGCCATAGGTCTCTATCTTTGCGTGTATTACATATCCAGTATTTTTCAATATCAACCCTCACATCATTGGAGACGTTCCCCCCATACCACCACCCAAGGCTTCAGGCGGTCCCCTTGCTGGTGCCTCTTCACCTTTAGCAGAGGCAGTAATCACGTCATCTATCCTCAATATCATCACCGCGGCCTCACTCGCTGAATTGACAATTTGGGTTTTCACACGTAAAGGTTCAATAACGCCCTCTTTCAGCATGTCTTTGACCTTGCCTTCATAGACATCCAATCCATCTGCTATACCGCCTTTTTCATGTCTGGCCCTTAACTCCATGAGCACGTCGATAGAATCTAGACCAGCATTCTCTGCTAGGGCTCTAGGTACCGCCTCCATAGAATCTGCAAAAGCCTCTACCGCCAGTTGCTCTCTCCCTCCAACAGACTTTGCATACTCCCTTAACCTCTTGGCCATCTCTACCTCTGGAGCACCTCCTCCAGCTACCACCTTTCTATCCCCCACAGCAGTTGGGACTACACCTAGACAGTCTTCTAGGGAGCGCTCTACCTCGTTTACTATATGTTCGGTTCCTCCGCGGATCAGCATTGTGACAGACTTTGGGTCTTTGCATTCTTTTACAAAGGTCATTTCGTCATTACCGATCTTGACCTCTTCGACGATGCCGGCATAACCTAAGTCTTCTTTGCTCAAATCTTCGAAGTTCGTGACTATATTGGCACCAGTTGCCCTTGCAAGTTTTTCCATATCACTCTTCTTAGCTCTCCTTACAGCAAAGATACCTGCTTTCGCAAGGTAGTGTTGTGCTAACTCGTCAATGCCTTTTTGACATATCACCACATTAGCCCCTACCACTTTTATCTTCTCCACCATACCTATAAGCATCTCCTCTTCTTCATCGATGAAGCCCTTCAGCTGGCTTGGATCTGTAATTCGAATCTTTGCGTCTACTTCTGTCTTTTTGACCTCTACAGAAGTGTTTAGCAAGACGATCTTCGCCTTCTCTATCTTCCTAGGCATGCCTGGATGCGCCCTCTCCTTGTCTAGAACTATACCCCGAATCAGCCTCGTATCTTCTATTCCTTCTCCCTCCTTCTTTTCCAACTTTATGTCATCGCGATCGATAATTACTCTACCATCCTCTTCTTCTACCACCGCTTTTACGGCTTTAACTACTAGATCCGCAAGGTATTCCCTGGACTTATCTACGCCCTTACCAGCCATTGCCGTTATAGCTACTTTCTTTAACATCTCTTTATCCTCTGTGTCGATCTCCTTAGACATTTCATTTAGAAATTCATCGACCTTTTCTGCTGCCACTCTGTAACCGCTTGCAATAACCGTTGGGTGTACATCTTGGTCTAAGAGCTCTTCCGCCCTTTTTAACAACTCTCCTGCTATGACCACAGCCGCTGTAGTTCCATCACCGACTTCATCATCTTGTGTCTTCGCTACCTCTATCATCATCTTCGCTGCAGGATGCTCTATCTCCATCTCTTTGAGTATAGTTACCCCGTCGTTCGTTACTGTCACATCGCCAAGGCTATCTATGAGCATCTTGTCCATGCCTTTCGGTCCAAGGGTGGTCCTAACAGACTCAGCAATCACCCTAGCAGCCATTATGTTCATCCTTTTGGCGTCTTTTCCTATCGTCCTTTTGGCACCTTCGGGTAAGATCAAAATTGGACGTTCTGCCTTCTGTTTCATCATCTACGTCGTGCCTCCTTTTCGCTTCAGATGATTCAATGGCCCCGCATGCCCCTATAAAATAAAAGCCTGCCTATCTACTGGGAGACTATAGTTTGATTAAGCCCACTCCATAAGCTTTGACATCTTCTTGTGACAGGTACCACTCGTTTGTCCATTATTACGAAACTGTTGGGTTTGGTTTTATATAAATATTTCGCTTGTTTTGCTATCGTAACAATTGTGAGACATTTAAGATTTTGTTGCTGATAAATTCTCATGCAGTGAAATGCATATAGTCACATAAAGATCGACTTGTTAGTGTTAAAGACCGCGAAAAATCAGGACGTACAAATTTTACATCAAGCGCAGACGAGCCCTAGCCGATATTAGATTTGATCACCAAATCTCAATGGATTTTCTTTCAACAGCCGTAGCTTTTATCACGTCGTCGGTAACATAAACAGGAGCTTCGCTTCTAACCGCTAAAGCCACACCGTCACTTGGTCTGGCATCAAACTCAGATATACCTTCCTTCCATTTTACTACTACTTTGGCATAGTACACGCCTTCTTTTATATCATCGATAATCACCTTATCAACTCTAGAGTTTAAGCCCTCTAAAATATTAATCAACAAGTCAGGGGTCAACGGTCTGGGAGTTGGACGGTTTTCGAGAACTGTCCGGATTGAAATAGCTTCTGTAGTTCCAACGTAAATGGGTAATATCTGTTGC
>JBHIFP010000047.1:0-12569 GCA_046761145.1 Hydrothermarchaeales archaeon (SeqCode)
TATGTCTTGTTTTTATAATTATAAATAGTGCTCCAAACACCTCTTTTCAGTAGAATGGATTTATTTATATCAGAGAGTTCGCTGCAGATATGGGCAGCCACGTCTAGGGGAACTTTTTCACTTAAGGATGAAACAATGTGTTTCCTAGGGGGGAGGTCTTTAACCTTTGTACTATACTTTTTAATCCCCTCTACTAGTTTATGAACATCAGTCCTTCCTGTTATCCTTATCCTGTCTATATTTATGCCCTTTATTAGCCTGCCAAAACAATCCAGCCTCCTCAACGCAAGCATAAATGCCTTATTTTTTTCGTCCTCCTTGGATAATAAGAATTCAACATGGACTGTCTCATAAAACTTGTTAGATTTCCTTCCTCTTTTAATTGAGATACAACCATCAGAATCCAGTGCCCCCGCAATAAATGCCTTCAATGCTTCATCTGGTAACCTGAGGATATTCTCTAAATTGTTCTTGGTAAAGTAGTTGTATAGATATGCGATAAGATTTGAATTAGGATAAAGGATAACATTATAACTTTCCGTATCCTTTCCTCGAATCTTACTTTTACTAAGCCTTTCATATGAGTGTAACTTCCTGTTTGAGAAATTTTCAAAGGTTCTCTTTAATTGCTCTATTTGTTCAGAATTTTTAGTGGATTGCGTTATAGAAACAGAAGACCTTCTTTCATTTGTACTAATATGTCCATCACCATACAAAAAACCCAGGAAATATGCCAGCTCAGGTGTTATCTTTGATATTTTTAATCGTTCACCAGCAGATTTTCGACCATAAGATAAGTTTCTTTTTTTCCACTCATCATAGCAATTGAATTCTCTGAGAATTGCTTTAAAAGTCCCCACCGTAGTCTGATTTTTCCCTGAAAGGACATCTTTATTTAGTCCGTACTTCTCGTTGAATTCCTTTAAGGTTTTGTATTTTGAAAGTACCTTCTCTTTGATTTCTTTTTTTTCTTTGGAATCTAAAATGACTAGCCATTCATCTGGAATAAGATCCAAGAGATAGAGCTCTTCATCATTTTCAGGCAATTTTAAAGGAGACACAATGAAATCTGAAACCCTGAAATCCTTGGCTTCTTTCCACTTTAATGAATTTCCGTCTAAAAGTTTATGGTCTGGTGTTAATCTCACTTTAAATCCAGATTTGGTCGTAACTTCCAACATTTTGCCCCTATACTTCTTCCTTCTAATCAATGTTGATTTTTTTGAAACTGATTTGAGTTCATTTAAAGAAACAACTTCGGCATTTAAATCTGAGATCTCTGTCTCTTCGCCACCAGTTAAAGCAAAATATTTATTATTTTCATCGAAAAGGGATTCTATGTCCGCAATCCTATTATCTACCAACACCTTTGAGTTAGGATGCAGACACGCAATCCCCTTATCTGCAAGAACCAAGGCACCGGCCTCCAATGACCAGCCTCCGTCGCCGAACTCATCTTTGACTGCAGTGGCTGTATTATGGGAAAATATTCCATCGACCAGAAAGTTGTGTGCTCCATCAACCGTTAGATCATATACGTACGCTTGGCCATTCTCGACCATCTCAGTTTTGGTCACTCTATCCCACAGTATGTCCGAAGATGCGAGCATTTCCAGTTTTCTGAGGTCTTCTTCTGCTTTTTTTATTCCAGTCTTTATATCCAATAATCTTGGAACAGTATGCCTTCCTACCTCTTTAAAAGACAGCTCTTTATGTCCTTCCTCCTCTAAAAAGTCGCATAAAATCTTCAATTTCGCTAACGGTATCCCTTGCGTCCGGTTCTTCCTCGAAAAATAGTCATATAAGCCATGCTCTTTGATGTCTAAAAGTGTCATCAACTCATCTTTCGCAAGGTATTCAAGAGAAGTCGAATACAGTTTCTTTTTCGTTTCATCTTCTATTTTTACGTAGACTCTTTCTTCATGCCCCCCCATATTCCTTTTTACTCTCCTTACAAATTTTTGAAGAAAACTTCTACTGGGGTTTCTCCTCCCATTTTCATATTCATAATTTTTATATCCATATATGAGTCTAGAAGGTATGGCAAAACTTCTCCTAACATCCTTCATGACTTTTCCAATATATGGAATTGTGTCGATATTTGTGTGTGCATTGGATATGTTATCTATCACTCTGTTGAGTTTGTCCTTCTTATCTGGATGAGAAAATCCGATACAGTGCTTGAATTTGACCAGATTCTCTTTTCCATATATCGTGATACAATATCTGTCATGTAACGACCTAATCGCCCTCTCCCCATCTTCTGTACGAATGACTTCCGTTCTTCCTCTGACCATTCTCTTCCTTAGCATTGAAATTATCTCATATCTCAATAGCGTGATATGGAGCTTCTTTGCAAGTTTTTTACCGGTTGTGTTGAATTCAATATAAGAGGAACCCGCTCCATCTTGGTTTACTACCCCCCCATCACAGTCAAACAATCCCCTGATAAAAGATGCCAACAGATTATCTGGTAGCGATAGCAGTATATTGGACATATCTACCTTATGCGATTTTGGAGATACAGGTATGCCCAATTTCTCTAGAATTTCACCCACAATTTTTGAATGAAACCTGATGGAGGGGGGTCTCTTTTCGGAACTTTCGCTTTTGTCAAAGTTTACTCCAAACAATTCGTATATCAAACTACTGTATCTATCCAGCAACTCGAGGGATGAGTTTGAAAACCTGATGGAATATCCTCCATACGATGTCCGGGAGATATCTCCATCTCCGGCTATCAATCCGGCAAAATACAAGAAGTCTTCATTCAGTCTTTTTGGGAGTTTTATCTTGTGCCCGTGATATTGAGAATAGTATTCCATATGATTTACAACCTCTTCTAAACTCACGCCTGCTTTTTCAGCTAATAAAATAACGTCAGATAGGCGCGGTGCCCCCCTAACACCTTCCTTAACCCATGAGAAATATAGGTTGTTTTCACTTATGTCCAGTTGCTTGGCCAATCCTCTGATCGAGGTGTTATATTTTTCAGTCAAAATTTCAACAATTTCTTTTACGAGGTTCTCGCATCCGTAGACAATAGGGTCGCTCTCAACAAGCTCAATCAAAGGAGGGTTTCTATTTTTACTCGTCACGAGCCTTCTAGGAGTAGCTACGTAGTCCCCTCTAGACAATTCTGCCGCTTCTTTCCAGATGATCTCCCCTCCATGAATAACTGGAAATGGCGTTGTCGCAGTAGTGGTGATCCTTTTCCCAGATCTCGTGGTTAATCTGATCAACTTTTTTGGCGATTTCAGCCTCCAAAACTGCGATATACTCTTCTCTTCAGATTTATGTCCCCCATTCAAAGAGACCGCATTATACTCAAGGCTTGGTCTTCTTGCTATCCAAATACCCTCTCGGTATTTTTTTATGTTATCTTTTAATTCTCGCTCCACCAGTTCTTTTATGGGTTTTAATTCCCCGGTGGAAAGGCAGACTAAGGAGTCCGGCGCTACACATAAACCGGCTCCAGTCGTTCCTTTCCCTGAGGAGTAGATGCCCCTGGGTGCCAACTCTCTAGCGACGTGCTGTAAAATCTCGCTCTTGCCCGTCGAGGGTTCACCCAAGATGAGCACATGGGAGTCCCCCCTTATCCTCCCTCCGTCTGGAAGCTCTATCGGCGGCGATGTGAAGAGCTGGTACATCACCGCTTCTTTGATAGTGTTATACCCGTAGATGTGGGGGGCGATGGAGTCCCTTATCTTGTCATATATCAGCGGGTCCTTGGACATCTTAAGGAGCTTCTTTTCGTCCTTTTTGCTTATCTTGACTTCCTCAAACTCGAGCTCGATGGGCTGTAAAGAATTCGCTTCGATGAAGATATCGAAGACTCTGGATCCCTTCTCCCTAAATCGCTTTCTGACTGCTCTCAGAATGCCGACCACCCCTATTCTATCTCCGGGGGTGATCTCTCCACTAAGGTCGTCCTCCAACGTTACACGGATCTGTTTGGGGTGCTCTCCCCCGCGCAAACTCTCTAAGGACTCTTGCATCAACATCTTTTGGGAGTCCACAAATTTGGATTCGTCTGGCAGAAGTTTGAAAGGTCCTCGTGTATCGCAGCCCTCGCACAGGAAGGGTTCCTTTATCACATTTTCGACCTGCTCCACCCTTATTATGTTCCCACACCTCTTGCACTCAAAGGCAGCCATGACGAGCTTAGGTCTAACATCCGTCGCCTTCCTAACTATCCCTTCGATGGAGAGGAGTTTCCCCACGTGATCGCTCCTGATCTCGCTGATCATCTGTTTGCAACTTTCGGGCAAATTGATAAATCTGACGTTTATGTCTACCTTGGGAAAATCGGATGGCAGATCCAGATCTCGCAATGCCCTTTCTGCGGCGGAGATCATTTCGTCTGGGTTTGAAATCAGCTCGTCGGCCAAGGAGATATCGTATTTGTCGAGGTCGTGAAAGTCCACAATGAGGCTTTTGGTCTCGGGATATCCTCTAATGACCTCGAGGATATTTTCGTTGTAATATTTTCTGAAGAAATCATCAAATCTTGCTTGATTGTCTTCTAAATCCAGATCTCCAGTTGAGGCTTCCATTTGTATCACAGCGATTTTCTATCCATATTCTTTGACATTTTCTTACAAGGATCGTATCAATCCAAAAGGGAATGATGATATTATAAAAGAATGTCTAATGCGTCGCCTCCATTTCGATTATATCGGGTGGAGAAGGCAATATATCTTTCCCAAGAGAGAGCATGAGAAAAGTAATCGTAGAGAGAGGTTCAAAGGTCCTCATCCTTTGTCATTCTTATGAGGAATAACAGCGCCAATCATCGAGCCAAGACCATTTGAGAGCATATCGATCAGACTCAATTCCCTAGTAGGGACAAAATACTGATGTATCTCGTCCGTAATTCCATAAGATAGACCCATTACGACTGTAAATAGCAACGCATTTTCATATAAGATTTGACGATCGGAGTTCGCCAATGCCCGATAAAGAAGATAGCCGAGGCCACTATATTCAATGACGTGAAGGACGACCCTACGAGGATCAACGACCTCAATAATGGATAATGAGGGAGGCAGGGTTCGGAACTGTAACGAAGAAATATAAAAAATGATGGCTGCATAGATATAAACGGGGGCCCAATACTTGATCATCGGATGCGCATCTACCCAATTTTTGAATTTTACGTTTATAAAAGTCACAATCTTATGAAAGACGATAGAATACTACATAAAATTTGCGCAGTTTCCAATCCATTTTTTTATGCACAGCTCTAAACAATCTTGGCCACCAACTCCCCCCGATTCACACCGAGGCTCTCAGCGACGCTTATACATTTCGCCCTCAAAACATATATCAATCTCCCTTTGAGCTTTCCCTCAAATTCCGATATGGTTTCGTAATAGCCCATCCCCTTGGCAAATACCAGGTAATCTTCGTCCCAGAAAAGCTCCAAAAAATCGGCCGGTGCCTCTTCTAAGGACAAGCCAACAAATGATCCAGATGATATGATTTTGAACTCACCAAAATTCAAACCCTTTATATCTTGGGTAGTTACATCGTTGATTATGGGCTCGCTTTTGGGCGATATAACCACATCTTTGCCCATATCTGCCAGTTTCTTCGCTATGAACTTGTCGAAGACCACCTCCCCGGCGTTGTCCGTCAGGTATAAAATTTTGGTGTATTTGTCCAGTGCATTTTTGATTTGGGTCATATCTCCGATCAATCCTTCGTTGAGAACCTCCTCGAATTCACCCCTGAAATCCTCGGCATCGAAGTCGTGGCCCTTTACCCCATACTCCATCGAGTTCGCTACAGCAGCGATCTTGATCAGCGCCATTATCTCGTCTTCGCAATTTTTATAGAACTCTTGGGCTATCGGTAGTAGCTCCGCAGCTACTTTATTACTGGCTCTTTTTAACTCGGCATAAGGGTCATCTTTCCCGCTCCTCCTCTTTATTATCCTCTCCCTTTCTGTTCCCAGGGCTGCGGGAACCACGTTCGAACTCAAATTTGCCCCAATATATTGTGCTATCTCGGATAGAGCATCGATCTTCTCTTCTTCATCGTTGAAGGCCAAGTCGCATTCGAATTTTGCCCTTTCGAAGAGGCAGGGGATGCACTCGGGATTGATCTTCATATCTACCACAAAGAGATGCTTTTGTCGATCAATAATAGGTTACATTGACATATACTTGTTCCCAATCGTCAGTCCTAGTACCCGGTTCTTCAGGGTTGGTGTAATTCACCTGCAGTTTTATTATGTCGGAGGCATCATCCACACTTACGCCCAAGAAGTAAGAGGTGATATTCAGGCTTTGCAGGTTGAAATTATTTTTATCCGGCGGCGCGCCTGTGGTCGAGTTCCAGTTCCAAACCGTTCCGTCCCCTGCCGCGAGTGTCCGACTTCCGTCACCTCTGTCCACCCAATAGATGATGGCCGAGTATATCTCGGTAACACTAGCAGTCGGGACGTTGAATCTCACTATCACCTCATCGGTCTCATTTATCACGATATAAGTACCGTCCCAATCGCACAATGCTCCTCCTGGGCATGTACCTACGTAGCCATCGCTCGCCGGGGTTGAGCCGTTGCACCAAAGCGTCTCCCTCGTGCCGAGAGTGGTGAAGTTGTAATACAAGCCGCTGTTGTTCTCCCTTCCAGTATTGGATGAGGGATCTGTAGATAGGACCTCGTAGTAGTACGTTGTGGCGGGGGATAACCCCGTTACATTTACCACGTGAGACAGGGTATATGTCGCATTTGACTTAGTGGAGGGTGAGGCCAGAGATGGGTCCGTGCTGTAATTGACGAGGCTGTTGCTCGACTCATCCGTATCCCATTCTATTATCGCGCTGGTCGGGCCTATATAAGTGGTTGAGACGTTGGCTATCACAGGCGGAGTTGTATCCCCTATGGAGATTATGTAGCCCGGCATCTCTACTCCAGAATCATAGACGGTGGAGTTGAAAAAAACCTCCAGTTCCGGATTTTTGGCAGGTTCATAATCCACCGAGATCTTCAATGTCAATGAAGCGTTGGCCGGGATGATCGTACCTGTAACGCCCGTAAAGTAGTCCACCCACCAATCCTCAGTTGTGATCTTGTCACTGAGAGTTCCATCCAGCTGTGCACCATCATACCATAACTCAAAGGATGCGGTAGGATCTCTAGCTCCGTCAGGAATCGGCTTTAGATATAAAAAGAGGGCTATATCGTCGCTTACATTGAAGGACCCGCTTGTATTGAAGGCGACTTGGTCAAAGGGGCTTATAACCCATTCGACATAGGAGCCATCGGCTATCACCACGGTGATGTTTTGGGTTGGGGTGGGACTTTCCGTGGTGAGATTGTGCTGTCCACTTATGTTGCTGAGGTACAATTTTTTCCTCGGTATCGCCTCTTCCACGGTTACGATCTCTCCGCTACAATTCTTGTATAGTCTTAAAGGGCTCAAATCGCGTTGATACGCGATGTTCTGGAAGGTGATGGTTACCGGGATGCCCTCATCTATATTGTTTATGTTGCCCACCTTGATATAATCTTCAGTTGAGTTATAGGTCACATTTATCTCATCTTCTGCTATCGAGACGGTGATGCCCGCGGTGTAATTCCCTTCGATATAGGGCGCCCAGTAATCGGTGAGATTCTGCAGTATCGTAGCTGTGTCGTCCTCGTATATGAGGAAGTATGAGCAACTGGCCAACTCCAAGCTCGAATCTACATTGTTGTATACAGCAAACACAACATCGGATTTCGTCGCCAAGGCGGTGGCTTCGTCGCCGGTCTCCATCATATTCAGGAATGAAGCAGCGAGTATCATCGCTGGTATGACCAACAGAAATGCTATGCCCGTGAAGACGAAACCCTTTAGATCGCTCATCTCGCTAACTCCACAACTTCAAGATAGCCCACGCGAAGTCCCTCTTCACCGCGTTATCGTAAGTGACCAAACTCTCATCCACGCCCGTGGGTGCCCTGATTACGGATATGTAAGATTCGACATTCGGATTCGCGGCGAGTCTTAAGTACACGAAGTTCGTAACTCCTTCTGTCATCTCGTCGGTGATCTCTTCGGATGCAAAATAATCCTTTGCCTCCATAAAGTCTTCCCAACCAACCCCACCTCCTCTAAGATCACTACAGTCTTTGCTCTCTGTAAAGACAACGTACCAAGCCCTCACCCCCTTATCGGGAGCCTCACCATTAACCCAATAGCTGAACATTGTTGTATAATCGGTGTCGACGAAGAAAGATACCTCGTAGATGGGGGGTTTATTTCCCTGTCTGGGGCATAACTCTTCCACTTCTTCGCTCCCGCCGTGCGATACTTCCGGCATATATCCCTCTAATCTGAAGAATTTCACCAACTCAAGCCTCCTCGCAACGACGATGTTTGAGGCCTCGGAGATGTTCCCCTTACTCAAATTGAGCACCGAACTCCCTTGGAATATCAAGTCATAGGTGTAATTGTATCGATCGGGAATCAACTTCTCCAATGTAGCATTCACTATGTTTACATTTGGCTCTTCGATATCCCCCTGAACGCTCATGGTCTCAAGGGTATCGTGGGCAATTCTACCGGCATCCATCCCATAGCCTTGGAGAAACAGATTGCCTCCCGCGGTTATCTGGGAGACGCTGGCCATGGCCACGAAGATGGGGATGAGCGCCAGGACGGCATCCATCGTGAATATGAAGGCCCTCTTATTCACCTGCCAGCCTCCAGTTGGACACTTACATATCTATAACTCGAATTTCCCAAAGAGATGGACCCTTCTGGTATAGTACTGGGCGCCTTTATTACATAATAATCATAGTATAATGCGGGGGAGGTCCCCTCCACTGTGACGTATACATAATATGTGTTACCCTCCGTAAGGTCTGGGGTCATGTTGCCCAAAAAAGTCGCATCTGTTATATCTTTGTACTTAGCGTCAGTGTCGGTAAGGGTACAGTAACAACTTTGATTTGTGTTCAAATATACATCTGCGGTCTGACTGGTGTCGTTCCTATTCGCCACAAACCAATATTTGTAATAAGACAGATCGCCAGGTTCTACCGAAAAGCTCATCTCATAGATTTCATAGGTGGCGCATCCAGTGGTGCATGCGCTGGTCGCAGTATAGCCGCCATATGCCTTGTAATGGATTGCATCTTCTAGTTTCTCGATCTCCAAGAGAGCCCTCCTCTCTGCCACGACGATATCGCTCACATTTGTCCTCGTCCCGCTGGTCCAGCTTGTAGAGAAAGTGGGGTCCTCGAGAGAGGTTATAGAGAGATTGTAATATTGGAAGTTGGGCAATAAATTCGTCAAATAAGTGGAGGACATGTCTTTGACTTTGTCGCTATCCAATATATTGGTCGTGCTAGCGTTCTCCTCGTACAACGCCAGACCCACGGTAGTCGGGGTGTTAGACGAATTCCAAGTCGGGGGCTCCCCAGCGGTCTTCACCAAGACATCTGCGGCATCGTTTGTGACCCTCTTCATAGAATAGCCATAAGCGTACTCCTGAATCTGCGTCGTGACCCCAGCCATCGCATTTGCGGACATCCCCAACATGATAGTTAGTGGTACCAAGGCTAACAACAGGTCTAGAGTAAATAGTTGGGCTCTCCTGTCCACGGGCATCTCACTTCACATGTAAAGATGTGGGTTTTTGCGATATATAGATTTGGGCGCCCCATATTCAAACCAAAATTATTCGGGAATATCGGAGCTACTGGTCGTCAACTTCACCCGCTTTATTCCTTTGGTCGAGGACAGTTTATTTACCAGTCTCCGTATCTCCTCGCTTCCCCCCCTGACCACCACAACCTCCAGGCAGTGCTTCTGGTCTAGGTGTATGTGGAGCGAGGAATCGATTATCTTCGAAAAATCGTGTTGGAACTCCGTGAGCCTTTCCAATGTGCCATGTTCGTCGTGATCATAGATCATGGTTATGGTACCGGCGATATCCCCCCTCAAGCCTTCTAGAAAATCGTATTCCAGTATGTAATTCCTCAGCGCGTCTCTGATCCCCTCGGACCTGGAAGAATAGCCCTTCTCCTTCAGTATATCGTCGAATTCCACGAGGAGTTTCTTCGACAGGGTGATGCTTATCCTTTCCATAGTATCAATCTACCTTCTCTATCGATCTCACCTTTTTTTATCCTAGTTGAGGATATCGGTCTTCGATCTTCGGCCAACTCAAAGGGGACGACCACGATCTCCAATGGCGATAGGCTTTCTTTCCCCCTGATCCTATTTATCTCGACCGCTTTGGGTTCGGTCTCTTCCGATACCACAATCGCATCTATCCTCTCATCCTTTAACGTAGGTCCATATACATCGGAGAGCTTTACGATATCGCATCTCTTTGAGAGCCCATTTCTTTCCAAGAACTCGACGAGAACCTTTTTACGAAGCTCGTAAGGCTCTACCTCTTTACCCGCCATCTCATCGGAAGTCAAACCGATGATGACGTTTCGTCCGATCTCGAAGGCCTTTTTGACGATCGCTTTATGGCCTCTGTGGAAGCGATCGAAGGTCCCGCCGACGGCCACCAATCCGAATTTTGGATCCATATCAAAGTCCCAACATAGGAAGATTTATCTTGGAGAATAAAAATTTTATCCGATATTATGAGAGTCGAGAGAGCGATGGACCTTCTATTCGGAGATGACCTCGATTGTGGGATCATCCTGAAACCAGAGAATATCTACTACCTCACCGGCTTTTTCCCAACGACATTCTCGGCTCTGTTGCTCAAGTCGGAGCCTTTGCTCCTCGTATCGAAGATGGATGCGGTATCGATTGGGGGGTGTCCGGTTGAGGTGAAAGTCGTTGAGAAATTCGAAGGAGAATTTGAGAGGTTGAGAGGCAGAATCGGGGTAGAAAAGAGATATACCACGATGCATTTTTACGAGAGGCACCTGAGGGGCAAGGATATCTCTGACTTGAAGTTTATCGAAGAGATGCGCATGGTCAAGGATAGGGAAGAGCTGGAGAAGATGAGTAAGGCGATAACCATCGCCGAGGCGGCGATGAAGGGGGTTTCGTCGGACCTCGTGGGCAGGTCTGAGATCGAGGTCGCTGCGGAGGCAGAAGATGCACTCAGAGGAGAAGCAAAGCCGGCCTTTGACACCGTCGTCGCCTCTGGCAAGAATTCTTCAATTCCGCATCACGAACCTACAAAGAAGAAGATAGAGCCAGGGGATTCGGTTATAATAGATATGGGGGCCAAATGGGAACGCTACAATTCGGATATAACCCGGACATTTTGCTCCAACTCCAGCGAAGAATTCTTGGAATTGTACGATGCGGTGAGAGACGCCCAGCGAGCAGGCATACGCGAGATAAGAGGGGGGAACGAGATAGGGAACGTAGACATCGCTGTGAGGAAGGTCTTGGAGGAGTACGACCTTGACGAGCACTTCATCCACTCCTCGGGGCATGGGATCGGAATAGAGGTCCATGAAGCCCCCAAGATAGGGAAGGAGAGCGAGGGCGTATTCAGAGAGGGCATGGTGGTTACCATCGAGCCGGGGGTTTATAAGGGGGTAGGCGTAAGGATTGAGGACATGGTCTTGGTCAAAAAGAAGGCAGAGGTATTGACGAAGATTTGAAGAGGAGAGGTATATGAGGCTTAAGTTACCCTTCGATCTAAAGGAGATAAAACCCGGCGAATTTTCTTATCTCACAAAGAGGAGACTGGAGGATAAGGACGGAGTGGAAACCGGTGAGCTCTTCATCTGGAGAAAGACCGGCGATGAGGAGTACAGATACATAATGCTCTGCCCCTTCTGCGAGGAGGAGCAAGAAGGGGCGGCGATCTTCACTCGAAGGCCCTATAGGATAAGGTGCTCAAATTGCGGCAAGAGCATACTGATCAAGAAGCTCAAGGACGAGGCCAAAGGTAAATAACTAGACAGAAAGGCTTTTAGAGGAGACCACTTACTTAAAGAAGGTAATACCCATGGTCAAAGCGAAGGAAGGAGATTTTGTAAGGGTTTCGTATACGGGCAGATTTGAGGACGGAAGGGTCTTCGACTCGACGGATGAAGGGGTTGCAAGGGCCGAGGGTATCTACGTAAAAGAGCGAAAATATGGTCCTCTCTCAATCACCATAGGGTCTTCGCCTTTGATCGATGGGTTTAGCGAGGCATTGGCGGGCATGAAAGTCGGTGAGGAGAAGGAGGTAGTAATACCGCCAGAGAAGGCGTATGGCGACGTTGATGAAGATCTCATAAAATCCGTCCCCATCGGTCTCTTGAAAGTCCAGGACATACCTGCCAAGGTCGGGACCTTGATCGAGACAAATGATGGAATTGGAAGGATAATAGAGGTCGACGGCGAAAGGGTGAAGTTGGACTTCAATCACCCCTTGGCCGGAAAGACCCTCATATTCAAGATCAAGCTAGAGGAATTAAAAAATGTCAAGTAATGGAAAGAGAGCAATTATAATTTTCATAATAATAATTTTTCTAAGCGGTTGTGTTACTGAGGGCGATACTCGATCGATGACTACGACACTTCCTCCAACCGCGACGACGACGCCCCCATATACCAATGCTCAACGTGGAAAGACCGTTCAGCCTTCTTTTCCGGGGA
>JBHIFP010000048.1:0-12538 GCA_046761145.1 Hydrothermarchaeales archaeon (SeqCode)
CAATCACTTTTCTAACTTTTAGTTATTAAAATATTTTAACTTGTTAACTTGAATTGACCTTATAGTAACAAAAAGTTATTAAAAGGAGGTATGGAATGGAACGAAGAAGGGTACTTGATGATCTTTTTGGAGAATTCGAAGAGATGGAAAGGATATTCGAAGAGTTGTTTAGAGAACGGATAAACTTGGTATCGAATAGAGTAGGCGGGCCACTATACTATGGATTTTCTATATATGTCGGACCAGATGGAAAACCCGCTATCAGGGAAATCGGAAATATCGAACCTCTTTTGGAAATGCAATCAGCAGAATCCAAGATAAAGGAACCCTTTGCCGACATCACAGTGGATGAGAAGAATGGGGGGTTGATAGCAACTATCGAGTTGCCCGGTATCGAGAAGGAGGAGATCGAGATTAACGCGAGAGAGAGCAGTATCGAGATTACAGCAGGATCGGAGGACAGGAAATACCGCAAAAATCTTCCTCTGCAAAATGAGATCGAACCGAAAAGTGCAAAAGCAACGTACAACAATGGTGTCCTTGAGGTAAAGGCGAAATTGAAGGAATCCCCGAAGAGAAAGGGATTCAAAATCGAGGTGAAATAAAATATAAATATTACTGGAACAAAATAAACATGGAGGTGGAAATATGAGATGGGACCCATACGAGGAGATAAGGAGATTGGAGCGGCAGATGAACAGACTATTCGCGGAATTCTGGGGAGAGAGGCCGAGACTACTTGGCCCAGGGAAGACTGCGCTTAAACCTTACGAAGAGGTAGGGGCTATAGAGCCTTATACCGATATACAAGAAACCGACAAAGAGATAATAATAACTGCCGAAATCCCAGGAGTTGAGAAGGAGGAGATCGACATCAATGCAACGGAAGATAGGATAGAGATATCCGCCGAATCGAAACGCGAAGTCGAAGAGAAGGAAGGTGGCTATCTTCGAAGAGAAAGAAGCTATGGCAGATACTATAGGTCATATGCACTTCCTGCATCAGTGACTCCAGAGAATGCCAAAGCGAACTATAAAAATGGCGTCTTAGAAGTGAGACTGCCAAAAAAGGAGATTAAAAAGGGAACTTCGGTGAAAGTGGAGTGACCCTTTTTTTAATATTTTTCCATGATCAGCTTGTATTTCAGCGAAAGGGATTGGTAAAGTGGAAGGAATTTTAATCAAACTCTCCAAATTGCCAACAAATGGCTTGGTTAGATTTATTAATCAAAGAATCAAAATTGAAAGTAATGAGGTGAATTATTAGATGGAGATCGAACTCAAGGTAGCTGAAGCATTGAAAAACGACGTCGGTAGGGGTGTGGTCAGATTAGACACCAAATCCCGGGATGCCTTGAAGGTCACCGCGGGCGATTTCGTAGAGATCGATGGGAAAAATTCTACAGGGGCGGTGGTCTGGAGGGCCCATGACGTCGACGAAGGTCTGGGAATAGTAAGGATGGACGGATTATTGAGACAGAATGCCCTTGTATCTCTCGGGGACAAAGTCCGGATCAAGAATGTAGAAGTCAAAGAGGCCAAGAGCCTCACAATCGCACCGGCACGGGCCATAAGATTCTCCCCCGGTTTTGAGGATTTCGTCAACAGGCGTCTGCTCGGTAGGGCCATCTCGAAGGGCGACAAGATCGTTATAGTGGTCTTGGGAACTGCTCTACCATTCACCATTGTACAGACAAATCCCTCGGGTATCCTCCAAGTCTCCTCGAGTACTCAAGTCAAGGTAAGGGAACAACCGATGGAGTTTGAAAGGGCGGGGCTACCGACCGTGACCTATGAAGATATAGGTGGGCTAGGAGATGAAGTACAGAAGGTCCGGGAAATGATCGAGCTCCCCATGAAGCATCCAGAACTCTTCGACAAACTCGGTATCAACCCCCCCAAAGGCGTCTTGTTACACGGGCCTCCTGGGACTGGGAAGACCCTGATCGCCAAGGCCGTAGCAAACGAGACAAACGCGTACTTTTCGTCCCTCAATGGACCGGAGATAATGAGCAAATTCTACGGCGAGAGCGAGGAGAACCTGAGGAAGATGTTTCAGGACGCGGAGGAGAATGCCCCGAGTATCGTCTTCATCGACGAGATAGATGCCATTGCACCCAAAAGGGAGGAAGTTACCGGAGAGGTCGAGAGGAGGGTCGTCGCACAACTTCTGGCCTTGATGGACGGACTGAAGGGACGCGGAGAACTGGTAGTTATAGGGGCGACGAACAGGCCAGATGCCTTAGATCCCGCCATCAGAAGGCCTGGCAGGTTCGACAGGGAGATAGTGATCGGAGTTCCGGATAGAAACGGGAGGAAAGAGATCTTGCAGATCCACACAAGGGGCATGCCCCTCGGAGATGACGTCGATCTAGATAAGCTAGCGGATGTGACCCATGGCTTCGTTGGAGCCGATCTAGAGTCCCTATGCAAAGAGGCTGCAATGAACGCCCTGAGAAAGGTATTGCCGGAAATAGACCTAGAGGAAGAGTCCATCCCCCCAGAAATCCTCGAGAACCTGAAGGTAGACAAGGAGGATTTTTTAGAAGCCCTCAAATTGGCGGAACCCTCCGCTCTACGAGAAGTCTTCGTAGAGTTGCCGGACGTCACCTGGAATGATGTCGGGGGTTTGGGCGAGATCAAGCGGGAATTGGTAGAGGGCGTGGAATGGCCCATAAAGCACCCCGAGGCATTCAATCAGATGGGGATAAAGCCGCCGAAAGGTATTCTACTCTTTGGGCCTCCAGGCAGTGGCAAGACCTTGTTAGCGAAGGCTGTTGCTCATGAATCGGAGTCCAACTTCATATCGATAAAGGGTCCAGAAGTACTGAGCAAGTGGGTCGGGGAGAGCGAGAAGGCCATTAGGGAGATATTCAAAAAGGCAAAGCAGTCTGCCCCCACCGTGGTATTCTTCGACGAGATCGATGCTATAGCGGCCAGGAGGGGAGTGGAGGTAGGGAGTAGAGTAGGAGAGAGGATTGTAAATCAACTGCTTACGGAGATGGACGGGCTGGAGGAGGTATATGGCATTATAATCATCGCGGCAACGAACAGACCAGATATCTTGGACCCAGGTATTTTAAGGCCTGGCAGGTTCGATAAGCTCCTCCTCGTTCAAGCCCCAGATGAGGAGGCGAGGCTCCAGATATTCAAGGTCCACACGAAGGGGATGCCTCTGGGTGAGGATGTCGACCTCGAAAAGTTAGCGAAACAGACGAAAGATTATGTGGGCGCCGATATCGAAGCGCTGTGCAGGGAATCGGCAATGCTTGCGATTAGGGAAACCTTGGATGAGGGAAGTGAAATAAAGAATAAAAAGGTCGAACTCTCCCACTTTAATAAGGCACTCAAAAAGATCAAACCGAGCGTGAATGAGAGCATAAAGAAGTTCTATGAAGACATCTTGAAGAGGTATGAAGCCCGCGAAACAGAGGATCTCAGATATATGACCTAAGTGGGCCTTTTCTATTTGTTGTTAGAGGATTTCTCCTCGTCGAAAAATTAAAGTAGCCCCAAATGGATAAACAGATCGATGCCTATGGGCTTTTATGGAACCGCAGCAAGCGCCTTTTCTGACCTCAGCTTGACATTAGAAGTGATCGTCATCGCTGTCTTTATAATTGGAGTGACGTATGCCCGTAGGCACATCAGCAACAGACACTACAAATTGATGACCTTGGGCTTTATCTTCAATGTCCTTTTTGTATCGATTTACATGATCGGTAGCAGGGTGATAAAGGTCTCTTCAAGACCCTCAGCTGTAGCGGTCCCTCGTTCAATTTATCTGCCTACAGTGATCGTCCACGGATTGACGTCCACCATCGGCTTCATCCTCGCTGGCTATGCCGTCTATTTTGGTTATAAACATACGAGTATGAAGAAAAAAAGGGTCTTCAAGAGCAAAGGGGAGTACCGAACGCACAAGAAGATCGGGTATACGACTTTGATCGTTTGGATCGTCGCCTTTCTCACTGGCGTGGCGGTCTACCTGATGCTTTACGTCTGAATCTATGGATGCTGAATTCGATATGCAAAGCTAAAGGATTGGGGCTGAGGACTCGATCTCATGTTGGGAGAGAATATCTGCTATTTCCAA
Source organism: Hydrothermarchaeales archaeon (SeqCode) (assembly GCA_046761145.1). GTDB lineage: Archaea > Hydrothermarchaeota > Hydrothermarchaeia > Hydrothermarchaeales > SZUA-236 > JBHIFP01. Next base: position 4,097 of record JBHIFP010000048.1, read on the forward strand.
TATAATTTCAGAGCCCAACCCCCTCCAATAACCCCCCTATTACTATCAGGGCAATGACCGCTTTATACTCCCCTACTTTACCTTTGGCTATCTGGTCGATATCATCCCTAAATACCTCGATATCATATAAGCTACGGATCGATCCCTCTCCAATATCGAACCCTATAGAACCGGAGAGTATCACTGCCGGCAATTCGAAGATTCCATGGGGAAATAAAAGGTTGAAAAATTTTGCTAGATCTCCAATAAAAGGGGTAAAAAATGCGCCTAGGACAAAGCCGCTTGTAAATAATATGAAAATGGGGAAGATATATAATGTTAGGTAATATAATCTCGAGGAGTTTGCATTTCGATGTAGGTATACCTTTGAAATACCATAGCCGCCGAATGCGCATATCAGAGATGCCAAGATATTATTTGTTATGAGCATCAGTGGCAGATTTGGAATCAACTGCCTCTGGATCTGGATCTTTTTCGCCAATATCCCGATAAAAGCTTGATAAATACTTGGGAAGATTTTTAGCAGAATAGCTGAAACTACGGCTCCTGTAAAAAACCCCAAAAAGTAAGTCAGTGCGCTCCTTTTTATCATCTTTTGTAGTATAGGAAATGATTTATATAAGTTTTGACTCATTAAAGGGGTAAAAAGCAGAGGAGGTACAGAAATGGCAGAAAACAAAGCAGAAGACAATGTAGTATACATTGGCAAGAAACCTGTGATGAACTACGTGTTGGCTGTGACGACCCAGTTCAGCAATGCGAAGGAGGTCGTAGTTAAATCTAGAGGCCAGGCCATAAGTAGGGCTGTGGATACCGCAGAGATCGTGAGAAATCGGTTTATGCCAGAGGTAAAGGTAAAGAAGATAGAGATCAGCACAGAAGAATTGAATAGAGAAGACGGTTCTACAATGAACGTCTCTGCTATGGAGATAACGCTTACCAAGTAAGCGTTTTCCCCTTTTTTAATTTTTGGCTTCTTGGTCCAGTCTCTCGATCTTTTTCTCGATTACAATCCCACAACTTCGGGTATCTATCAACGCCGATCCTCCTTTTATCCCCCAGCGCCGTATATCACTCGGCTTTTCTAACGGGAAAAATACCGCCCACTTCTCCCACATTGCTCAGGATGCCACCATGCTTTCTATAATAACGAAAACTCCTCCTCTTCAGCGCTTCATTCAAGGGTTTTCTACCTAGCTTCCTCTAAACACCCCTTTTGTAATCCTCTCTATAAAAGATCCCGCTGGCACCTCGGGAGCATACTCCTCCCCGACCAAGTCCGCGGCCAATTTTTTAATCGCAACAGCTGCAGGAGAACTTGGAACCCTCACAACGACGGGTTGGCCAAGTGCCGCCGAGCTCCTAATTTCGGGGTCTTCTGGGATTAAGGCGATGATATTTGTCTCAAGAAGTACCTCCATCTCCTCTACCGTTAAATCGCCTTTATCAAAGGTTGCTCTATTCACAACAACGCCGAGTATATGGGTCCCCATCCTACTCGCTATGATCTTCGTTTTTAGTGCGCCGGATATAGAGGGTAGATCGGGGGTGGTAATCAATATTGCCATTTGAGTTGATGACAAGGCAACGACAACATTTTTCCCCAGTCCAGCAGGAGCGTCTATCATTAAAATCTCGGTGTCCTTCAATAGTTCCGTCAACACACCCTCAAGTCTATCCGGATCTACCTTTGAAAGACTCTCTAAAGATAGGCCGGCGGGTACGACTTTGACTCCGCTCGGACCTTCGTAGATGGTCTCGCTTACGGGCAATTCTCCGGCCAACGCGTTATTCAAAGTTGTTTCAATCCCCTCTAGCCCCATATGCAAAGCGAGGTTCGCCATCTCTATATCTGCATCCAAAAGCATGACGTCTTTTCCGAACTCGCTCAACGCAACGCCTAAATTGGACGTCAAGACCGTCTTTCCTGCCCCTCCTTTACCTGAAGCTATACAGATGCTTATTCCCATGGGCAACACCTACTCCGGAGGTGACTCTCGCTTTAAGGGACTTTCGAGTAGCCATTTCACTGTTTTGAGTAATCTTTCTCTCTCGAAGGGCTTATTGATATGCCAATCCGCAAGACCTTCATCAAAACTCTTGACTTTATCTTCGTCCGCAGACTTGACGGTAAGCATAGCCACCGTGATGGACTCGGATTCTTTGTTCTCCCTTATCTTCTTACATACTTCCCAGCCATCAAGACCGGGCATCATGACATCCAAGAGTATGAGATCCGGCTTATCGTGTTTGAGCATCTCTAAGCATTCTTCGCCGCTCCCCGCTTCTGTGACTTCATATCCCTCCCTCTCCAGTATCTTCCTGATCATAAACCTCATACCATCCTCATCATCAACAACCATGATCTTGGTCATCTCTTATCACACCTCTTTTTGATCGGTCTCCAATCTCCTTTTCCTTCTGAACGTCGTCCACAATATCTTCTCTCTCCTTTAATATTTTTAAAACGTTGCTATTAAACTTTATGTAAATTTCGTTTCACACTATTTGAATAATCCCTCAATCCTCTATCGAATGGATTTGACGAGCAATACTGGTTTTTTGGCATGGGTGACAACTTTGTATGCTATATCCCCGAGGGGGAATATTCCCTTGCCACTTCGTCCCAGTGCCGCGATCACTATCATGTCATAACGCTCTGACTCTTTCAGTATCTCCTCTGCCGCATGACCTTCTCTAACCTTTCTCTTGGCTTCGATATCATACTTTCGAAGTATCTCTTTGCTCCTATCCAAACGCCCTGCCTCGCGTCTCGGCAACATCTTCAGCATCTCGACGAGTTCGGGCCTTACGGGCTCCAGATAATCCCTAAAATGTTCGACAAAGGAAGGGATTACGTGGAGGATCGCCACATCTACGCTGGTCTTTTGCAACAATCTACCCCCAAATTCGATAGCCTCTTCGGCGAACCTCGAGCCATCTGTGGTGAAGAGGACTTTTCCGAAAGTCTTGGCCTCCTTTACTACCAGAACTGATGTTTTACAGTATTTTACAATTCTATAAGCCTCTGTCCCCAACAAAAATTCAGAAATACCGACCAAGTTGCTCCTCAAACCATGGGATCCGATAATAACCAGATCATAAGTGCCTTCCTCGGCTTCCCTGATTACTTCCTCTGCTACAAATCCCTCTCTCATCTTTATTTTAGAAGTCATCCCATAATCTTCGATGATATCTTTTGCCCTATCCAGAATATCATTTGACTTGGCGATGTCCCTTTCCCTCTCGGCAACATAGAGGAGTGTTATCTCGGGATTTACATTCTTAACCAGCCTTATGCCAAATCCTATTGCATTTTCAGCAAATTTCGAGCCTCCAGTGCACATCAATACCTTCATCTTCTCACCTCAGTGAAAACCGATCATACCTACACCCAAGAAACCCCACCAGAAATATACGACGAGCATCAATAAAACTAAAGCGATAAACTCTAATAAGATTCCGGCTTTTAAGAATTCTTTGGCTTCGACATATCCGCTCCCGTAAATTATGGCATTTGGGGGCGTTCCGATTACCAATATAAACGCAAAGGCCGAGGCAATGGCCGAAGCTACTCCGAGGATAATGGGATCGGTGGCGCTGAGTCTTGCGACCTCCAGAAGCGTTGGACCCATCGTGGCAACGGCTGGACCATCGCTCATCGTTTGGGTTATCAAGGTCATAAAAGTTGTCGAACTGAAAACCAGAGGATAACCCGAGTCAATACCCCATGAACCTATTAAATGAAGCGCCTTTGAAGCAAGCCAGGTAGAAGCGCCAGTGATCATCAATGCCTTGCCAAGTCCTATAACACCAAAGTATAGTAAGACAACGCCCCAGTGAATCCCCGACAGCTCCTCCCATTCCACAAGCCCCGTACTGACATACAATAGGGTTCCAAACATCGCAATGGTACCTACGCCATACCTGTGACTTCCAGTTATCCACATAAACAATATCAACAAAAATATCAGAGAAACAGTCCAACCTTCTTTCTTCATTGGATTGGCCCCCAGCTCCTCTCGAATCTTTTTTGCTGCCTCACTAAGATCCGATAATTCTGGCTTGAATATCTTGGGAAGCAAGTATGCCACAATGGGTATCATGATAAATGTTATAGGAAGTGCCATGGCCATCCAATGACCATAGCCGATTCTAAGCCCGAAGAACTCGTTAATGTACCCCATCATCAAGACATTTCTACTCCCTCCTGAAGGAGAGGCGAGGCCACCTATAGTCGCACCAAAGGCGATTGAGAACATCAAGAGCTTTGCCAGGTTGGGCACTTCTTCAAATCCGCCATTAATCTGTACCACTGCTATCCCTACTGGCAACATCAAAGCGGCTACTGTGTGGTCCGCAATGAATACAGAGGTTAAAGCGCAAAAGGAGACAATGCCCAATACAACGTTCTGGGTCGAATTTCCAACGATCTTCAATATGTTTGCGAGTATCCTCTTGTGTATGTCATACTTGACCAAGACCTCGGCGATCATCAAAGCCCCTAGGATAAACCATGCTGCATCATGACCAAAAATCACCGCAGCTTCTTCAAAGGGCAAAATTCCAAAAGCTACTATCCAAACGTATATGATGGCTACGCACATGCCGAAAGGCAATGCTTCTGTTATAAAGATAACGACAAATGCTATGAGGAGGGCGATCATCTGCTGACCGTGGGGCGTGAGCACTATAGTCTCCCCCCCCATCCGGAATGGTGCCGGTGAAGGTGCCAGCAAGATGGCAATAGCAACAAGTCCAGCCAGTATTAAACCTTTTTTCCTTTTTAGCGCGCCAACCCCTATAAACCTACTTTCTGTGCGATCGTTGATATGAACACCTCCTATAAGGTTAAGGATATGGATATTATAAAAAATAAGCGGATGCAATCAACAACAAAGAACGGTAAAACTGACCAAATGCCCGTCTAAATTTTCGTCATTTTCATGGAAAGTATAGTTCACTGCCGTTACCTTCTAAGGATGATTGTTGTGCAAAATAATACACAACCGTATATAAAATTTGTGTTCTTTGGCTTTGCAAACTGAAAGTGGTTCTTAATCTCATTTTCAGATATTCAGCATTCTTCTTGTTTTTGAGAAATGCCCCAAATCTTTATATTCGATGTCCATTATGAAGAGATTGCAATCCGGAGGAGTTTCATGGGTATAGATGAAAAGATTGCTCTGATAGAGGCAAATACCGTCGAAATCGTGACCAAAAAAGAGTTGGAGGATTTGGTGAGAAGAAAGGAGAAACCCAAGGTTTACGTGGGTTACGAACCCAGTGGCAAGATACATTTAGGGCACATGATCAGCATGAATAAGCTGATCGACTTCCAAAAGGCCGGTTTCGAGGTTGTCGTTCTATTGGCAGACCTTCATGCCTTCTTGAACAACAAAGGGACATTGGAGGAGATCAAAGAGATTGCGAATTATAACAGAGAGTGCTTCATCGGTATTGGATTGGAACCCAAGAAGACGAAGTTCGTCTTGGGATCCGAGATTCAGCTTTCAGAGGAGTATTTCACAAAAGTCCAGAAGCTCGCCCTTGCTACCACGATACTCAGGGCGAGGCGGAGCATGGACATGGTCAGCAAAGAGGAGAAAGACCCAAAAGTTGCTAGGGTGCTCTATCCTTTGATGCAGGTCATAGACATGATTGCCTTGGATGTGGATGTTGCGGTGGGAGGCATAGATCAGAGAAAGATCCATATGCTCGCGAGAGACAATCTGCCGAAGATGGGTTTTGCCCCTCCGGTCTGTATTCACCTACCGATGATCCACGGTATAGACGGCGGTGAAAAGATGTCCTCGAGTAAGATGAACTTCATCTCCATCGATGATCCTGAAGAGGTTATAAGAGATAAGATCGATAAGGCCTATTGCCCCATGACACAAACTGAAGGTAATCCCATATTGGAGATCTTCGAAACCCATATTTTCAATAAGTTCGATGAGGTCGTCATTAAGAGGGATGAAAGATTTGGCGGTGATCTGAAATTTGAGAGTTATGGACGAATGGAAGCTCTCTTCGTAAAGGGAGAATTACATCCCCAAGACCTGAAGAACTCCGCTTCGGATTACCTCATTGAGATCCTGAAGCCCACAAGGGAATATCTCAAGGGAAAAGGCTATTAATCTGTTGTTAATATGTTGTTGATAGGAGGAATTTTTTGGTCGATGAAGAAGACGAACAACTGGTAAGGAGATTGAGGTTACCGAAGAATAACGAGGTATTTGGTACCGTGGAGCAGATGCTCGGTGCCAGCAAGATGTTGGTGCGTTGTAAAGATGACAAAGTCAGGATCGCCAGAATTCCCGGAAAGATGAAGAGGAAGATCTGGATTCGCGAAGGGGATGTCGTCATAGTGCAACCTTGGCCTGTTCAGGGCGACGAGAAGGGAGATGTGATCTGGAGATTCACAAAGCCTCAGGTGAATAGACTTATAAGACAAGGCCTGATTTGAGGTGCATAATTGATCGAGAAAGATCTCGCCAAGCTCGATAAGACCATCGACGAGCTTAGGAAGCGGATCAAGGGGGTAGAAGATGTAAGGGTTGGTAGCGACGTCTTCGACAAGGCAACCCTACTTACCCTTTATGAATTTGCCAACAAAGGGCTTATCGATACTTTACTCGGCGTTATCAAGACCGGGAAAGAAGCGAATGTCTTCAAGGCTATAGGTAGAGATGAGACGAGATATGCAGTCAAAATCCACCGCATTGCGACGAGCGACTTCAGAGATATGTGGAAGTATATAGATGGCGATCACAGATTCAAAAAGATCAAAAGAACCAAGAGGAGCATCGTTTACGCGTGGGCCGAGAAGGAGTTCAAAAATCTGAAGCTGGCCCACGAAGCGGGTGTCAGAGTTCCAAAACCCATCGCTGTGAAGAACAACGTCTTGATAATGGAGTTCATCGGCAACGAAGATCCATCGAAGGAGCTCAAAGATTGTGCATTGGAGAACCCCGAAGCGATCTTTATGGAACTCAGAGACTCCATAAGGAAACTCTGGATGAGGGGATTTGTTCACGGAGACATGAGCGAATATAATGTCCTGATGCACCACGGCAGGCCCGTCATAATCGACATATCGCAAGGGGTCATAAAGAGCCATCCCATGGCCGAGGAATTGTTGATGCGAGATGTATCCAACTTGATCAGATTTTTCAAGAGATATTTTGAGATAGATGAGGACGAAGCCTACGCGTACGTGACTGGGACTTCCCCTTCCTGAAATCTGGAGAGAGGATGATGGAGTACGTCAAGATCCCCGCAGAACGGATAGGGGTGCTTATAGGAAGAGATGGGACAGTAAAGGATGAGATAGAGAGGGCGCTCAACGTCAGCTTGGATATCGATGTAGAGGACGGCAATGTAACCATCCAAAATAGAGGCGAGGACATCCTGGCCGAGTGGAAAGCGAGGGATATGGTCAAGGCGATCGGTAGGGGGATTAATCCCGAAAAAGCCCTCTTGTTGAAGAGCGATGATTACGTCCTGAAGATCATCAACTTAACCGATCTGATAGGGAGGTCTAGAAAGGCATTGGTGAGGCAGAAAGGTAGGATAATCGGCAAGCGAGGCAAGACCCGGGAGTTCATATCCCAGATGTCTGGGGCCACGATCTCGGTCTATGGGAAGAGCGTCGCGATTATAGGGGAGCCGGAAGAAGTCCGAGTAGCTACCGAAGCTATAGAGATGTTGGCATCCGGGAAGCCCCATGGTGTGGTATACAAGATCCTCCAGAGAAAGGCGAGCGAGCTGAAAGAGAAGAGATTGAGATTGTGGAAATGACGGGAAAAGATATTTGAAGGATTGGGTCTTGCACATGAAATTCAAAATCGAAAAGCCGAAGAAGATCGTTCTATTTTTTCTATTATTGGTAGTTTTTTGGGGAGGCGTAGTGGCCTTTGGGGAGTATCAGAAGTACGCATATTTGAAAGAAGCACGCTGGGGGGTCCAGAAGAGGGAGATCGAGGGTCTATGGGTGCCGGATGTCAGGCTAACCTGGGTTTCGGCCCAAGATAAGGTAAGGATGGATATCCCCCTGGTCATCGAGAATCCGACTGATAGGTACATCGAATTTGTTGGTTTGGATTTTGATATATTTGTTTGGGGCCGATACATGGGGAGCGGAGAAATCCCCGGAGTATATAAGATCCCGGCCGGGAAGAATGCATCGATATGGATCAGGGATTTTGGTATGAGAAGAAAGGAATTCGAAAATTACGCATTTACGGCCATTAGGGGGGGCAACTATAAAGTTGATATAGCCATCGAAGTAACCGTTCACCGCCCATTGCCCATCGGGAGATTGGACATCGAGGCTCGTAGAGTTGAAACTGAATACACCCTGGAAGAAGAAAGGGCCAAGGAGATTGCTCTGAGTTATATAACCCCGTTTGTGAGGGCACCTGGATGAGAGGGAAGAAT
>JBHIFP010000049.1:0-12481 GCA_046761145.1 Hydrothermarchaeales archaeon (SeqCode)
GCCTTCAAGCCCTCGGAAAGGGCGGGGATGATAAAGAGGGCCGTGACGATCGCTTTGATAGTATTGATTGGATTCGTCCTGCTCGGGAGGTATATCTTTGACTTTCTTGGGGTTGAGATGTATTCCTTCCAGATCGCCGGTGGGATACTGCTCTTCATAATCGCCCTTGAGATGTTGTTCGGTAGGAAGAGCAGGACGGAGAACACGCCGGAGGAGGAGAGGGAAGCCATGGGTAAGGAGGATATAACCGTGACGCCGATGGCGATACCCCTTCTGACTGGACCAGGAGCCATAACCTTGGGCATCGTCCTCTTCAATAACGCCGGCAATACCCTGGAAAAAGTTGTTCTGATGGGGGACATAGTCCTGGTCTTTCTCGTCTCTTACGCAATCCTCGTGGAGGCGAACAAGGTCTTTGAGATCTTGGGGCAGACCGGAACAAAGGTCATCGTCAGGATCATGGGGCTCCTGCTAGCCGCTATCGCGGTTCAGTTCGTCATCTCGGGGGTAATAGATGCCATGAAGACTTCGCTGATTTAAAGGTGCAGACAGAGCCCTCTCTCCTGATATCGAGACCCATCGTTACTTTTTTAAAATATGCGAAGAGCGCTCTAATAGAAATGAGTCTGTAAGCGATCAGGTTTCGGGGGACCCTCCTTCGCCACTTGAGGTTACGGTTAGTTGGTATAACTTTTCGAGGGCTTCGTCGGGTTGCTCGTAGTAGGTCTGGACTATATCAAAGACCATATCCTGATTTAGATCGGCCGCGGTCATCGCTTCCAGCATCGATTTTCTTTTATTTATTTCGTCGTCGATCTCTTTTACGGAAAAGCCGGTCAATTCAGACAGTTCCTGCACAATTTTCCCGTTCAGCAGTTTCGTCACAATTTCGCCCTTCGTGGGATCGTATTCGAAGAGGGTATTCATCAGAAAGGTGTCTCCCTCTCTCCCCGAGATCTCTGCGACTTCGGACATCCTCCTTACCAATTTTCCTCCCTCTAATTGTCTATTTTGGCAAACGATGAGATCCAATGCAGTGATCATCATATTTGGTACATTCATGGGATGCGATTGCAACCTCGATAATGCCTCCCTAGCGGAGTTGGCGTGGAGGGTCGCCATACACCCTTCGTGGCCGGTATTCATCGCCGTGAATAGCGTCAGGGCCTCTGACGATCTTACCTCTCCCACGATCATCCTATCCGGCCTCATTCTCAGGGCGTTCTTCAACAGATCATCCATCGTTATCTCGTTCTTACTGCCGGGGTCGGGGGGTTTGGTCTCCATGGGTATCCAATGGGTATGTAGCAAACTGATTTCCATGGTGTCCTCTATGGTCAGGATCCTATTCTTCCTCGGAATGAAGAGGGTCGCCGCATTCATTGTAGTAGTTTTGCCGCTGGCGGTACCACCTATGAGCAACATATTGGCGGGTTTTGTACCGAGTCCCTCTATCGCCAACCAAAGGAAAGCCGCAAGTTCGGAGCTCAGGGTTTCACTCTTTATCAGATCTATAATGGTCAGGGGCTCTCTCCTGAACTTTCGGATGGTCATCGTAGTGCCCCTCGGCGTAACCCCTTTCAAAGTGGCATTGACCCTAGAGCCATCGGGCAACCTTCCGTCCAACAGGGGGTTGTCGGGATCCACCACTCTACCGGAAAATCTAGCGATCTTTTTTATGATATGCTCCAAATCCTCTTCATTTATGTAGATGTCCGACGCGATCATCCCTTGCGTCCTGTCGAATACATAGGCGGGGGAGTCACGTCCGATTACCATGATCTCCTCGAGGTTATCGTCGAAGAGTAGCGGGGTAAGGGAACCCAGGCTTACTTTCTTGAATGTGAGGCACTCCAGCAACTCATCATCGATGTCCCCCACGGCAGCTTTTATCGTCTCTTTCGCCGTTTGAATGCCCTCTTCATCGGTGATCAATATATTCGCATATCTTTCGTCGTCGCCCAATTTCTCCTCTAATTTCTTGATCTCCTCGACATATTTTTTACAGTCTACCATCTATCCATCCCTTTTCGATGTTTCCACTGAAATATAATAATGCTTTTTATACCCTTGAGTATTTAAATTTGACCATGCAACGATATGCGTTCTTGGATTTCACTTCTGATGTTATGTTTGAGGCCTATGGTAAAGACCCAAGGGAGATGTTCGTCAACGCTGCCTCTGCCCTCTTTTCCGTGATATGTGAGATAGAGGAAGTAGAACCAAAGAAACGGGTGGAGATCGAGGTCGAGAGCGAAAGCCTCGAGGATCTATTATACGATTGGCTCTCTACCCTTTTGACCGAGTCGGAGATCAACGAGATGTTCTTCTCCAAATTCGATATAGATGAGATGGAAACGGATGCCAGATTTTACTTGAGGGGCAGGGCACATGGCGAGGCCATGACGGTCGTAAAGGGAGGCACTCTCGTAAAGGGCGTGACATATTATAAGCTGGAGGTCAGAAAGGAGAAAGATGGAATCGTAGGCAAGGTCACTTTGGATATCTAGGTGGTAACGTTGAAAGAGAAGATGAAAAGATTGGACGATTATCTATGGGAGATCCCCATGGGCTCTCGGGAGGGGAGGCTCAAGATGAGGGTTCCTGCGAGGATCTATGCTTCTAAGAGGATAATCGAGGCCGCCGAGAATACCGCGGTCGAACAGCTCACAAACGTGGCATGCCTCCCAGGGATCGTCCAATACAGCATTGGGATGCCGGATATACATTGGGGGTATGGTCTGCCGATGGGCGCTGTTGGGGCCTTTGATCCGGATGATGGAGTAATCTCCGCCGGCATGACGGGATTCGACATCAACTGCGGTATACATATGATACGCACAAATCTCACTTTCGAGGACGTCAAACCCAAACTTGGAGAATTGATCGATACCCTCTTCAGAAATGTCCCTTCTGGAGTAGGCTCTAAGAGTAAGTTAAGGCTGAGCTTCGATCGGTTGAAGGACGTCATGCTTCTGGGAGCCAGATGGGCCGTGGAAAATGGATACGGCGTCGAAGATGACCTAGAGCATATGGAGGAGGGCGGCTGCATAGAGGGGGCAAACCCCGAGAAGGTAAGCGACCTAGCCATGAAGCGGGGTGTACCCCAGCTCGGGACCTTGGGTGCGGGAAATCACTTTCTGGAGGTTCAAAAGGTTTTGGAGATATACGATACTGATAAGGCTGGGACATTCGGAATAGACTCGGAAGGGCAAGTCGTCATAATGCTCCATTGTGGCTCTCGTGGGTTTGGGCATCAGATCGCCACCGACTACCTCAAGAGCCTCGGAAGGGCGGTGGAGAAATATAAGATAGAGCTCCCTGACAGACAGCTGGTCTGCGCACCGGCGAATTCAGAAGAGGGTCAAGATTACTTCGGGGCGATGAAGGCGGCCGTGAATTATGCCTTCTGCAACAGGCAGGTCATGACCCATTGGATCAGGGGGAGCTTTGAGCAGGTCTTCAATAAGGAGTGGGAAGAATTGGGGATGAGGACCATCTACGACGTCTGTCACAACATCTGCAAGTACGAGGAGCACCGCGTGGACGGAGAGAAAAGGAGGTTATATGTTCATAGAAAAGGCGCTACGAGGGCATTCCCCCCGGGACATAAGGACGTTCCAAAGGCTTATAGGGGTATAGGACAACCCGTCTTGATAGCCGGATCCATGGGCACGGCATCATATATCTTGGTGGGGGCCAAAAAGGCCATGGACGAGACCTTCGGCTCTACGTGCCATGGAGCCGGGAGGACCATGAGCAGGAAGAAGGCGATAAAGATCCATTGGGGAAGGGACGTCCAGAGGAAGCTCGAAGCAAGGGGGGAGGTTATAAGGGCGACGAGTCCGAAGGTCTTGGCAGAAGAAGCGCCAGATGCCTACAAAGACGTGAACGAAGTGGTCAACTCTGTTCATAATGCCGGGATATCTCTAAGAGTTGCAAAGCTCGTCCCTCTGGGCGTGGCAAAGGGATAATATCGTCTAGCGAAATACAGTGTTTCTGTATATCTGAGGGAGAAGAAGTATCTTTTATATACTAAAAAGATGATAAATGTTAAAATTGGGTGTTATATGAAATACAATATCCACAGTATTCCAATAAAAATAAGCCTTCATGCATCCCGGCGGATAGCAGAAAGAGTCAACAATACCATGGACCCCGAAGAAAAGATATACTTCGCTAGAAAGTTGGTAAAAGAGGGAAAGATTGTCAAGAATATACAAAAGGACGGAGAGGTTGGGATTATAAAGAAAGGTAGATTTAGGGCAAAATTTACAGTCAGAGCAGGAGTTCTGTGGATATTGACCATCGAGGAAGAATAATGAAGTGTCCATTATGCAATGATGAAATGGAAGAGAGGATAGTTGAGTGGAAGAAGGGCATCTATGTCAGGACCGAGTTTTGCTCCAAGTGCGGCGAGAAGTGGCTTGACCTAGAAGAGCATGAACGTGCAATGGCCGAGTTTGGCATCCAGAACGTTACAAAGCTTAGGAGAAGTGTTATCAAACTCGGGTCTTCTCTGGCTGTAAGGCTTCCAAAAGATATTGTCGAGTCCTTTGGAATAAAGGAGAAGGATCAAGTGGAGATATACAGCACAAGGGAGGGTATAGTTCTAAACCCTAAGAAAATAGAGTCCGATTCAGATTGATGCATCGCAAAAAAGGCCTCCAGATGCCTACAAAGACGTGAATGAAGTGGTCAACTCTGTTCATAATGCCGGGATATCTCTAAGAGTTGCAAAGCTCGTCCCTCTGGGCGTGGCAAAGGGATGACCTAGAGCATATCTTTAAATATTTTAGCTGACAATTTATTAACGCGAATGAGAATGGGTGGGAGAGCTATGGTAGTTATGAATGCTCCAGTCATACCGAACTCGTCACAAGATCTAAGTTGTCTTTGGGACGGATTAAAGGAGGTCAACAGGGAGAGAGGATGGCCCAGAAGGCGGGAGTATATTTGTTGTTTTGTTGCTAAAGGAGGGCCCGGGGGGTTGTGAAGAGATGGAATATGATAAAGAAAGAGAATTGAGGGATCATTACTATGGATGAAAGTTTGGTTGTTATTCTATTAAATGAAAACCTCTATAATGTTCTGGGGCTGATTGCGGGGCTTATTGGCTATATTGGCATAAAAAACCATTTAACAACCTTCAAAAGGGAATCAAGCGAAATGAAGGCAGATTTTATGTCCGCTTTAGTATTTTTCCAATACAGTTTTTTGTTCCTGATATTTGAGAAAACCTCAAGATTGACCCTTAATTTATTTGAAGAGCTTACTGCATTTGAGAAGGCTTCGCTGGAACCATTTATTCCCATTTTTGAGCACAGTTTATTATTGTTTTGGAATTTTTATCTCATTTATGGAATAGTGATGTTCTTTATTAACGATCAATATAGAGAGAAGTTGATTCAATGGGAGCGGAAGTATTTTAGATTTGGGTTATTAACATTTTCTTTGATTTTATTATTAAGTTATAGCTATGGTTATTATAATTTTAACCAGAGGTTCGGCCCTTGGATAGGTCATGCATTTCTCAGATTTTTAATCCTCGGTTTCCTTGTAATACCTTATCTATTTTTAATTTTTGAGCGCACCAAGGCGAGATATTTCGATTTTACATCCAGTCCAAAGCTTCTTTGGTTCTTAGTAATCCCGGCATTTCTCATTATTGGCGGCACCCTTCATTTTATTGCGGGACAAAAACAATTCGCACTAATTGTTGAAATCAGAGAGTATCTAAAGATGTTTGAACAACTTTTTTCGATTACCGGGATAATATTACTTGTTTTAAATTTTCAGGGTTTGACAGATTATTTCATTGACAAGGAGCTTATTAGGACAACAAAACAACTCAAAGAATCCGAGAAAAAATTCAGAAACATCTTCAAAAATCTCACGGACATTTATTACCGTACAGACCTTGAAGGAAAGGTGACCCTTGTAAATCCTGCAGGAGTGAGGGCTGTGGGATACGATAATATAAATGAAGTGGTTGGGAAAAACCTCGCTGAGGAGTTCTACTTTAACCCTGAAGATAGAAAGGATTTCATAAAAGAGCTTAAAAAGCATGGTGAAGTAGAAAATTATGAAGTAACTCTAAAACGAAAAGACGGGGCACCACTTATCGTAGAGACCAACTTTCACTTTATTTACGATGAGGCCGGTAAGCCTATAGGTGTGGAAGGTACAGCGAGAGACATCACCGAGCGGAAGTGGGCGGAGAAGAGGTACCAAACGTTGTTTGAAAATTCCCTTGATGGCATCTATAGAAGCACAGCTGAAGGGAAATTCATTGATGTAAATCCTGCATTAATGAAGATGCTCGGATATGAGAGCAAAGAGGAACTGCTCTCGGTGGATATTCCTAAAGACCTATACCTTTCAGAGGATGACCGACCGTCAAAAGATGAGAGAAACACTATCCGCGTTAATCGCATCAAGAGAAAAAATGGCACCCCAATTTGGGTGGAAAGTGGCTCAAGGATAACTTTAGATGATGAGGGCAGAGTTGTTTATGAGGGGATAGTTCGTGATATCACCGAGCACAAGCGGATGGAGGAGGCGTAAGATGGAGGATAAAGGCACAAATCGTATAAGTATAACGAATAAAATGGTATTGATCGGAATTGGGCTTGGGGCACTCTATTGGATTCTTGAATCAGCTGTGGAGGTTTTTGTATTTCATCATAGGGATGGATTTTTCTATTATCTATTTCCCCCAGAGTTTCATGTAATTTGGCATCGTTTGTTAGTCGTGAGCTTGCTCATTCTATTTAGTGTCTACTCCGGATCCATTATTACCGAGCGCAAGCGGGCCAAGGAAATACTGCGGGAAAGCGAAGAGCGGTTCCGTCAACTGGCGGAGAACCTCGATGATATCTTCTGGTTGGTCGATGCCAAGAAGAATCAGATGCTCTACATCAGTCCCGCGTATGAGAATATATGTGGTCGTCCATGCGAGAGCCTGTACGAACAGCCTGGATCATGGTTAGAGAGCGTCCACCCGGAGGATCGTGAGAGCGTGAACGCCGCCTTCGAAAGACAGTCCCGAGGAGAGAGACAGTTCGACGAAGAGTATCGGATTGTGCGACCCGATGGATCGGTCCACTGGATATGGGCTCGTGCCTTTCTGATCAAAAACGAGCTCGGAGAAGTTTACCGCGTCGCTGGGATCGCGAAAGACATCACCTCTCACAAGCGGGCGGAGGAGGCGCTGCGGGAGTCAGAGAAACGCTACCGCACCCTCGTCGAGACATCCTCAGAGTGCATATGCAACCTTGACCTTGAGGGCAATTTCTTATACATGAGTCCAGCAGGTCTGAAGTCCTATGGAATGAGCGAGGATGAGGTGATAGGCCTGCACTACACGAAACTGGCAAATCCTGCTTATACAGGCCCCCTCAACGAAACACTGAAGAAAGCAAAAAAAGGTGAGTCAGTACAGTTCCATTATGAGAGTGACACGCCTTCAGGGAGCAGGTGGTTTGAGAGCACTCTCACACCGATAAAGAACGATTCAGGAAAGGTTGTGAGCCTGCTTCGCATCTCGAGGGACATCACCGAGCGCAAGAAGCTTGAAAGACAACTGAAGGAATACTCTGAACAACTCGAGAAGAAGGTGGGGGAACGGACCAAAGAACTGAGCGAATCTGAAGAGAAGTACCGCTCTCTTTTTGAACATGCAAGCGATTCCATATTCATTCATGACTTTGAGGGGCGATTTTTGGATGTGAACGGGAATGCGTGCAGAAGACTCGGCTATACCAAGGAAGAATTGCTGAAGATGACCATCATGGATATAGATGCCCCGGAATTCGCTGAAAATGTCCCAGAGAACATCAAAAAACTGAAGGAGCAAGGGGAGATCACGATCGAATCGGAGCATATTAGGAAGGATGGAAGCTTTATGCCTTTAGAGATTACTGCGAGGATTATCGAGTATGGGGGCAAAAAGGTAATCCAGAGTTTTGCAAGGGATATCACCGAGCGCAAGAAAGCAGAGGAAGCGCTGCGAAAAGCTCACGACAAGTTGGAACGACGGGTGGAGGAGCGCACGGCCGAACTACAAACAGCCATTGAACAACTTCGACAGGAGATCACCGAGCGCAAGAAGATGGAGGAGGCACTGCGGGAATCGGAAGAGAAATATCGTCTGCTGGTGGAGAATGCTAATGAGGCCATTCTAGTGGCTCAGGATGGAATGTTTAAATTTGCCAATCCCAAGGCCACAGAACTTTCAGGTTATTCGAAAGATGAATTAACCTCCAAGCCCTTCGTGGAGTTTATCCACCCGGATGATCGAGAGATAGTGGTCGAACGCCACCTAAAAAGGCTTAAAGGTGAGGAGCTTCCCCATGTCTATCCTTTCAGATTTATTGACAAAGATGCGAATATCAAGTGGCTGGAGATCAACGCTGTCTTGATCACCTGGGAGGGTAGACCCGCCACGTTGAATTTCCTAAGCGACATCACCGAGCGCAAGCGGGCGGAGGAGGAGATGAAGAAGCGGCTGATGAAGTTCAAGCTGGATGAAAGAAAACTCTATCTGGTAAAGGAGCCCATACCAACCTTGTCCATTGATGCTTTCAAGGACCTCCTCAAAGTAGGCTACCTTGGGCTTGTTATCTCGAGGACTCCTGATGAAGAATTTAAAAGGGTTGTGGAGGATGGCTATAAGTTCTTGTGGCTCTCCGAGGGTGGCGGAGAGAAAGCCTTGCCCCCGAAGCTAAAGGAAGTCAAACTTAGGATAGAGAACCTGCCTAGGAAAAGCGCTGTGTTAATCGATAGGCTGGACTACCTAGTCTTCAAAAATGGCTTCAATGAAACCCTCTCCTTTGTGCAGCGTCTACGGGAACTTGCATATCTAGGAGAACTCGTTGTTATCATGTCTATCGACCCGTCCATTTTGAGTAAACAGGAGCTCAGGCTGTTGGAGAAAGAGACCAGGGAAGTCGAGCCCCTGCATAAAAAAAGGCTGCCTGAAGACCTGCTCGAGATTTTGAGGTTCATCTACAAACAGAATACAATTGGGGTGAAGCCCTCTTATACCGACATCGGAATTGAGATAAGGATAAGTAAGCCGACGGTGCGGAAGAGGATAAGGCATCTTGCCTTCGCTGGTTATGTGATGGAAACTAAAACTGGCAATAGAAAGGTCATGGAACTGACAGAAAGAGGAAGAAGGTTGTTTTTGAGTTAGCTTTTCTCTTCTTTTCACTATTTTTTTCACAACTTTTATGTACAAATGAAAGGGCATGTTGTATACTTGCGGGAGGATAAAATGCCCAAAAGGGATGCTAAGAGCATCAGAGTTACCATTACCTTGAGGGAAGGGGTCTACGAGGAGATTAAGCGGATAAGCCGCCAGCTGGGCTTACGACCGTCCACCTGGATATCCATGGTGGCCACTTCGAAGGCGAACAATATTGAGGTGGAAATAAAGAAAGGGAGGAAATAGCGTGCGAGGGCGTAAACATATTTTATTAACATCTAGGAAAGGACGAATGGCCGGAAGTAGGGGGCGTTCTGCCGCCATGGAGGATGGGATTGTCATTCTTGATAATAAAGGGGAGGTGTTCGTAAGATGAAGGACATCACCGAGCGCAAGCGGGCGGAGGAAGCGTTAAGGGAGTCCGAGGAAAAATACAGAAACATATTCGACAAAGCCCCTGTATCAATCATCTTATTGGACAAAGATGGTCAAATAGTCGACATCAATCCTTGGCACATAACCCACATAGGAAAGGGTCGAACCACCAAAAAAGACTACCTCGGAAAAAATATTGTAACGCACCCAAGCATCGTAAAGGCGGGCCTTTCTGAGACATATGCAGGAGTGCTTAAGGGAGAGCCTTTTGATCTAAAGGATGTGTATTTTCCCACTACAACCGGAGGGACTGACGCTTATTTCAATGTGACGGGGGTTCCTCTTTTCAAAGAGGGTAAGATAATTGGTGCCATTACAATACACGAAGACATCACCGAGCGCAAGCGGACTGAGGAGGTGCTATTACAAGAGAGACAGAAACTTGAGGAAATCACGAGTCACGTGGGATGTGGTTTGTTATTGCTTGACGAGCAAACCAAGGTTACCTATGCCAACAAGGTCGCTGAAGAGTGGTTCGGACCTTTTCAGCAGATTGGAGGGAAGTTCTGCTGGGAGGTTTTTAAGCTGAGGGACCCTGAGAAAGAATGTGCTGCCTTAAAGGTGCTGAGAACTGGAGAAACTGTTCGCAGTGACACCTTCACAGAGATGCTCCATGGAGAAGAAACATTCTTTTATGTAGTTGCCTCGCCTATCAAAGACAGCGACGGCAAGATTCGGCAGATCACAGAGGTCATTATTGACATCACCGAGCGCAAGAAGATGGAGGAGGCGGTGCGAGAGTCTGAGGAAAGATATCGGTCATTGATTAATGATGTACTCGATACGTCAGCGGTTGGCATCTTTATCCTAGATGCTGACTTTAGGGTTGTCTGGGTGAACAAGGCGTTGCAACGCTATTTCGGCTTACTAAGTGACAAAGTAATCGGAAAGGATAAACGGCAGCTTATTCGTGAGCGGATCAAGGATATCTTTGAGGACCCGGAAACCTTTGCTGAGAAGCTTCTCGCCACCTATGATACCAATACTTATATCGAGCACTTTGAGTGCCACGTGCTTCCTGACAGCGATCGAGAAGAACGCTGGCTTGAACACTGGAGCCAGCCTATTCGTTCAGGCCTCTATGTTGGCGGCCGTATTGAACATTACACCGACATCACCGAGCGCAAGAAGGCGGAGGAGGCGCTGCAAGAAAGTGAGGAGCGGTTCAGGCAATTCTTTGAGAACGAGCCGGAATACTGCTACATGATTTCGCCGGAGGGCATAATACTTAATGTGAACAAAGCTGCGCTCAAGGTGTTGGGATACAGGAAAGAGGAACTTGTCGGCAAGCCCCTGAAAGCGATTTACGTTCCTGAATCACTGCTGAAGATAAAACAGATTTTCGCGAAGTGGAAGAAAACTGGAAAATTAAAGGATGAGGAAATGGTTATCATCACGAAGAAAGGGCATAGGCGCACGGTCCTCCTCAGCGCTGATGTGGTGAAAGATAAGGATGGGAGAATACTACATTCCATTTCTGTGCAAAGGGACATCACCGAGCGCAAGAAGGCGGAGCAGGTGCTTAAAGAAACGAGAGCTTTTCTTGACAACATCATTCAGAGCGCCCCTGACGCCATCATCACCGTCGACCTTGAAGACAGGATCACAAGCTTCAGCCCAGGTGCTGAGGAATTGTTCGGCTATAAGACCGAGGATATAATAGGAGACTCTGTCTTTAGGCTATATCCTCAAGGGAGGGAGAAGAGGAGGAAGGAGTGGAAAGAAAGACTTCTAAAAGGAGAAGATGTAAGAGTTGAGACCAAGCAGGTCAAATCAGATGGCGGCGTCATTGACGTTAAGCTCTCTATGGCCCCACTTCGTGATGGAAAAGGAGATATCGCCGGCATAGTGGGCATCTCCCACGACATCACCGAGCGCAAGCGGGCGGAGGAAGAACTCAATCGGAAAATGGAAGAACTCGAGAGATTCACCAAACTCGCCGTCGGACGAGAACTCAAGATGGTTGAGCTGAAAAAGAGGATAAAAGATCTGGAGGAGAAACTGGAGGGCGGAGGGGGCTCATGATCTCGATGGAAGCGCTCTTCGAACTTGTAGTGTTCGCGACGACTTTTTTGACCGTTGTATTGTTAGCAATAGGTATCTCAAGGAAGAGGAAGCTGACTTCTAAGAGATCGATAGAAAGGTTGGGGATGCATATGACGATGCTCAAATCGGTGTTCCTCCTTGGTATTGTAGCCCTGCTCTTTTCCATATTTCACGAAGTGCTGGAGGTAATGGAAATGTATCCCTTTTTCGAATTACCTTTCAGTGAATCGCTTTTGACCGTGGTAATTTCGATGTTCCTCCTCGTTCTCTGTGCCATCATACTCAATCTCAAACTCACGCTGATGGCTTTGGAGGGTGATGGATGATTCACTTTATCTTGCATCTCCTTACCTTTGGTTCCGCCTTCATTATACTCGTAGAGGTAATCCAGATTTTGCCCGCTATGGAAGTGATATTAAATAAAGAGACCTTTGAGAAGATGTACAATGTGTGGATTGTGGTATTGGTCGCACTCGTTTTGATGGAGTTTGGCTTCATAGTGGACCTTGTTTTCGGAAACGAGATCGTCCACGAATCCTTGGAATTGCTGGGGATGTCCATATTTCTAGCCGTTATGGTGGGCACGGTGAGGAGGAGCGTGATAGATGCGGAGATCGCCTCTGGCACAAAGAGAAGATTGGAAAAGGAGGTTGAAGTTAAGACCGAGGAATTGAGAGAAACCGTTGAAGAGCTAACAAACACCAAAACAGCGGTTCTGAACGTGTTGGAGGACTTGGACGAATCGCATAAGGAACTGCAAAGGGCTTATGAGGAGCTCAAGAGCCTCGA
>JBHIFP010000050.1:0-12395 GCA_046761145.1 Hydrothermarchaeales archaeon (SeqCode)
TATATGAGATATCGAAGATGAGCGACGTCGGGGCCTTGATTCAGGAATCCAAAATCCCCGTTGAAGAAGAGGTAAAGATGGTCTCAAAATTGGCAAATATCGATTTGAGGGAGATCGTCATCCATAAGGGCGGCGATTACGAGCTCCTATTCACCCTTCCCTTGGAGAAATATACCGAGATGGAGGAGAAAATAGGGAGGATCGGAACAAAGATTACGGTCATAGGGGAGGTGACCAAAGGAGGATTGAAAGTTTTAAGTTCTAGTAACGAGACAATAGATTTAGAGCCCAGAGGTTATGAATCTTTTGTGACGGAGTTTTAGGAAGCGGGGATATGGAAAAAGAGGCGATGCTCTACGAGCCTATCGAGGATAATAAAGTCAAGTGCAAACTGTGCCCGAGGGGCTGTGTAATCAGAGAAGGTAAGAGGGGCTTCTGTAGAGTAAGAGAGAATAGAAAGGGGAAGCTTTACACCCTAAATTATGGTCTGGCCTCTTCGATAGCATCGGATCCGATCGAAAAGAAACCACTCTTCCACTTCCATCCCGGCACAGCCGTCTTCTCTTTGGGCACATTGAGCTGTAACCTCAGGTGTCTCCACTGTCAAAATTATACCATCTCCCAAGTGGATTTGGATGAGGGATATCTCCAGGAAGTGACACCCGAAAGGGCGTTAGAGCTGGCAAAGGACTATGGGTGCAGGGGGATAGCGTGGACGTATAACGAGCCGACGATCTGGTTCGAATATTCCTATGATTCCGCGAAGCTGGCAAAAAAGGAGGGGCTCTATACAGTCTATGTGACAAATGGTTATATGACAGAGGAGGCCTTGGACACGATCTCTCCTTATCTGGATGCGATGAATATCGATGTCAAGGCGTTTACGGAGAAATTTTACAAAGAGGTCTGTAAGGCGAAGCTCGAACCCGTTTTGAGAACTGTAGAGAGGGCGGTAGATAGGGGTATCCACGTCGAGGTTACCAATCTCGTGATACCCGGATATAATGACGATGAGGAGCAGTTCAGGAATCTCGTGGAATGGGTTGCGAGCATCGACGACGCAATCCCGCTCCACTTCTCGCGTTTTCATCCGGATTATCAGCTCAGGCATGTCCATGCAACGCCGGTCAAGACCCTCGAGAGGGCGAGGGAGATAGGCCTGGAGAAATTAAAATACGTTTATTTAGGCAATATAGTCGGACACAAAGGGGAGAACACGTACTGCTACAACTGCGGCGAGTTGCTCATCGGGAGGTGGGGATTTATGATAAGGGCAAACAAAATCACAGAAGATAATACATGCCCGAGATGTGGGGCAGAGATCCATATCGTGAGGTAAGAGCCCCAAAAATTACAAGACCCCCAAACTAACGAGAGCCGCTATTATTAACAAAATTCCCGCGACTCTAACCGCCATCTTGGCCATCCCTTTACCCACCGCGAGCACCCCTATGCCGGCAATGACGGGAAGGCCCGCAACGATCAAAACCCAGGAAGGGCTGGGGATTCCGGCGACGATGCTCTCCGGAAATTTGTAGATAAATGCACCAACAAGGATCAAGGCGATGCCTATTATCTTCAGGATAGTCCCAACCACTTTGGGGGCTATAAAGAACAGCGCCGCTCCAGCTACCAACATCGCGATTTCGAGAAGTTGAGCCATGCTAAAACGTTATATATGGGCAATATATACCTTTTGCTAAAATTTATCCTCTATTCTAAACGACCTATGCGGGAGAAGTAGAGATGATAAGAGGATTATTTTTCATAGAAGCGCAGGGAAATCACAAGGAAGCCGTAGAAAACTCCTTAAAAGGTCTTGTGAAGAAGATCGAATCGGAGGGTTTCGCCAACGTCGAGAGGACGTCCTTCGACGAGATCATCGAAGAGGACGGGAACTTCTCCTCGACGGTCGAGGTCGAGGCAACCTTTGAGGATCTCAAGAGTTACATGATAGCGGTCATGGCTTATGGTCCCTCCGCAATAGAGATTTTGGGGCCCGAAAAACTCGTCATACCCTCAAAGGAATTCTTGAATGCATTGGGCAAAGTTTTGGCGATAACCAAGGAGACCTTTGAGAAGCATGGAGTCTACTATAAATACGCAAAACTCAACAGTTATAAAGCAGACGTCGGTCTGAGCGAAGATAAGATCGAATCTCTACTTGACCAGGGTGCCATCAGGGTGAAGATGGTCGTCGAAACGAAGGAAAAGAATAGGAGAAAGGCCGTAGCGGAATTTATAACCACTGTGGGGACAGATTTATTCGTCAATAAGGTGAAGACCAAGAAGCTGGATGGTAGCGAAGGTAGCAACCTCTTAATCGGCATCGAAGCCTTTCTGTACGAACCCAAATCTCTTGTGGAGGTCTCTGTCCAACATACGCCCATCCTTCTGGAGATAGTTGAGCCGGAGGAGATCGAGCTGAGCATGCTCGATATCCAAGACATAGGGGTAGAATTGGCAGGGATCTATTTTGAGCTCGCCCACAGATTGGCATTTGATATGGCGGAATGAATTGTACTAATACCTCTTGTAAACCTTCTTGAATTCCTTTGTGCTGTAAAGCAACTCATAGTCGTAGATACCAACGACTTCTGAGATATGCCTTGCTATTCCCTCGACGCTCTCTCGGTCATATCCGTGGATCATTGCGAATAGATTGTAGTCCCATTTCCCGGGTATCGTGGGGCGTTCGTAACAATGGGTGACTTCTCCGAAAGAGGCGATCCTTTCCCCGACATCATCGACCCTATCTTCAGGTACCTTCCATATGCATAAAGCATTTGCAGTTATCCCCAACTTTCTGTGATTAATCGATGCACTGAAACGTTTCACAATACCTCGATCCATCATCTTCTGAACTCGAGTTATGGCCTCCTCCTCACTT
Organism: Hydrothermarchaeales archaeon (SeqCode); assembly: GCA_046761145.1. GTDB lineage: Archaea > Hydrothermarchaeota > Hydrothermarchaeia > Hydrothermarchaeales > SZUA-236 > JBHIFP01. The sequence continues at coordinate 2,891 of JBHIFP010000050.1, forward strand.
ATGCCCAGCCTTTCACCAACCGTCAAAAAAGGCCTTCTCACCAAAGGGACATCATCTTGTAAAGCCCTCAAGAGCATCTCATCTTTCTCGTCCATCCTTTCACCTTATCTCGAACCTCACATCTATCTTGAACCTCTTCGTTATGGGCAGGTCGAGCATGTCCTCGAAAGGGACCTCATTTCTGATCTTTTGAACGGCCTTCCCCAATGCCTCTTTATCCCTCTCGATGATGGTAAACCAGACGTTGTATTCGTGATTCCTCGCATAATTATGGGTGACGAAATCATAACGGTTCAATTGCTCCCCGATCTTGTCCTCTTTATCTCTCGGCACTTTGAGCGCTATTAAAGTGCTCGCAAATCCCACCTTGCTCGAATCTATGCGCAGACCCAACTTCCGTATTACCCCCGAATCGGTGAGCCTTCGAACCCTTGAGAAAAACTCATCTTCCGTTATTCCAATCTCTTTAGAGATTTGGAGGAAGGGCCTCTTGACTATCGGCAAGTTCTCCTGCAACCTTCGCAAAATCTCTTTGTCTGTTCTGTCCAATTCCATACCATCACTACCTTCGCAACTTTTTTAAAACTTTTTGCAGGTCTAGCCGTTGATGCGATCAGTCCAAGCCAGAAACTCGTCCAGAAATCTAAGATTTTCAGGGTTATTCACGGCCCCTATGTGGACGCCCAATCTAAATACCTCCCGTCTTGAGCCAAGGTAAAACAATTTGGCTATGGGGAGCGTCACTCTGTGATCTACATTGAACCACGTGAACTCATGGTCGAAATAAGGCAAAGTTCTATTACCCTTGACGATATTGTTCAATAGGTAGATCTCATCATAGTTGTTCTTTAAGACTTCTAGACTATCATCGCTCACCAAGTACCGAGGAGGGTAAAATATCTTGGGGGTTAGGCCATGGGAACGAAATTCGACTTTCGACGCTTCGATCAACTCCTCAGCCCTTTCTCTTGAACAATAGAACTCAAATCCCTCATGAGTGTAGCCATGCGCGCCGATGAGGTATCCTTGCATCTCCTTCTCTTCGAGATAGCTAGCGAAATCCGGATACTTGCTCAGAGGAGCGACGTTGTTGTGGTTCGGGATGACGAAGATTACCTTTTTATCGACATCATGCCTCTCCAATATTTTAATCACTTCATCCAACCTCTCGGTTCCGTATCCCGGCGAGGCGTCGTGGATCTCCACCCACATCTGTTTATGAGTAGGTGTAGAAGCCATCGGAAAAGAGAGGAGTAGGAGTATCAATAGCCTATACATTCTCGATTACCACAAACCAATTATTATCAGAGATGTTTTTAAGGTTACTCTTCGAACCTTAGATAGGTGGAATCTTGATCGCAGTTGTCACAGAGGTCTCGAGATTCTATTTCGAGGTCGTGAGGGAACTGAAAAGGAGGAACCAAGATTTTCTGAGTTTGAGGTTGAACCAGAAGATCCCAAGTTATGTGGACGTGATCATCACGACCGGCGAAGAGAGGGAGAGGATAGATTTTGAAAACGTCGTATCCGGAGGGGATATCCCTTTTCTCGTCGACGAAGCGATAGGGGCATTGAGAGGCACAAAGACTTCATTTGAAAAGCTCATCATCGGAATCGACCCGGGCGTGAAACCGGGGTTGGTGGCCCTTGGAGACAAGAGCGTGATCTTTATCCAGCACTTGGGCTCTCCAGAAGAGGTCTCGAGCGTTTTAAAGGACGTGCTCAAGAGATATGATGCAGAGGAGATCCTCGTAAAAGTCGGCTCTGGCGGGGGGGCATACAGGAGTAGAATTTTGAAGGGCCTTCAAGAAAATTTCGACTTACCCATCGAGGTCGTTGACGAAATCTCCACTACTCCTTCGGTGGGGAAAACATATCAGAGGTCTAAGATCAAGGACATTATAGCAGCCATCAATATCGCACTGAAAGATGGCCGCCTTTTGAAGAGCGGAGTGGAGATTCTTCCAAAAAAAGGGGAGATAAAGAATATTCAAAGGGAGAGCCGAATTTTGAGCGAAAATATAACGATCTCCAAGGAATTGGCCGAGAGGGTATTGAAGGGCGAGCTTACCATAGAAGAGGCATTGAAAAATCAAAAAGAGAAAAAGGTAAGATGAGATCTTTTTCTTTGCTTGGGAAGGAGATACGCAAGGCACTGAGCAAGTCGAATTTTAAAAGGCCCACCGAGATCCAAGAGATCGCCATACCAGAGATATTGGAGGGCAAAAATGCCTTGCTGATAGCGCCTACCGGCATCGGCAAGACCGAAGCGGCTTTACTCCCGGTCTTTGATCAATTCTTAGATGAGAGGCCCAAGGGTATAAGCATCCTTTACATCACCCCTTTAAGGGCCTTAAATAGGGATCTGTTGGACAGGATTAGGTGGTGGGGGGAAGAGTTAAAGATAAAGGTAGCGGTGAGGCATGGAGATACATCGCAGTACGAGAGGCGAAAACAAGCGTTGTCTCCTCCCGATATGCTGATAACCACCCCAGAGACCCTTCAGGCGATCTTGCCCGGCTTAAGGATGAAGACTCATCTGCAAAACGTCGAGTGGGTTATCGTGGACGAGATCCACGAACTTGCAGAAGACAAAAGGGGAGCGCAGTTGAGCGTTGGGTTGGAGCGTCTCAGAGAATTGACGAGATCCGAGTTTCAGAGGATCGGGATAAGTGCAACCATCGGATCGCCGGAAACGGTCTCGAGATTTTTGGTCAACGACGACGAGATAAAAATACTGAAGGTTTCACCCTCGAAGGCCATAGAGATAAGAGTCGAGAGGCCAAAGCCAAAGAAGGGGGACAAGGAGATAGCAGAAAGGATCCTTTCGAGCCTTGAGACCTCATCTAGGGTGAGGAGGATATCGGAGCTTATCGAGGCGCATAACTCCACCCTAATCTTCGTGAACACTAGGCAGATGGCCGAGATACTTGCCTCTAGATTTAAAATCTTGGGCGAGGGGGTGGGGATCCATCATAGCTCCCTTTCCCAAGAGGTCAGGGTATCTACGGAGGAGCAGTTCAAAAGAGGGGAGATAAAGGCTTTGATATGCACGTCTTCACTGGAGCTCGGCATAGACATCGGCACCGTCGATCTGGTCATACAGTACACGAGTCCAAGGCAAGTCACGAGACTTCTACAGCGGATAGGGAGATCTGGGCACAAGATCGGAGAAAAATCGAGGGGCGTCATCATAGCAACCGACCCCGATGATATATTGGAGGCTCTGGTCATATCGAGGAGGGCCCTTGCAGAGGAACTCGAAGAGCTTCAAGTGAACGAGAAGCCCTACGACGTTTTGGCACATCAATTGGTGGGCATGGCCCTAGATTTTGGCGAGATTCAAAAGGAAAGTGCTTTTGAGATAGTGAAGAGGAGTTCCATCTTCTCTACTTTGCAAAGGGAAGAATTCGAAGAAGTTCTAAGCTTGCTCTCCGCGTTGAGACTCATCTGGATCGAAGACGGGTCCTATCGAAGGCGGAAGGCGGCATGGAAGTATTACTACGACAACCTCTCTACCATTCCAGATGAAAAGAGGTATTTCGTAAAGAATATCGCAAGTCAGAGCGGGGTTGGCGTATTGGACGAGGCATTCGTCGTCACCAGCATCGATCAAGGGAGCCTCATAATATTCAAAGGTGCTCCGTGGCGCATCCTCTCAGTTGAGGGGGATGAGATCATCGTCGAGCCGGTAGACGAGGTCATCGGGGCGATACCCTCTTGGGTTGGAGAAGAGATCCCCGTACCCTACGAGGTTGCGAGAGAGGTTGGGGGGGTCAGAGAGGATATCGAGGTTCCAAATATCCCTGGGAGATACCCCTGCGATGGTTACACGAGAAAGATCGGGATTTCGAAGGTAAGAAGGCAGATGAAGGAGGGCATACCGGTCGCAAATGACCAAAAGATCGTGGTGGAGCTCTTCGAGAATTTCATAATTATTCATTCGTGTTCGGGTATCAAAGTCAATCAGACTTTGGGCAGGGTATTCTCGATCTTATTATCCTCCAGGTTTGGACACTCCGTTGTCTTGCAGATAGACCCCTACAGGATAATCCTTCAAGCTCCATCCAAAATCTCAGAAGATTTATTGGGAGAAATATTCAATATCGATCCAGAGTTCGTCGAACCTTTACTAAGAAAAAGTCTCAAGAGGACTTCCCTCTTCAAATGGAAGTTTGTGCACGTTGCAAAACGCTTTGGTGCCATATCCAGGGACGTCTCCTACAGCGACATCAACATCGGCAAGGTCATCTATGCCTATGAGGATTCTGTCATTTACGAGGAGACCCTCAAAGAGATCTTCAAGGACAATCTGGACTTGCCGAACACAAAAAAAGTCTTGAACGATTTGAAAGAGGGAAAGATCGGGTTGGAGTTTGTAAGTCTGACAAAGCCCTCACCATTGGCGGAGTTGGGTTTGAAGAGTTATAGAGAGATCATAATCCCGGAGAGGGCCGAGAAGGTCATATTGAAGGTCATGAAGAAGAGGATCTCAGAGCGGAGGGTAGATTTCCTCTGCCTTTACTGTGGAAAGTGGAGCGATAGTTTCAGGGTTAAAAATATCGTAGACGACTTGAAGTGCGGCAAGTGCGAAGCCAGGATGCTCGCCGTGTTGACCTATGATGCCAAGAGGTTAAGAGGCATCTATAAGAGGTACAAGGCGAAGAAGGTATTGAGTCCCGAAGAAAGGGCAGAAGTAAAAAAGCTCCAGACCACTGCAAACTTATTTCTCTCATACGGCAGGGATACAGCCATCGCCTTGGCGGCACGCGGAATTGGACCAGAGACGGCAAAACGCGTCTTGTTGGCGTCGAGAAACGAAGATGATCTTTACAAAAATATATTGAAGGCCGAGAGGGATTATGCGAGGACGAGAAGGTTCTGGGAATAGATCTTTTTCTTTTTAGAATAACCCTCTTCTCCCTTGAGACATCGAACGAATATCCAATTGGGTCATAAAAAGAAGTTTTTCGAACGTTTAACGTTACATCTGTTGTTTCCACCCAAATCTATCAGGAAACCATACTCCTCTACCTCTGCCTTTATCCTTATCAAATCCATTTAACCCTAACTAACGCCGTTCCAGTAGCTTTAAAAATTCTTCGACACTTATATTCGCTTGCCTCAGTATAGCCTTCAATGTTCCTTTTTCAAGTTCTTTATGATCTGGCACAACGGTAATCAAAGTCTTACCATCTTTTTTCTTTAACCTAACATGACTCCCCTTTCTCCCCACAATCTGAAAACCAACTTTCGTAAGTGCCTTAATCACCTTACGGCCTGACACTAGCGGGAGCTTCAATTTTCCCTACCTCTATCAAGGTGACCAAGGGCTTTGATTTTTGTTCAGGTATCTCAACGTCTTCGTCTTCTAAATAAAGCTCAATAGCCTCTTTCAAGTTTTCCAGAGCTTCCTCCACGTTTTTACCCTGACTTGCTATATCCAACTCAGGACATAAAGAAACGTAATATTTCTCTCCCTTCGTAACAACAGCTGAAAATTGCAATTACATCACCACTTATTCATTCAATCTTAGCCTTTAAAAAATTTGGTGTAGTATCAACATCAGTTATCTTTCCGTTCTCCAGCAAGTCATGACTCCGCAGTTTCTGCATAGAAATTTGTCTCCATGTTTATATATTTGAGGCTTTCCAGGGCCAACTTTTTTGATAATTACTTATGGGTACTCCGAGAGGGCAATGCAGTGAGCTGACGCTGTCGAAGAAATTGCAAGGATATGGTATAAGGTCTGGAGCATCTTCGTGGAGTGAGCCCCAATGGCCTGCCCAAAGCGGGGAGGTTGTCAAATGTCTGGGATTGAAACGAGGCGTGAGCTTCGAGGAAACGGGATAGGAGTTCGCCCGGAAGATAAACAAGAGAGGGGACCTTGAGTTGATTGAAAAATAAAAGAAGTATTTTGGGCATTTGGTGGAGTTAGAGGAGATAGTAGAAGCGCTTTATTCACGCTCGATGAAGCGGGGAGCCCCTCCCAAACGAGTGATGCAAGTTTGATGGGGGAGGACGTCACATCTATGGTCTCTGTGCAACATAACTCAATATATACTCCGGCATGACCGTCAGGACATCTCGTAGGGATACAATACCAACGATCTTGTGGTTCTCCTTTACAAATAAGTGCTTTATTTTGTTCTTTCCCATGGTTCTGGTAATTTCGAGTAGATCCATATCGGGAGGTACCGTTATTAGGGGGGAAGACATTATCTCTTCGACATTCTTGGCCTTTTCTCCTTCACCGATAAACTTTACAAGATCTCTGTCCGTGACGATGCCTACTATGTCCCCACCTTTTTCTATCCCAACACTCCCCACTCCATTCTCAATCAAGGTATTCGCAGCCTCTCTTATTGAAGTGCCAACGGGTATCGAAATGACCTCCTTGGTCATCACATCAGACGCATCTATCATCTATTACACCTAGAAAAGTTATGGCAGTTATATAATAAAAATATGACGTTCAATTGAAATATACTACTCCAGAGGGGTTTCGAAAGAAAAGATGATTGGGGAGGGCATAGTAAGAGCATCTCCAAAATTGGCAAATCCATAATCGATATATTGTCATAGAACGCTGACTGAGATAAGCTTGGCAGGGCGTTGGATAGTCAGAGCACAAAAGATCATCGTTCTTCTTCCAATCTCCCCGGAAAGAAGTAGAATAAGATAGCGCCAAAGACGATCAGTCCTATAAAAGGTAAAGCGAGCTTATCTATTTGGGCTATTGCGGTATCTGGGCTTCTTATGAAGATGAAAACAAAGGCCATGATGAATACCAGATTGACCACGACCACAAACAATGAAAAGAGCACGATCCCGGTCAAGAGCAAACGTCTTTTAGCGCCCGATACAACCACAAGATATCTTAAAAATTCTCGATACAAATAGATTTTCCCCCAGCCAGAATGTCATAAATGCCGATGAAAATAGATAAAGCTCATTGCAAGCACTCCAAGTGTTGTATCAAGGTCTCTCCTCCAAAATAACCTTGACCACGTTTTCTTCGCTATCTCTGACAAATCGAATTTGGATCTCATCCCCAACATCTTTTCTAGATAAGTATTCGATCAAGTTTTCCATCGTCTTTATTTTATTGCCATCCACCTCGATAATGATGTCCCCGCCCGCGGGATATTTCATACCTGCGATGGTTACCTCGTAATCCGACCCCCTCAAACCTGCTTCGTCGGCGGGGCTTCCGATGAAGACATCTACGATCAAAACGCCTTCGCCAGCAGGTAAGCCAACTGCGTCGGGAAATTCCTCTACATTCGCTCCTGTAATCCCAAGCCAAGGATGAGATACTTTCCCCTTTTCTATCAGCTGGGCCATCACCTTCTTTGCGGTATTGATGGGGATGGCAAATCCTACCCCGACAGATCCTCCAGCTGGCGAGATGATCGCAGTATTAACCCCGATAATTTCGCCTTTTGAGTTGACCAATGGGCCTCCGGAGTTTCCGGGGTTGATGCTCGCATCCGTTTGGATCAACCCGACCAAGATATCCCCCTCCTCAGTATCCAATGTCCTGTTCAAAGCACTTATAACCCCGGTTGTGACCGTCCTTTCCAATTCGAATGGATTTCCGATGGCGATGGCGAGCTGTCCCACCTTGAGGGCATCTGAGTCCCCCAATTCGGCAATGGGGAACTCGAGGGAAGGATCGATCTTGATGACGGCTAGGTCTGTACTCGGGTCGGTGCCGACGAGGGTTGCATCTATCTCCTCGCCGCTTTTGAGCGAGACCTTGATAAATTCTGCCCCCTCGACTACATGATTGTTGGTCAAGATATATCCTTCAGGGCTCACAATCGACCCAGAGCCAACGCCTTCCTGGGGAACGACTCGCCTCCGAAAGTCGTAGGTCAGGACAGTCGATGTTATGAAGACAACTGCCGGAGCTACCTTGTTGTAGACGTCTATTACGATCTGCTCCTCTACACTCCCCTCCTTCCTCTTTAGAGCGTCAATTTCCCCCTTCAGATCTTCATTTTCCGCTTCTAATTTGGCCACATCAACTTGAAGTTGTTTTAGTTCTGCGGTGTCTTTGAGCGTCTTTATATCCTCTTGTAGTTCCTTATTCCCCGATTCGATATCGACCAATTTATCCTGAATTCGATCGAGACTTGAAGTGAGAGCCGATACTTCACTGGTTAGAGCGCGAATTTGTGGCCGATAGACAGCGTAACTGACGCCGTACCCCACCAAGACACCGATGATGAGGAAAACGACCAATAGTGGAACCTGTTCTCTTCGTTCCATTTTTCCCCCTTCGCAAAGTTTCAATAGCTTTTTATTATCATTGTACTTATTTTTATCTGAAAAACGATATGATCGAAGTGAGCACATGAGACTGGATCTACACATCCATACAAAATATTCGAGGGATTCGCGGTTATCCCCCGAAGAGATCATCAGAGTGGCCAAGAAGAGGGGCCTTGAAGGGATTGCCATAGCGGATCATGACACCATCACAGGAGGTATAGAAACATTGAAGGTAAATGAGGATCCGGATTTTGCGGTCATAGCCGGGTCAGAGGTGCATACGGATAGAGGGGAGATTATAGGCTATTTCTTGAATGAAGAGATCAACTCTAGGGAACTTTACGAAGTCGTAGACGAGATGAGGGCACAGGACGCTATCATCTCCATCCCACACCCCCTCGACATCTTTAGATTCAGCAGGCTGAATCCCAACGAAGAGATTTTGAAGCGAGTGGATTGTATAGAGGTCTTCAATTCTCGGTGCGTGCTTTCCAGGTTCAACGAAGACGCCAAGAAACTTGCAGAGGAGGGGAACTTTGCGATGACTGCAGGGAGCGATGCCCACGCCCTATCTGAAATCGGTGCAGCTGGTGTAATCCTATCCAAAGACGAGGATATCAGGGAGGCCATTTTGAAAAATGAAAAAACATTTGGCAGATGCTCCCCAGCTTACGTTCACGTATTCTCAACGCTGACGAAGATATGGAGATAGGCGTAAGAGATTCATAAAGAGCTCAGGTCGTATTGCATCGCGAGATTTACGCCTGTGAGGAATATATCGTTTACCACCTCTTCATGGGTGCCGTATTTTTCGAGGTTATCTATATTCTCAGGCGTGGTCGTACTGGCCACAAATGTGTAGAATCCAATATGGGTAGCGATTTTATATAGCCCCGCTTCTTTGATCGTAACTGCGGTGATCTCTTCCCCCTTGTCGGTAGTCAGGGTAATAGTCTGTGTACTTTTTGTGGATATCTCCTTATACTGGGTCTTGTACGGGTCCCTGTAGGTATACCAAGTCACGACTGTCGTGGGGAGAGTTCGAGGGGAAATGGTTTCTGTAAGGCTGCTTATGCCCCCTGCGGATTCCGATGCCTCTCTGGTCTTGATCCATTCCTTGGGCAATTTCTCATCCGGGATTGAGAAGCTCAAGATCGAGGGTGGCAGGGGCTTTGGACCCTCGGTCTCTTTCGGTTCTGGCATGATAGTCGGGGCCCCAGTTCT
>JBHIFP010000051.1:0-12322 GCA_046761145.1 Hydrothermarchaeales archaeon (SeqCode)
CTCTTCCACAAACTATGCATCCGGATTTGTACATCTTTTCCACATGCCCCATACATCAAACTTATAATAGCCCAATATATACCTTGAGTTTACGGTATTGTCTTGGAGAGGTTATATCAGCGGAAATTTGCATAACTCGAAAAAGGTCAGGTGAGGTCAACTCGACCTCTTCCTGAAGTTTAACATAAAGTTTATAGGGTAGTTGGTTATTTAATCACTCAACTTGCGGAAGGATGTAACAAAGATGGCGCTGCTCAACATTCTGACCAGTACCCTGAATGGACTTCCCCGCGAAATTGCTGTCGTAATAACAGCGATGTTCCCCTTTGCCGAATTGAGGGGTGCTATACCCCTGGCCTTGGGTTTATACAAGATGGATCCCATCGAGGCTTATATCTTGGCGGTGACTGGGAATATAATTCCAGTTGTACCTCTATTGCTCTTCTTGGAACCCGTAGAGCAGCGACTCAGGCGCTTTGGGATTTTTGACTCCTTCTTCGACTGGCTCTTTATAAGGACCCATGCCCGAACAAATGAAAAGATTCAAAAATATGGGCCAATCGGATTGGTACCCTTCGTCGCTATTCCTCTACCAGTTACAGGGGCATGGACAGGCGTTGCCGCGTCATATGTATTCGGCCTAAAATTTAAGCACGCATTTCCCGCCATCCTTTTGGGGGTGATGATCGCCGGAATTATAGTTACCCTCGCATCCCTTGGCACGATACATGTCTGGTTTATCTAATCTTTATCCCCCTCCTGACTTTTACAGCGATGCCTCTATCAAATGCGAGCATCTCATCCGCATTTAGGATCGCCTTTCCAGTGGCAAGTAAGTTGTCTTCTTTGTCGACCACAATGACTTCTTGGTAAGGTCGTATCTCTGGATCGCAATCGACGACGAACTTTGCAAAGACGCTTCTCCCCTCTTTTATGAAATTGCCCACCTCTCTGTCTTCGATTATTACTCTATTTTTTGGGTACTCCAGTCTATGAATCCGCTCTGCCCCTTCTTTTGTGAGGGTGAAAAAGCCATCCGATGCCCTAACGGTAGCCAGTAATATGTCATCGGAATATATCCTCCTAATCCTCCCGGTCTTCGCAAACTCCGCTCTAGCGTGGGTACATAGGGCATTTCCAGCGCCTTTTCCAAAGAGGTAATCCACCATCGCCTCTATCTTGACTTTTACATCGCCGTTTTTGAAAGCATCGATATCCTCGAATATCTCGCCCTCGATATCCAAAGACTCGAGGTCTTTATGAATGAAGACCTTCCTGAATCCTTTGGCATAGGACTTAACGATTGATTGCATAAAGTCGATCTGACTCTCGTCCAGCGTTTTGGGACGTTCGTGCTGATTTAGAGGATAGATCTCTTCTATTTCCAGCGGTATAACCCCAAAGACCGACGAAACGATGCATATATGGTAGTTTTTGCCACTCAAGGGTCCATAAAAGCAGGAGTACGGTTTCTCAGAGTCCGGTAATAACACCAGATTTTTGGCCCTAAATTTGATCTCCTTTAACTTTTTAAGGTGCCTCTGGACTTCGGGTCTGTTGAGGGATTCGGGACCGGAGTAAAAGAATGCAGATCTTTTGGTAACGGGGTCAAATCTTTCTATTTGCTCTGTGTAGTTTCCAACAATGATCCTCAATGCATCCAACAAGGCCGGATGATTTCTCGCCCGTCTTTGGACTAGCTCCCAAAGAGATCCTTGATAGATGCTCTGTTTGACTTGGCCGATCTCGCTTAAAGTGGCATATAGGTTGTGCTTTGCCATCAATCTTTTCTTCTCATCTCGCTCTAGAGAGAATATCTCATTCGGCGTGTAATTTGAGCAGACCTCGCACGGACATAGAAATTCGTAGAGATCCTCTAAATGGAGGGTGCCTTCCGCAGTAATGTACCTGTCATGTTGGGCATATAGAGAATAGGCAGCGGAGTCAAAAATATCACAGCCCAAAGCAACAGCCAGTGCAAAGATCATTGGATGCCCTGCCCCAAATAGGTGCACCGGTTTATTCAGAGGCAAGAACTTTTTGGAGTGCAGTATAACTCGGGCAAGATCAGAGAAGCGGTAGCTTTCCATCAAGGGCACAACCCCCCCAATCGGGTAGAGATCAAAGTTTAACTTGGACATCTCTCTTGCGCTCATTTCTCGGAGGTCTGGATGAGTAGAGCCTTGAATTGTGCCGGCGATGAGCATATTTCGAGGAATTTGAGTACTCCTTTTGCCCCTTGAAATCGTCTCTTCGAGGTCACTCAAGGCTTTCCTATAACTCGCATCTGGAGGCGTTGGAATGTCCAAAATGACCCCAATATCCGAATCGATGGCATTTTGAAATTCAACGATCTCCAAAGCATCGACATCGACGTGGCCATAACGGAGGAGTTGGAATGAGCCGGAGTCGGTCATTATTACTCCATCAAAATCTAGGAACTTGTGGATGCCTTCTCTACGAGCCTCCTCCCTCAAGGTTGGTTCTCGATATATGATATACGAGTTTACTATAACCCCGGGAAATCCCATTTCTTTGATCTCTGCCGGTGTAATTTGGTTGATCTTGGAGTTGATTACAGGGAGGATGAGGGGGGTTTCGACCTTCTTCCCCCTAATGTCGAATACCCCTATCCTGCCCATCGCATCGCGATACTTGATTTCGAACATGGGAATCACAATAATTTCCTATCTTTGTTTTAAGGAATACTGGCATAGCTAATACGTTATATTTATTTGTGAACTGCCCCAACATATGAGTGGAAAGGGAAGTGACGTGGAACAAAAGGGCCCATACATAACTCCTAAGGAAATGAAAATACTGGACATAAATTCCAAATATTTCGGCGTGCCGGTCTTAAAACTGATGGAGGCTGCTGGGAGGGGCGTCTTTGAAGTCATTGGAGAAAGGATGACGCCGAAGAATAAAGATGTTTTGATCTTCTGCGGGACCGGCAATAACGGCGGGGATGGTTTTGTAGCTGCAAGATATTTGGCTGAAGGAGGGGCAAATGTCAAGGTGGTCCTGATCGGTAGAGAAGGAGAGATAAGGACGTCAGAGGCAAGAGAAAACTGGAAGAGAATTAGAGAAATGCGAAGGGTTGCCATCGAAATTTTTGAGGGGCTCTCGAATATCAACTTCGATTCTGACATCATCATCGATGCGATATTGGGGACTGGAGTCAAAGGGGAGCTCAGAGAGCCAATTTCGTCCATTGTAGGGGAGATTAACAAAACAAAGGCCTTTAAAGTTAGCGTAGACATCCCGACGGGTTTGGGTGAAAAGACGGTCAAAGGAAGGAACATCAAGGCAGATTTGGTTGTGACCTTTCACAAAATGAAGAAAGGGTTGGAGAATTTTAACTACGTCGTGAAGGATATCGGCATCCCGAAAGAAGCCGAAACTCAAGTAGGTCCGGGAGATGTGATTGCAAACTTGAGGCGGAGGAGCGATTCTCACAAGGGCGAGAACGGCAGAGTTCTGGTGGTTGGAGGGAGCGACTTATATTATGGGGCACCGATACTCACGGGCCTCAGTGCGATAAATTCAGGGGCAGACTTGGTCTACTTGGCGGTCCCAGAAGGGAATCTCGAGATAAGTAGGGCATTCTCTTTGGATCTCATAGTTAGGGCATATCCCGGGGGGTATCTGAACCCTGGGGGAGCGGATGTCGTCTTAGAACTCGCAACTCAATGTGATTCTCTGGTTATTGGTCCTGGGTTGGGCATTAGAAAAGAGACGAGTGAAGCAGTTTTGAAGATCTTGAGGGAAGTGGAGGTCCCCGTAGTTATAGATGCAGATGGGATAAAATCCATAAAAGAGGAACCGGGAATCCTAAAGAAGATAGACGCCGTTCTTACCCCACACCCAAGAGAGTTCAAGATCTTGACTGGAGAGGATCTTTCAAAAGATATCGATGAAAGGAAAAGACTTGTTTTAAATTTTGCAGAGAAGTTGGGCTCTGTGATTTTGCTCAAATCACCCGTAGACATAATCGCATCGCCGGATGGTAGAGTGAAGATAAACACGACGGGAAATCCCGGAATGACGGTCGGGGGGACGGGCGATGCCTTGTCTGGCTTGCTCGGGAGCTTTTTAGCCCAAGATATGGGTTCCTTCGAGGCCGCGTGTTGTGCGGCGTTTATCAATGGTTGGTCTGGGGATAACTTGTATGAGTTAAAGGGGAATGCATTTACGGCAAGCGATTTGGTAGAGGAGATACCGTTTGCACTCAAAGATGTCTTGGATTTTGAAGAGGAATGAATTTGGCGATAATTTATGGTTTGTTATCTATGTCAAAACAACTATTCTGCCCCCTCAATTTCTATCCGAAAGTTCCACAATTTGAGTTACCGATATAGTTTCAGAATTCATAATAAAAGCGTTATTATTGAAACATTTTGTGAGGATTGAAGTCGGCCATATCCCCACATCTTATGTAAGCAGTTTAATATTGGCGTATGGTCTTCTGGATTTTAGTTAGAATCACAAACTACATTTTGTATAACTGTGAAATTGTTATAATATTTGGTTAAATATCCTAATCTATTGCATAAATTTGATTAGAATAACTAGCTAGAAAGGTTTATATAGCGCAAAAATTGTAAAAGAATTAACAGACGGGGTATAAAAAATTTATTTTTTTAACCCGTCCTTTACCCCCTAATTTTGTTTTGCTTTCAAATCCTACTGCGTTCCATGAGACCGGATATTCACATAGAATGGTGGATTTCGGTGGCTGCGCATTCGATGTAAGTCAATACCTATACTCCTCATAATCTTTGATGTTCCAGACCCTTTTTTCGGCTTCCTTATCTGTAATGACCTTACCGATCTCCTTCAATATAGCCTCGGCCACTTCTAGCTCCTTTTTAACTTCTTTCCGTTCATCCTCATCCGTTGTCGCATTGAGACGAGCACGTATTAAATCGATAGTCAACTTTTGGTCTTCGATAGCAGTCGTCACGGCATTTTGGACCCAATAAGAGGCCAAGGATCGATCTATATCGGCTTCATAGACAACTTCCTCGTAAATAGCATTCAAGATATTCTCGGATTTATCTCGAACTTCTTTAAGGGCTCTCCTTATGTGGTTGATACCCAGCTTTGTGTAATCCAGTTTTTCATGCCGGAGTTGCCCTCCCAATCGATGGGCAACGAGGTAAAATGGGAATAGCTTTTTTATCACCTTGCCCGGAATATCTACCGCATTTCCATCAGGACCAACACCTCTGGGGATGACACCTTGGATAGCGAGCCTTGCTATCTCTGGGCGCACGATCTCTTTTGGAGGCAGAAAGCCGTATCTCATGAGATCTCTAATTCCAGTCCCAGAGATCCCTATCCTAAATTCTTGGCCGTGTTTACAAGTCTCGTCGGTTACTGTGTGTCCGCACCTTGCGCAATAGTACACTTCCCTAAAAAAGATGGGTTTGATGCCCAGTTCATCGTGAGTATATTCATCAAAAGCCGCATGTGCCTCATACTTGCCAAAGTAATCGCCAACCCCCGCGTAATCTCGACCAATAGCTACTGCCGTTGCCCCATAATTTCTCGAGATTATGGCGTGGAGCACGGCCTCTCGAGGACCAGCGAAGATATATGTTATCTTTTGTGGGACCAGTAGAACCTTATGCTTGGGATAATAATTTTTGAATAGTACTTCGTAACATGCGACCCTATACTCAGCCGATATCTGCTCTGCCTTTGCCATATTCACCAAAGGAACGGCCATGAGCATGTCATAGTGCTCCATCAGATTTCTTTGGATGTGTTCGTGGCCCCTATGCACGGGGTTTGCGCCGGTCCAAAATGCCACTACATCTCTGGCTTTCTCTTCTCTTATTATCTTCTTCGATTCATCCGGGGTCATGCGCAACGTCTCGAAGGCACCCCAATCGGGCCTTTTAAAGAGGGTCAACTCCCCAGCCAAAGAGACTTCCCCCATCCGATCGTACACCTTTCTGACACCGGGGTGGTGCTCGTCTGTCGTTCCAAAGAGCTTTTGGGCCCTCTCTTTCTTGTCGTATCTCCATTTCTCTTCAATCTCCAATGTGGCAACGAATTCTCGGGCGGTATTGATGAGGGCGACGGTATCTCCTTCTCGTACTTGTGTTCCAATAGTCTCTGCGTTTCGCTTTCCGGCTGGGGCGAAGGAAAGTACAACTGGGAAAGGCGAACCATCAGAAAGGCGGCCATTGTTGAGGACAGAGATGTAATCCTCATGGCTCATGAAACCATGGAGTGGCGAGAGGGCACCAACGGCCATCATCTCGCAGGTGATCCATGCTTCTTCGTCGATCATGATAGTGGCATAGGCCCCTTTCTCCATCTCTTTTATCTCTTCAACTTTTACCCCCTCAACGATCTTCGCATCACTAGCCATAAAGTCACTCCATTTTTTATGCTTCTTTATTACTTATTATTTGTTTTTCAACCTTTGAATACTTTTTGCCAACTCTTTCAGCATAATGCCCTTTGGTTTCGATCTGTCTACCTTTACTCTCCCACCTTTCTTCCACCACTCCCTCGGATATGCCTTCTCTTTCTCAACTATGGGATTCAAGCCGAGCCCTCTTGCGGCCTTCTCGATCTCCGCTATAGCCGGATCCTGAACCGCAAATTTTTTCGCTATTTTTCGGCCCATCTTTCTGGACCTCTCTGAGTCCATATTGGCGGGCCAGATCACCAGTTTATCCGCCATGATAGTCCTCCAGCATATCGAGCACTGCACCGACCGTATATTCTTTTGGTATGATATCGACTTTGATTCCGAATTCCCCCAAGGTCTTGGTGGTTATTGGGCCGATGGCACAGATTAGGGCGTTGCTACTCCGAACGTGCTCTGGGTCGACAACGTCGAATAGATTTTTTACGGATTGAGAACTTGTAAATATAACTGCGTCGACTTTTCCTCTCTCCAATTTCGGAGACAACAACTTCATCCCGGTTGTATCTTCTGGAGGCACTGTATCATATATGGGGGCCTCCGTAACATTCGCAACCGTCTTCAACTTTTCGATCAATACCTCTCTACCTATGGAAGCCCTCGCGACGAGTATATCCTCGCCTTCTATCCCCAGGTCGATCAACTCTTCTGCAAGATTCTCGGCTTTATACTCTCTCGGCATCAAGGCAACGGCGACCCCTTTTCTTTCCAGAACCTCCTTTGTCTTCGGGCCTATAACTGCGATTTTGATCTTTTTTAGGGCGTCGCCGAAGTAGTCCCACATGATCGCTGCGCCAGAAGCACTGGTCAAAACCAACCAATCGTATAGATCTAAGGATCTTACGTCTGCGACTATCTTGTCTTTGGATCTAGGAACTATCTCAACCGCGGGAACTATGAGCGCCTCCCACCCCCGATCTTCGACCATTCGTATCGTATCTTCCGATCTCTCCTTCGGCCTCGTGATAGCGATCCTCAAAGGGTTCACCTACGAGATGTAGAGTATGATCTTTGCGATAATTACAGTCGCCGCGGCATAGGCGACGTGCTCGGGCTTGAGTTTTATACCCCTGCCCTCTTCATCCATATACCTTATCAAACCCGCCGAAGATGCCGGCATAGAAACCTTATCTTTCTTCCTCTTGGCCATACTATCAACACCCGGTCTTGAGTACTATAAATATGCCTTGATCCTATCGTCAAGCCTGGATTTTGGTACGACACCGATCAACGTGTCAACGTGCTTCCCATCCTTAAAGAGCATCAAGGTAGGGATGCTCATGATCCGAAATTTCGCGGCAGTTTGAGGATTCTCATCCACATTCAATTTCGCGCAGACCAATTTCCCCGCATTTTCTTTTGCAAGCGCTTCTATGGTGGGCACAATCATCTTGCATGGATGGCACCAAGCTGCCCAAAAGTCGATCAATACCAAGGGATACTTCCTGATTATCGAATCAAAATTTCCGTCCGTTATATTGATAGGAGAATCTGGCATATCTCCTGTTTCTCCTTCTACCATATCCTTCCATCCTTTATCTCTTTTCGCTTCATAGTTTTCTATTAGGATACCCCCTACTCAATATAAACGTTGTGTAGCGCCAGACTTTTTCAATAGTCAACGTAGATTGACCAATAATTATAAGGTTTAGAAGGGGGCAATGTTCCTTTTAACTTTTAAGAGTTCATTGTAATTGTTCATCGCATGGGCAGGTTGAGCGGGTATGATAACAAAAAATAGAGGAGGCAAGTCTAGCAATAGAGCCTCTTTGCTGGTAGGTCTCGATATCGGGGGCACCAACATCAGGGGGGTCTTGCTCACTTCAAATGGAGAAGTTGTCGAAAAGGTAGAGGAATCCGTTGAAGGGATTACCGCTGAAGCCATTACCGAACAACTCATCCTTTTAATCCAAAGGCTTATTGGAGACACGGGACAAAAGGATATTCGAGGGATCGGTCTCGGCGTGGCAGGATTGATGGATTTCGAGAGGGGCGTTATGCTCTTCTCTCCACATTTACCTCTAAAAAATGTCGCTTTGAGGGAGATCATCCGGAGGCAATTTGAACTGCCTACTTTCATGGACAACGATGCCAATGCAGCTGCCTTGGGCGAAAAGTATTACGGTGCAGGGAAGGAGGCCTCGAATTTTGTTTATCTGGGTATAGGCACAGGAATAGGGAGCGGGATCGTGATCGATGGGGGGGTATACCGGGGCAATATCGGCAGTGCTGCGGAGTTCGGGCACACGATCATCGATGTAAATGGGCCCAGATGTGAATGTGGCAACAAAGGTTGCTTTGAAGCCCTAGCTTCTGGTCCGGCCATCGCCAAGATGGCGCAGGAGAGGGCGGTGAAAGATTCCTTGCTTATGGGGATGGCCGGGGGCAATGTCAAAAACATCACTGCTCCGTTGGTGACTGAAGCAGCTCGACGAGGAGACGCCCTATCTCGAGATGTCTTTACTGAGGTTGGAGGGATTTTGGGGATCGGTCTTGCCAATATAATAAACATCCTAGACCCAGAGTTGATCATCATTGGCGGGGGGGTTGCAGAGGCGGGGGAGTTGATCTTGGGACCAGCGAGGAAGACAGTATCCGAATTGGCTTTGGTTCATCAGGCCAGAGATGTAAAGATAGTATTGGCAGAGCTCGGAGTTATGGCGGGTGCCATCGGTGCTGCAACGTTGGCGATGGAGGAGTTAAGGCAACGTCACTTCAGATAGATGTAGCGATCGAGGTCTCGGCCTTTGACGTAAGTCCAGTCATCTTCAACTTCACCGTACTCATCGATCCTCTGCAAGATTCCCTTCACATCCGAATCTAGAAAGTCGGCATGATGCAATGCAACGGCCTCTCCAAACTTCGGTCTCTTGGGAGAGCCAAACTCCAGGGTGCCATGATGGCTCAGGATCATATGGGAGAGCTTCAGTTTCAGGGTTTCTGGGAAATCACCGAGCCTCTCTATGGCTCCAGTAACTATCTCATCACCCAGGACGATGTGCCCCACCAATATGCCCCTCTCGCTAAAATCTATACTCCCCGACAACGCGTATTCTGGGATCTTGCCGATATCATGGAGGATTGCCCCGGTTACTAGGAGATCTTTATCCAATGTGGGGTAAAATTCGCAGAGATTTGTACAGATCCTGACAACACCCAGAACGTGCTCTAGAAGCCCGCCGATGTAATTGTGATGTTTGACTTTGGCGGCTGGTGCCATCTTGAAGTCCTTTACAAATTTCTCATCCTCGAAAAAGGAACGCAAGAGCCTTTTCAGATCTTTATTTTCTATCCCGTTGACGTAGTTCATGAGATCGTCAAACATCTCGTCAACGTCCCTCTCTGCCGCTGGTAAGAATTCCGATATATCGACTCTGGAAGGGTCTACCTTCTTGATGTAACCCGTTGGAGCGCCATATCTCGGTTTCTCGTTTATGTGAATAGCAAGCTGTTTTTCGCGTAGATCGAACCGAGTCTGGCCAGAGATTTTGACTATATCCCCTACACGTAGTTCACTGAATAGGGAGATCAACCTCTTCTCATCCGCTCCCCCCCAGTACTTTGCGGTTATATTCCCGCTTTTGTTACCCACATCCAAGACAAAGAACTTGCCTGCTTTATAGTCGAAGGGCCCATATTTGCTCCTAATCGCAAACAAATTTACGAGGTTCTCCCCCTCACTCAACTCCTTGATGTTCAGCGCTTTTTCATCCATTTCCATCATCGACTTAGCTTCTTTGCCTTCCACTATACGTTGTGAAATATATAAATTATAGCGATGCCCCTCTCCACAACTCCATACTTTCTTCTGTTTTTATCTTCAGCATGCTTCGATGGCTTCTGTCTTTATCGCATTTCCCTCAAAATCATCGAGCCCAGAGGCATATAATAGGGCCTCTATGGCCTCAATCCTGAGGTCAAATTCGTCTATAGGTTCATTGTATTCGACAGACACGCCATTGAGGGTATAGACATCCTCCCAGCTGCAATCGTCTTCTCCCGGTCTTTTTGGTCGAAAATCGCTATCCATTTTTATCACCTAAATACTTCTATTGCACTTATAGTATAAAAACCTTTCGATAATTAAATATTATTTTTAACTATTATGTTTCCCCTTAAAATTTTATTTTAGAATAAGAATAATGCTTCAAAATAAACAGGGTTTGGATTCAAATAATCATAAAAATAATTTTAACCGAAAGAAATATATATAACTAATTACTCAATCAATGTCATGGAAAAGATATCTCACATCGTGCCTGTGGGGCATACGAAGCTGAAGCTCTTGGAGAGTCTGAGACAGTTTCCACTACAGAAAGTGATCCTGCTTCTGGGAAAAGACCGAAACTTGGAGGGCGAGGACATCGCGAGGCAGACTGCCATGGATCTGAGGATGGACATAAAGGCGATTGCAGACGTGGAAGAGGAGCTGGTGGATAAAGAGGATGTTCTCCAGTGCGCTCTGGATATAACCAACATCATATGGAGGGAGAGGGAAGAGGGCTATGAGGTGAAACTCAATGCCACAGGGTCCATGAGAACTGTGGGCATCGCCTGTTATATAGCTGCCCTAGTGACCGGCGTTGATATCTATAGCGGGTTTTCTGCATACAACGAGAAGGGCGAGAAGATAGGCATCAAAAAGATTCTTCCCATACCTCCATTCCCTATCAAGGAGGTCCCAAAGGAGCGATTTTTGATGTTGCAACGACTTTATAGTAATGGGGGCAGTGTAAATTCCGTCGATGAATTGATCTCTTTGGTAAATTCTGACATAAAACCAGGGAGTAGCGATTACCAGAAAGAGAGGGCGAGATTCAGCTATCATATAAAAGAGTTGAAAAAAGATGGTTTTGTAGAGACCGAAAAGGAAGGGAAGAATCTGAAGGTGAGACTCTCGAAGATCGGGGAGATCTATGTGGTTGGGAGGTCATGAAAACTTTTCAGGTTGATTTTATATCATATGGATAATGGCAAATAAAGTAGGTTTAGAAAAGGATAAAAAATCTGGAGAAAAAAATGTTAAAAGAAACTCTTAGACTCTTGGAAAAAGCAAAATCCGTTGAGAGGGGTTATAAGAGAACCCTATATGTC
This sequence comes from Hydrothermarchaeales archaeon (SeqCode), assembly GCA_046761145.1. GTDB lineage: Archaea > Hydrothermarchaeota > Hydrothermarchaeia > Hydrothermarchaeales > SZUA-236 > JBHIFP01. The sequence goes on from JBHIFP010000051.1 coordinate 11,543, forward strand.
ATGTCTCTAATTTGCAATGAGCTGAAATATCATAAAATAAAGCCGGTTATCATTGGAGGGGCAGCAGTTGAATTTTATACGAGGGATTGGTACTCTACCTTTGATATAGATTTGGCGGTAAATCCTGGCGACTCTGAAATTGTCGACAATGTATTGCAAGATCTGGGGTTTGAAAGGACAGGGAGGGCATGGTCGAGAGTGGACATAGGTATAGAGATCGAGATGCCAGGCCGCTTAAAGTCTCTGAGGGAAGACAAGATTATTGAGGCCGATACTGGAGTAGGGAAGGCATACATAGCTGGCGTTGATGATATCATCGTGGATAGAATCTTGGCAGCAAAGCACTGGGACTCTACCCAAGATGAAGAGCAGGTTATAGAGATCGCAATTGGAAACTATAATGATATAGAGTGGGGCTATATAGAGGAAAAATGTAAGGAAGACCAAGCCGAAGACAAGTTTGTTGAGATCAAGAAGAGGATTGAGGATGAAAAGGGTAAAGTTGGAGGATTGGGAAAAGAAGGGTGATCTCCCAAAAGAGATGAAGGGTAGATTCAGAGAGCTCAGGAAGGCCTCGGTCAAAAGAAGGCCAAAGAGTAGCGAGGATATTATAAACACTATACTTTACATCAAGGCCAAAAAAGAGCAGGAGATCAGGAACGGTATTATCGAGATATTGGGTAAAAATAAGATTAGGTTGAATCTGAATCTGGAAGAAAAACCAATCGAAAAAAAGAGCTTGTTTGGAACAATGCAAAAGGCAGACACAGAAGATTTACG
>JBHIFP010000052.1:0-12123 GCA_046761145.1 Hydrothermarchaeales archaeon (SeqCode)
ATATATGTGATTTATAATTTTGCACATATCGCCGTAGGCCTCTAAAGAGCCTTCTTTCGTCTCGAAGGATGGAAAGGATGGCGCCTCTAAATCCCCGCTATGCCCTGGTTCTCTGACCCCTCTTACAAGATCGGCGTGAATGTAACTGTCCCTCCTTTTTCGAAGTCTATGAGCGATATCGCCCAGTTCCTTGGTTATTATTCCATAAGCCACCGCAAGCTCTATCAATGCAAATAATTTGACGTGCCTCGCTTTGGTATCGCCTATCCTTGCCGAGATACCTTGGAATAAGGCCCTTTCAACTACTAGAACGGATAATAGGAGAGAAGATGCATAACGAGAGAATACATAACACCAATACGCTTCGCGGATGAGTTCATTGAGGATTTCAGGGACTTGTTCATTTATAGTACAAGAGTTGATTTCCAATGCATTTCTTCTAAACTCGGCTTTCAGACCCTCTATAGTCGAGTCGATCACCTTTACCTTCTTTTCTAGATCATCTCTTGACATTTTGAATCACTTCAATGGGTTTAGATGATAAAACCGAAATTAAAGGGATGGATATCGCCGCCGATTGTGCAGGCTACAAGACGTAGTCTCTAAAATGTTCCGTCCCATTTCTCTCCAAAACCTCTGAAAGCCTCTCTTGCTCTCTTCCAAATTCTCTGAAGTACTGCAAGGTCTTCTCCAGGATGTCGAAGAGTTGCTCTTCAGAAGCAAAGCGTATGATCTCCTTGCCCAACTGCGGATACCTCCCCATCCTTCCGCCTATGTAGATCGTATAGCCATGTTCCTCTTTCTCCATCGCATCGGATGGGCAGTGGAGTACACAGAACCCACAATCGATGCAGGTATCTCTATCTATCTCCGGTATTCCGTTATCCTCCAAGGTGATGGATTTCCCTCTGCATACCCTGACGCAGAGACCGCATCCAGTGCATTTTTCAGGCACCAACCTGGGTCTAGTTCTACCCACTATCCCAAAGTCATTGACCACGGGATCGGAGCACATATTTGTACAGCCCGATAGGGATATCTTGAACTTATGGGGCGCCTTCTGACCTACGTACTTATCACTTATCCTCTTGCCCAGTTCTCCGGTTTCGATCTGGGCAAAAGAGCAACGCTCTGATCCAGGGCAGCCCGTTATGTTCCGTACTCTTGGCCCACAAGATCCCGCATATAACTCAGCCGTTTTGAGGTCCTCCACAACATCGAGCATCCTCTCCTTATCTATCCACGGTATCTCGACTCCTTGGCGAGACGATAGATGCACATAGCCCCTACCTTCCTTCTCCGCAACATCTGCTACCTTTCTCAACTGATCTGGGGTTATTCTACCTACCGGTACCTTCAGGCGGATCGCAAAATAATCTGGGTCGTTTTGCGCGATAAGCCCCCCCTCTTTCAACACCTTTTTGTCCAACCTTTTCAAACTCTCTACCTCCTCTTTTGCTTCTTTCCTTTCTTTATCAATATCTCCCAACTCGTCCCTTTCCTATTCACCTGAACATCATACCCTGCTTTCAAGGCCCATCGGGGTATGGTCTCCGTCGCCCCATGGAAATCCGTGATGACGAGTAATTCGTCGCCATCCTCTATCTCCTCTACTTTCCGCTGGGTCTCGATCAAAGTCGTTGGGCAGACCTCGCCGCTGACGTCGAGCGTGTGCCTGTATTTTTCGAACTCCATGGGGTTCCAGACGCGCTCCTTGAATCTCTCGGGTTCTATGGGCCTATGGAAATCATCCAAAATCCTTTTGGCCACTTCCAACTCCCGCTCAGCTTCGGCTTTATCTTGGTACATGAATGGATCATGGACCCTCTCTTCAGCGATTTTGGCCTTCTCCTCCAAGGCCGCTATCAGGTCTTTCTGCCTTTCGATGGCTTCTGCAAGGGCCTCGGTCTTCTGTCTCGCTGCTATATTTCGAGAAATATCGAAGAAGTGGGCGATCTCTTCATAGACGTCCTCATAGATCCTCGTCGCACTCTCCCTCGCATCTCTCAACGCCAATTCCAGATCATGGATAGTCAACGTACTTGGATCCAATCTTTGATCGCGGGGGTAACCCCCCAGCCTGTGGTGGGATAGATAGAACGGGAATAGCCCTTCCACCGTATCTCCCGGGGGGTTCATCGCTATGCCGTTTTCGTCGACGCCCTTTGGCTGTATCCCTTGTAAAGCTACCTGCGTCACCTCTGGCCTCATAATCTCCTTCGGAGGCGCATAGCCATATCTGAGTATGTCCTGGCTACCCGTACCGCTCATGGTGAGGTGATACTCCTCTCCGTGAGGGCAGCTTTTATCAGTCGCTATTGAAGCACAACGGGTGCAGTAAAAAGCCTCTCTGAAGAATATCGGCTCAATACCTATCTCATCTTCGCTGTACTCCTCGAATATCTCTTGGGCCGCATATTTCGGATAATAGTCTTCAAATCCGGCATGGTCCCTTCCAAGTATGATATGGGTGCACCCGAAGTTTCGCCTTATCAGGGCGTGGAGGATCGCCTCCTTCGGTCCGGCGTAGAGCATTGTAACTCGGAGGGGTGCCAATATCACGCTGTCCTTGGGGTAATAAGTCTTGAGGGCTGCTTCATATGCTTTGATCCTGAACTCGTTCCTGAAGTATGCCCTTCTCGTAGTCTCCACGACAGGATTTATGAAGAGCCCGTCGAAGATCTCCAAGGCGCATTTTTGCAGATATTCATGCCCTCTATGGAGGGGATTGGCGGTCTGAAAACCCACTATGGTTTCCCATCTTTTTTCTTCATAGAAGATCCTCCATGTATCGGCTGGTTCCAATCGCATCTTCTCAAAGGGCCCCCACGACTTCCGCAGGATCATGTCTATCGGGCCCGCGAGTGAGATGTCGCCTCTTCGGGTAAAGAGATTATCAACGCCCGGATGGCGCCTTTCGGTGGTTCCAAAGACTTGTCTCGCCCTCTCCTCCTTATCATAGGCGAATCTCTCTTCTAAGTGGAGTATGGCGAGGGGGTCTCCCGAGTCGTCAACAAGGGCGATGTCCTCACCTTCTTTCAGCCCTTTTATGACCTCAGCGTTCTTTTTACCAGCCGGGGCAAAGGTGATCGGAATCGTCCATGGTAGTCCGCTCTCGAGCCTTCCGTTGTAAAGCACGCTTCTATAGTCTTCTTGATCCATGAAACCCTCATTTGGGCTCAAGACACCGACCGCTATCATCTCCAAGTTTATAGCGGCCTCCCTATCCAATGGGATGGAAGGTAACTCTACCGCCTCTTCCTTTGCCTTCTCTTTCTTCTTTCCTTTCAGCATCCGGTTTATTAGCTTTCCACCGAGGGGTGTTAATTTCCTACTCATCTTTATCGTTTCCTCCTTTTACTTTGGGAAATATGCGCTGACGAACGAAGGTTTCCGTGTTTCCATCGATGTCGGTCACGGTCCATGTTATCGTCTCCTTTGAGACTCTGGGGATGAGGCTTGCTTTGTAATATGCCAGTTGGTAGGGCAGTTTGATTTCTAGGGCTCTCATTGGGCATATCTTTGCACAAGCCATGCAGTCCCAGCAGTCCCTTTCCTCTTTGATGTACGACTTCCCGGTTTTGGGATTGATGGCCATCAAGTCTCCCGGGCAGATCTTTACGCACTGTGGCTCTCCCAAATGCCCGCATCCGTTGCATTTTTTCGTATTGACGACCACCGTCATTTAGCCCGCTCCTTTTATACGTTGATCATTCCCTATGTGCTGTTCGTAGGGCCTAGTAAAAATCTCGATCTCGCCCGTTTCGAGGTTCTTCTTAGAATTGACGAACTTCAACCAGTTCTGATCGTCGCGTTCTGGATGGTCCACTCGCGTCTGAAATCCGGGCCATCTCGTCTCTTTCCGATAGAGGAGATGATGGGCCAGAACCTCTGCCACATCTATTCTATCTATGACTTCATGAGCCAACATGAGCTCGTGCAGATCCCTTGCTACGAGGTACTTCACTTGGCCCTTGAGTACCTCCAGCTGTCTAAGGGCAACTTCGAGCCGTTCTTCATTCATCTCATAGAACGTGCTGATGCCTCCTGCATACTCATCCATGACCTTCTGTAACCGCTCTTCCATTTCCTTGGGTGTAACGCCATCGCCTACCTCTTCATAGCGCTTCAATGGTTCGAACACCCGCCTTTTCTCTCGCTTTATTTGGTCTTCATCCGCCGTGATCTCGGATTGCTCGGCGACATATTCTACGGCAGCCCTTGCAGCTATTATGCCCTCTACCCAGCATCCACTGGCAAACTTATATGGTGCTCCGCCCGCAACGTCCCCAGCGGCGTATAACCCCTTCAGTGTTGTTTCTCTATCTACTGTAATCCAATATCCTGCCTGGCAATGACCTCCCACAACGTAGGGCTCGGTTCCTTGGATCTCGATCGGTTCACGGCTGGGATCTATACCATTGGCCGCCCAGTAGAGGACCAATCCAGGATACATGTCGAGATAGGAGGCCTTCAGTTCCTTCACCTGATCCTTTGTTAGGTGTCGGGTATCCAAGTAGCAAGGGCCTCTTCCCTCTTTCGCCTCAACTGTAGGTGCATAAACCCTGATTGGGGTGGGGGCGCGATTTCCGCCCCACTCCGAGTACCTATCTTCCATGAAGTTTTCGCCCTTTGCGTTGACTTGGGGGGCGCCAAACCCCAAGGCCAGAGTGCCCGTGGGTGCGATGGCATCCTTCGTTCTGAGGGCTATAAAGCGCATCTCGAAACTCGTCATCTCTGCTCCGGCCCTTATCCCCATGGCGTAGCCCGCTCCGGTGTTGAATGGAGAGTACCAGATCTTGTGATGGGCGGTGCCATCGTTGTTGGGTTTATAGATTCCCGATGCCCCACCAGTCGCTATAATGGTGGCCTTGGCCTCGATTACATAAAACCTACCATCTCTAAGACCAAGCCCCATGGCACCGATGACTCTATCGCCTCTGAGTAGGTAATTGGTGGCGACCACCCTGTTGAGGATCGAAGCGCCTGCTTTCCTGGTTGCTTCTGCTATGATCGGCTTCAATGACTCGCCGTTGATCTTCACATTCCATCTTCCTCTGGGAACGTATTCCCCGTTCTCATCTTTCAAGATGGGCAGGCCCCAACCCTCCACCTTTTTTACAACGGAATTGAGTTCCTCGGCAATGCTCTTGACGAGGTCTTCTCTAACTAGGCCCAAGGCGTCCTTCCTGACGTATTCCACAAAACTCTCGGGGGTCTCTCCGGGATTTATGTACGCGTTTATCGCGTTTATCCCGGCGGCGAGGCATCCACTCCTATCGATATGGGCCTTCTCCATTATGGTTACCTCTAATCCTGGGTTCTTCTCCTTGGCTTCAATGGCGGCTAGGCACCCTGCGGTGCCGCCCCCTATGATCAATATATCGGTTTCGATTCGCTCCTCTTTTATCTCTTCAGACATCTTCTCAACTCACGAGTATATCGGCGGAAGGGGCAGTTTTTTGGCCTTCCTTGTACCTATCCTCGATTTTGCTTTCTCCTTCTTTTTATCGACGAGTTTTCTCAATCGCTCCAAGTCTATCTCGTCGCTGATCTCTAGGTGGCCCAGTTCCATGGAACTTTTCAGCAACTCATCCCCAATATCTGACCTCACCATCACGGTAGACCACCCTCTGGGCGACCCCACCGAGCCGATGGATATGTCGGCGAGTTCGGAGGTGTAGTCCGGGCATATGCGGCAGCTCTCCATCATGGTCTCCTCCAGCTCTTCCTCGGGGATGGTGACCGTCTCATCGGCGTGGATAGCTAAATTGCTCTTCTTGAAGTCCATCCTCTTTACCTTGGAGATGTCCATATTGGGCACGTGTGAAAGTAGTTTGTCGTAGTGAAATGCACCGCTGCAGAAGAGCCCAATGGCGTATATCCTTACCTCGCTGTCGTCCGACCTTTGGGCGAATAGGCCTTCTTGCAGATTCCTGACCGCTTGAATCTGGCACGGGGTGCCCACGATAGCAACATCCCTGATATCTAGGGTCGTGAGGACCTTGCTCAACAAGTAGACGTTGGGGCAGACCGTATATTTCGATCCAGATGATCTCCTCAGCTCTTCCACAGAAGTCACAAGTCTTGGAAGAGTATTCCACATCTCGTCCCGATCGACCACCAAAGCACCGTCGATCTTTCCGCTCTCCAATGCCGAGATGAGTATCGTGGTTACCGCTCCTCCGTCCTGCGCCTTCTCCAATGTGTCATCTGCTGTAGCCCTTGCCGCCTTGATGTACTTGTAGTAACCAAGTAGCTCGTCCCCGTGTTCTCCGAAGATGTACTCGGCATCCAATATAAACGCCAATGGGCAGTTGTCGTAGCATAGGCCATTTATGCCGCATCTCGATGAACTTCCTTTCAAGATGCATTCCCCTATAAGCTCGGGGATTTTTTCTTCTAAAGTTAGCTTGTTGCAGAAAGCGGCGCATGTCCCGCAATAATTGCAGAATCCACTAACTATTACTCTCTCCTTCAATGCTTCAAATCCTCGAATCTTGCTTTTTCCTAGGTCATACATTCACATATCCTCATCTTCCTGGAAGATTCCAGTTTTAACGTGAAGTGGGTCTTTTTTTCAAACTCCTCCTTCGCGATGGTAAAAACGGCCAAAAAATCGAGTGCAGAATAGGACAAGTAACGGCCGTAAAAATAGGTCAAATCAAATGCAATGCAGCTGCCTAATCCAGCCGCTCGATCAACAGCAACAACACGCGGAGATAACACTAACCCTGTTCCCCTCGAAGAAGTCTTTACCCAAGTTGTTTGATCTTCTCTTCATTTTATCGTTATCTCCTTCTAACTGTTGTGCAAAAAAATGCACAACTCCTATATATACTTTGTGGTCATTGGCTTTGCTCCCAAAGTCCGTTGCTCCTAAAGTTGGCAACCTGCTCCTAAAGTCGCTAAAAAACAGACTAAAGGAGCAAAGCTGGTCATTGATTTTATTTTGGATGATCGTCAATGGTTGGGTATTTATCCCGATAAGTGGGACCCAAGACATATCAAATTATAACTGAGAAAAATCAAGAGATTCCTTAAACTGAATTCGGGAACAAATGGGACATAATTCTGGCAAAGATATTTTTATATGTTCTTAGAGATAAGAGGGCATGGTGAGTGATACCTTCAACCTCGGGGTGATCTTGACGGTGTTTGGTCTTTTGGGGTCGATCGTCTGTCTTCCAGTAAAGGGAGAGGGGGGGTATACGGGTCTTTTGGTCAGGGAGTCTGTTTCATTCATAACTTGGCGCGCGCTTGGATTTCTCGAGTTTCTCTTCCTAAGTTCCCTTCTGCTTGGACTCTATTTGATGGTATGGAGAAGGGGCGGTGATTTAGATGGGTAAGAGGAAGAGATACGGAAAGGAGACGAGGAAAGAACCCGAGGAAAGGCCGATCAATACGAAAGCCCTACTGGTGGTCGCGCTTTTGGTGGTGGGCGTCGGCATCTATGTGATAGGGGGTAGGGGCTCTAACGAGGGTTCGAAAATCCCCGTAACTCAGCAATCTCTAGCCCTCCCTGATTATGCCTACACCAACGCCAAGACTCTAAAGGCCTACACCGCAGCGGTCCGAATCCCCGAGGTGTTTGAAAAGATCCCCTGCTATTGTGGGTGCGTCGCCATGGCACATCTGGATAGATCCCACCAACATTTGAGGGATTGTTTCATCTTCGACGATGGCACCTACGACGCTCACGCCGCATATTGCGATCTATGTGTGGCCGAGGCTTTGGATGTACTTCAATGGTATGAGGAAGGCGTGCCTTTGGTGGAGATAAGGTCGAGGATAGAGAAGAGATATGGCGGCGGGAGATTTGGAGAAGGTACAAAAACCCCCCCACTAATCTGAGGGTTAAAGTGCGCAATCGACGGCGAAGCAGGGGGATACCGTGAGAAGGCTCTTGATCATATTGCTGATAGTAGTGGCAATAATGGCTGGTGGTTATCTCGGTGTAGAGCGGCTGAATCTTGCACTTCGAAAAGGCGGCATATACCCGACTGGTATGCAAAGTCGAGATAGTGGGGAGAATTCGGATATCACGCCCCTGACTGAAGGTCCTCAACCTACAGGCCCGAAAGAAGAAACTCTCAATATCACATCTCAAAGAGATGAATTACTACCCGCGGTAACGGAGAAGGAAAGCGATATAAACTTCACGAAAGGGGCAGGGTATATAACTCTGGGTGGTCTAGAATTTTACACGTCCCTCGACTTTGGCTTAAGAGAATCCAAAATAAAAGACAGACCAATCTTCCTCTATTTTAGGTCTAAATATTGTGGATGGTGCAGAAAATTTGAAGCCGAAGTATTGACAGATGAAAGGGTGATTGAGTCTATAAACGAGGATTTTGTCCCGGTCGCAATCGATGTCTATGAACAGGGAAAGATAACAAGCGACTTTAAGGTACGCGGTACTCCGACCATGGTATTCTTGGACACAACTGAAGAAGAGATGAAAAGGATCACCGGATATGTCAACTCCGATACATTTGCACAGGTCTTGGATATGCTCGGTGAAAGGGCTGATAAGTATGATGGAGTTTAGGACGAAATTGTGGGGGGTCTTAATTTTGATCTTCTTGATCTTGGGGGCTTCTGCCGTAGATGCAGAAGAGGCCAATGCAAGCGCAATTTTGGGAAAAGTTGAGAACTCTTCGGGTCCGATCCCCGACCTCAAAGTCGATCTCAAGATCATTTCTGGAGACAATTTCACTATCGTCCAGAGCACAACAACGGATGAAGGAGGCACATATAAATTTCAGAATTTGAACTACAACACGAAGTATGTGGTGGAAGTCGAGCACAAAGGCAGGAGATACGCCCAGTCGGTTACAACAGATGTAAATGAGACCAAACGGGACTTTATTTTGGCCGGTGCTATTAGGGGCACGATCAGATATGTAGATGGCGCGCCAGCGATGGACCTCCTCGTCGAGATCTTCGATCAATTTGGCGAAGTGGGCAGAGCAATAACCGGCAGAGATGGATCATATACCATCGGAGATCTAATGATCAATGGAAGTTATCAAGTCACTTTTATCGAGGGGGGAATCCCGTACTCGAAGACGATACAAGTGAAAGAGAACACGCCCCTCGACGTCGATTTCACTATATATGAGATCACGACGAGCGACGAGGATATAGCGACTGCCATGCGCCACATAGTTATCAACCCTCAAGATGGAATGTTGGACGTAACGGAGTACATCATCTACCACAACATCGGCGAAAAGGTCTTCAACAACAGCATGCTCTATGTATGGCTTCCGAAGGACAGGAGATTGACCCAGCCATCTATCATGGAATGCTGTTTTGTCCAATACGACGATCATGCCCTCGTCGATCCGATGGACCCGATCATGCCCGAGGGACAGTTTCAACTGGCCTTTAGGTATAGGATCCCAATCGACTCCACGGAATACATCTTCAAGCAGGGCATAAAATACAGACCTAGTATGCTCGGGCTTTTTGTGCGACGAGGCGAGGGGGTAACGGCAGAGGTTGTGGAAGGGCTGAGATTCGAAGGGATATCGACTCTCGAGGATCGAAATTACTACAGCTTTACGGGGCTAGATCTTGCTCCTGGTTCGAATATCGCAGTAAGACTCTCTGGTCTCAAACTTCTGGATATCAAAGTGGAGGGCATAGCTCCTCCAAAAAACTCCAAAAACTGGGCGTGGTTGGTAGCTATTGTCATATTGCTTATCCCTATCGGATATCTACTCATTAGAAAGAGGGATGAATCGAGATCTTTGGAAGAGCAAGATGAATCAGAGTATGAAGAAGAGGAACTTTTAGAGGAGGCCACCGAAAGATATTAAATCTCGGAGTAAATGCTTTGAGATAGGAGGATAACGATTTGGTCAAGTTGGATCTCCTGGAACTATTATTCATCGCCACAGTTGTGCTTATTTTGACGGCCCTGCCGTATTATATTTTAACTTACGCGTCGCAGGATAGCGAGAAGACGATAAAGATCGCGGGCTACAATCTGGCGGACGAGGACCCAGGGGTTTGGTTGGTTCACGAAGGTAGGTGGGATTTTTCCAAGAAAAGCGACAGCGAGATAAGGGTAAAGCAGGGCGAAACGGTTGCTCTGCGCATAACATCGATGGACGTCGTCCACGGCTTTAAACTGCCCGGGTATAATATATCCGAGGTCATATACCCCGGCGAGGTAAAGATGGTTAAATTCGTTGCAGACAAGAGCGGAGAATTCCTCTTCTATTGCAGTGTGCCCTCCTGCGGATTGGGGCACATTAATATGACCGGGAAATTGGTAGTCGAGCCGAGGTAACGTGTATGGCGACTAGGCGAGAGTTTCTGAAGGCCCTTGCATTCGGCGGGGCCACAATTGTATTTTTCCCCTATGGAGGAGTGCATGGAGGAGAGGGGAAAGTAAAGGAGATCCATGTAAAGTTGACCAGATTCAAATTCACGCCGGAGGTTATCAAGGTAGATCAGGGAGACGTTGTAAGGCTGTATTTGGAGGGTATGGATGTAGAGCATGGATTCTATATAGACGGCTATGATATCGATATGAAGGTGCGCCACGCAGAACTGAAGGTTTTGGAATTTGTCGCTGACAAACCAGGGGCTTTCAAGGTAAGGTGCTCAGTTGCATGCGGCTCTATGCATCCATTCATGATCGGCAAACTCGTAGTCGAACCGAACCATAGATTCTCGGCCTCCATCGGCTTGGCTTTGGGTCTGCCATTTGCAACGCTGATGTACCTACGTTTGAGAGGAAAGGTGGGGAAAGATGGGGATTGATCTTCTGAATTTCGGTTTGATCGAGCGTTTAGCCAATTCTAGGATATTTCGCCCCTTGCTACTACTGCCGAGCCTCGCATTCTTTGTAATGATAATAATCGCAGGTCTCTTTGGTAGCCCCGTGGGAAATAGAAACGCCGCGATCGTGATGATCTGGATACTCTGGTTCTTTCTCCTCTTGGCCGTTCTCCTACCGATGGGCGGCAGGGTTTGGTGCATGGTGTGCCCACTCACGGCACCGGTGGAGTGGGTGAGCAGGAGGGCGATTGTCAGGAAGAGGGATAGGATAGTAAACCTCGGATTTAGGTGGCCAAAAGGGCTGGACAATATCTGGCTTCAAAATATTGCCTTTTTGAGCGTTGCTATATTCAGCCCTCTGATATTGACACGAGCTGATGCTACCGCATATGCACTCTTGCTCTTCGTTTTTCTGGCCCTGCTCCTCGACCTTTCATTCAAGAAGCAAAGACCGGGCAAGGTCTTCTGCCGGTATCTCTGCCCACTAGGGGGATTTATAGGCGTTTATTCCATGCTTGGCGCCCTTGAAGTAAGATCCAGAGATAAAAGCATATGCAAGACGTGCAAGTTTAAGACATGCATGAGGGGCAACGAGCGGGGATACGGCTGCCCATGGCTGATCTACCCAGGAAAGCTAGAGAAGAACGCATACTGCGGACTCTGCCTCGAGTGCATAAAGTCCTGTGACCACTCAAACATGACCCTAAGAACCCGAGGTTTCGGAAAAGACCTGCTGGAGGAGAGGAGGCTCGACGAGGCCTTCAAGGGTTTCATAATGCTCGGCTCTGCTATCGTCTACTCCGCGGCCTACTTTGGATGGTGGGAGAGACTGAAGGAAATAATAACTTTTAGCGACGATGTGTTCCTATCATCCGCGATCTACTGGGACAGGGTCGCCTTGTTCGGGGCCTTCCTTGTGGGGGTATGTATCGTGGCACTGCCATCGCTACACCTGGGTTTTACTTGGCTTTCTAAAAAGGTGGCAAAAGATAAGACGCCTTTAAAAGAGATCTTCGTGGACTACGCCTATTCCATGATTCCGCTGGGCTTTATGGCGTGGGTGGGCTTCGTAATAGGCATGATGATGATAAATGGCTCTTACATAGTTTCAGCGATCTCAGACCCCTTCGGCTGGGGGTGGAATATATTCGGCACGGCAAACTACCTCTGGAGGCCTTACTATTCGGGTCTTGTGCCCTACGTGCAGTTACTGGCATTTTTGACTGGGGGGGTTCTCGCAACTGCTGTAGGCTGGAAGGTATCCGTAGAAAACTTTGAAGAGAGGGCATTTAAGGCGGCACTGCCCATGACGCTATTTTTTGGTCT
>JBHIFP010000053.1:0-11973 GCA_046761145.1 Hydrothermarchaeales archaeon (SeqCode)
TATATTTTTATCATCATGGCGAGATATAAAGCTATTTTCCCCCCGCCTTTGTTTCATATATCATAAAATCTTTCACTTCTCAGACTGATATTTTTCAAAACAATCCGGACAGTATATTATGGACATCATGAGCCCGTTTTCGGATTCTTTTTCGATAAACTCGGAACAGTAATAACAGACCTTTTTACCGCAGTGCTGACATCTCCCCACTATGGCCTCAGGAGACATAAACTCGTTCCCGCAGTAATCACAGCCGATGGACATCTTCGCACCGCCATAAAAGTCACTCGGGTCGTTTATAAATTTTTCCAACTCCCAAGATAGCGTGCAATATTTTACAAAAAAGAGCACAAAAATGAGAGGCTAAAGAGTTCTACAGTTACTCTTCGAATTCGACATCGGTGCCATATAAATCTTCCATATATCCCCTCTGATCCTCTACATCCTTCTTCTCAGACTCCTCGACGATCGCTATCTCCTTTCGCGCGCGTTGCGAGTCCTCGGTTATCGTGTATTCCTTTTCTCTGAACTTCTCGACTTCGTGCCCGCAGATACGGCAGACGAGGATGGTTTTATTGCCTTTGTTTCTTGGAAGCAACATATTCTTACATGTTGGACAGAATTCCAAGATATAGCCCCCAACAGTGTCCCATGTATTTGATGTTTAACATCTAAAAAGATACTTGGTAATAAAGTTTAATTTTACTTCATAATTGGCTCCTCAAAATTAGTATAATGGTAGATATAAGAATATCGGGTCATCGTCATAGAGGACTCGGCGCGCGCTCTCAACGAGGAGCAGCCAAGAGCCTTCAACGAGGCGCTGGAGCAGTTCCCGCGGGGCCTTTAGTCCCTAGCCTTTGTCCGATCAGTAGGATTACAGCTGATACAGAAAAGGAGATGGCCGGCGTTGTGGCTAAGAAGCTATAAGAAATAAAATAATGGTTTCAACTTATTTGTCAGATGTTAATAGTAAGAATGTAAGATAGTAAGAAAAGGTGATTTTATGGATGTTGATGTCGAAATAACCAAGATGTCTTCAAAAGGCCAGATAGTTATTCCTAAAAAGATCAGAAATGAATTTGGCTTTCGCCCCGGGGAGAATTTTGTAGTTTTCGGAAGCAAGGACACCATAATTCTCAAGAAGGTGGAGATTCCATCCACTTTGGAGGCCTTTGAAGCTCTTGTGGAGTGGGGCGTCGAGTTCGCCAAAAAGAAAGGAATAAAAGAGGAGGATATAGAAAAAATCATCCACAGGCACCGGGGCGCAAAAGATTGATCAAAGTGGTGTTCGACACAAATATTCTGATATCCTCCATATTCTGGAAGGGCCCTCCCTACGATTTGATGAAGAAGGTCATAACCGGGGAGATACTGCTCTTCGTGTCTCTGCCTATCATCAACGAGATGAGGGAGGTTCTCATAAGGGATTTTAACGTTCCTATAGAAAAGGCAGGAGAATATGTGGGTATCATAATCTCAAACTCTGTGATGGCCTCACCCACCGAAAAACTTGAGGTTATAAAAGCAGACGAAGCAGATAACCGTATTCTAGAGTGCGCCGTAAGTGGGGGGGCAGATTACATAGTTTCCGGGGACAGACACCTCCTACGCCTAAAAGAGTACGCAGGGATAAACATAGTAAAAGCGGCTAAGATGGTGGAGATACTGGAGAAGTAAAAAGGTCGTCCGCACCCACGTATATAACACTGACTTCGAGGCCCTCCGGAGGGGGGATTAAGGACTCTCGGTTAGTTATCATAGAAAACTTGGGCCACGCCGTCAACGAGGCCTATACAACCAGGGCGTGCCATGCATGCGGCTCCACCAACACCGTAATAAAGAAGAGGAGCTTCAGATGCAAGGACTGCGGCTCGAGTACAACCGCGACCTCAATGCAGCCATAAACATAACGAGCAGGTCCCTCGGGCTAGCTCAGGAGTGCAGGACAGCCCTGCACTACAAATAGTGCCGGCAGTATGCGATGGTGGAAACCTCCGAAAGGTGTTATTCGAATGAGGAGGACTCCCCTCGGCTTCAGCAAGGGAGAACGTCACTCTGCCCCCGCCAAACCGATGCCCAAGATTATTAAAATGGCGTTCGAGATAACAAAAAGCGAGATACTTTCATTCAGAATAAGCCATGCGAGCCCCGTTGTAAAGATGGGGATTAAAAAGATGAAGAAGCTCGCCTTCGAGGCTTCTATTTTTTTCAACGCCTCAAACCACAAGAAGAATGCTATTGCCGTGGGGAATATCGCCAACGCTATGACTATCATCCACATCGATTGAGAGAAGGTTGGTATCAAACCCAAAGGGTCTACAACAGGCAAGAAAAGTACTAGAATGACGGAGCCCAAAGCGGTGCTCAGGGCGACTACCATCAACGGCTCACCTTCCTCTAACCTCGCCTTTGACAAGACCGTGTAGATCCCATATGATATAGCGGAGCCCAAGAGGAGGAGATTCCCAAAGCTGTAATCCGTAAGATTCCAGAGGAGTCTCAGATCCCCATCGCTCGAGATCATTATTGCGCCTATAAGGGCCAGCATAGCGCCGCTTCCCTTTTTGGTGCCCAAGCTCTCTTTGAGAAAGATCGCCGCGAGTATGGCGGTGAATATAGGCCCTGTGGCCTGTAGAATACTCGATACATAGGCAGTGGTATATAACATCCCCCAGTTTTGAAAGACGTTCGGCAAAAAGACTCCTGTGAAGCCTATAGCCAAGAGCGCCATCCAATTTTCTTTAAGATATATGCTTATCTCCTGGCTTCCATACTTCCAGAACATTGCGACTACAAAGACGATCGAGGCCAGAGAGAAGCGCAGTGCAGCCAAAGTAACGGGCGGTATCTCCCTCAAACCCACCTTGATCAAGATAAAGGAGAAGGCCCATAAAAAGGTCGCAATGATCAATAGTATTATCGCAGATCCATCTGACTTGGCCATGGCTGGAGTTTGTTCAGGGATATTGATATTTGTTACTCTCCCGATATTTAATCGTGAAAGGGATCTATTGTTTGATCATATTCTTACAGAAAGGAGACGAGATAAAGGTCGGGGGATTGGGTTATATCGAATTCAGAGAAGGATACTACATCTATATCGGTTCTGCTTTAAACTCCTTGGAATCGAGGATAGAGAGGCATCTATCCAAGGACAAAAGGCTGTACTGGCACATCGATTACCTATTGGAAAAGGCAGATGTCATCGGCGTCGTCGTTTTGAATACGGACAAAAGAGTTGAATGCGAGATCGGCGAAAGGCTGGCAACGGAATTTGGTTGCATCAAGGATTTTGGTTCCAGTGATTGTAGATGCCGAAGCCATCTATTTTATTCGGAAGAAGATCCGACAGAGAAGGTGAAAGGGATAATCTCTGGTTATGGAGATGTCCTAAAGATTGGAGTCTCGCCTTCAAATATATGATCAGAAATCTTGAGTTTCTAAATGAATTTCATCTTCAGTAATCCAGGCCCAAGATGGTCTTCCTATCATCCTCATAATGATGCTTGACCATCTCCATCTCCGTTATGATGTCGCTGATATCTCGGACCTCCTTGCCCGGCTCTCTCCCCGTAAGAATGATATTCGTCTCGCCCCTTTTCTCGAGGAGAGAGAGCAACTCTTCCTTATCTATCAACTTGAACTTTAGGGCATAGAGAACTTCATCCAAGACCAGAAGGTCGCACCTCTTCTCGAGGAGGATCTTCCCTGCGAGTTCCATCCCCTTCCCAACCTTTTTCAAGTGTTCCTCTCGATTCTCTTCACCTCTCAAAAATTTGGGCGAACCGCAGAGATGGACCTCAATATTCTTCAATTCTCTTAGATAATTGAACTCTCCAACATCCTCTCGGCCCTTCATAAAGTGGAGTATAATCACCTTCTGTCCATGGCCAGCGGCCCTTACTGCATGGCCTATAGCGGAGGCCGTCTTCCCTTCTCCCTCTCCAGTATAGAGAATTATCCTTCCCTTCATGTATATCACATTTTCAGAGAGGGCAGACCTCGGTGGGGCATCCGCCAGCAAAGTCGGACTCCGCCTCCAGATATCTCTCGCCCTCCGCCTCGCTTATTGGGCCGATATAGAGGACTTGTTCCTTTTTACTTCCGTACCTATAAACCGTAATGCCCTTGCAATTGAGTTCGTAGGCCAAGAGGAAGATCTTCTTGACGTCTTCCAAGGAGGCATCATTTGGAAGGTTCACCGTCTTGGATACAGCGCTGTCCACATATTTCTGAAATGCCGCTTGCATCCTGACGTGCCACTCCGGGGAGATATCTAGGGCTGTGATAAATACCCTCTCGACGTCTTCGGGGATGCCTTCCATGCCCTTTATCGAACCGGTCCTCGCTATCTTTCTCAAGAGTTCCTTGCTGTAAAATCCCCGCTCCTTTGCGATCCTCTCGAATGCTGGGTTCACCTCCAGCAATCTCGTACCCTCCATGACGCTCCTGAAGAAGGAGACGGCGAACAATGGCTCTATACCGCTGGTCGTATTTCCTATTATGCTTATGGTGCCGGTAGGAGCGATGGTGGTAATGGCGGCATTTCTCATGGCGTCATAGCCCTCTTTTTTCCAGATGCTATCATTAAAATTTGGGAAAGAGCCCCTCTCCTTGCCCATCTCAACAGATTTCTTCCTGGCCTCTTCGGATATGAACTTCATGACCTTCTCGGCCATATTTAAGGCTTTCTTCGAGTCGTAGGGTATCTCCAGCTCGATGAGCATCTGTGCAAAGCCCATCACCCCCAATCCAATTTTCCTGTTTGCCTTTGTCATCTCTTCTATTTGGGACAGTGGATACTTGTTGGCATCGATGACGTTGTCCAAGAAGTGTACAGCGGTTCTCGTCGTCTTTCTTAATTTATCAAAGTCTATCTCGGCCTTTCCATCTTTGAAAGCAATCATCTTTGCGAGATTGATAGAACCCAAATTACAGGATTCATATGGTAAGAGCGGCATTTCCCCACATGGATTGGTGCTCTCTATCTTACCTAACTTGGGGGTAGGGTTATGGCGATTTATCTCGTCGATGAATATTATTCCGGGGTCGCCGGTTTTCCAAGCAGTTATGGCTATAAGGTCAAAAACATCCTTTGCGGGTAGCCTCTTGACGGCATCGCCTGTTCTGGGATTTATTAAATCATATTTCTCGTCATTTTCTACGGCATGCATGAATTCGTCAGTTATAGCTACGGATACATTGAAGTTGGTGAGCAAACCCTCTTCGCCCTTGGCTGGAATGAACTCCAGTATATCGGGATGATCCACTCGCAGGATGCCCATATTTGCACCCCTCCTTTTATTATGCACTAATATGCTGTTCGCTACGAATTGTCCTGTTGCTGGAACCATGATGTCCATGGTATACTCTTTTTGCTGTGTTATCTCTGAGACCTGGCTATAGAAGTACTCCTCGCTCACGATTTTTAGCAACTGGTCACATCGCAATTCTTTGAAATTTTGAAGAAGCCATCTTAGTCTTTTCCTAGTCAAATTTCTCTTTGAAGTCTGGCGTATCCCCCCTATATAATGTTGTATTGCGCGGTATAATTTTCTGTTAGCACCGCGTTTGCTTCTATTTTTACCGCACCCTCTGCCAGGGCCATTATAGAGTCTTCGGAGGAGCTTTCCTTGGTTAGGAATTACATCAAAACGCTCAAACTTTTTGGGTTTCCACTTTCCTAATCTTAGATTTTTCTTTTTTGTTATGAAGCCTATTTTTTTTATGAAACTATTCACGCTTCTTTCAGGTACAATGAGCAACTGAAATACGGGGTTATTGCCGAATCTATTTTTGCCCTCATATTTGTGAAAAGATGAAACTATATTCAGGCTGAAAAGTAGCTGCTGAACTTCCTTTACAAGTCTTTCAGAAACAGAATAAAGTCTAGGGTAACCGTCTGAATGTACATCGCCATCCCCTTCAAACAAACCCCTTAGAAACGCGTAAGAACTCGCCCTCGAAGATTCGAATATTTTTGGAGGCACAAAAGCATTAAGAGCACTCTCTTTTTCCCAGCCGGCCTTCTTGAAAAATCTACACAAGTCTCTAGAATAGAATATCAGGCATGTAGAATTGTCTTCTTCCTTTTTTTGTTCCACTCCCAAACTCAATCCAAAAAGTTTTAGCATCAAGCGTTCGATTCTTTCTTTCAATTCTACGTCACAATCTTCAATACAAAATATAATCCTTCCGCCTGTGCTCGTGCATCCATCGGCCATGTATATACCCAACAGCTCGGCCAGTTCTGGATTCATTGTTGTCGGGATTTTAATAGGATTTGCATTGAAGTGTTGTCCACCCAGATCCGGTAATTCAACATCTTCACCACTATGACCACCCAAGACATGCACCAACCACTCTCCTTTCTGGATTTTTCCAGCTTCTTTCCAAGAAAACCTGCCTTCTCCATCAACTACACAAATTTGGTGGTTGTATGTCGCTTTGATTTCTGTTCCGATCGTTGTTTTTATATAGAAAACCTCAGCGATACCATTATCCTCTGCCAGAAAGGCACTATGGAAACTACCATTAGTATAAACCAGATATCTGGTGGGATTACTACCGAAAGACGGGCAATCCAGAAGTCTTCCTAAAGGCACTACACCCTTATCCGTTCGTATCAGGCTTTTAGTCGAGATGCAACCCCCCTGCTTTATAATCTCGGTGGACATATCGAAGGCCCGCATAAAGGAGACCGGTCCAGAGGCTACGCCCTTCGTAGATTTAACTATATCCCCCTTAGGCCGCAGTCTAGAGAAAGAGAATCCCGTGCCGCCGCCGGACTTGTGCACCAATGCCATGTACTTCAACGCGTCGAAGATGCCCTCCATCGAGTCGAGTACTGGGAGTACGAAACATGCACTGAGCTGCCCCACATCCGTGCCCGCGTTCATCAAAGTAGGAGAATTCGGTAGAAACTCGAGGTTCGCCATTATCCGGTAGAACTCCTCCTCCACTTTTTTCACGTCCGCTCCTTTATCATAAATTCCATCGACCAACGCTATTGCCTTGGCTACTCTGCGAAACATCTCGGCGGGGGTCTCGATAACCCTAAGCTTTTCATCCTTGAGTAGGTATCTCCTCTCCAGCACTTTTATGGCGTTTACCCCCAGTTTAAGGTCATCGCTGACACCATAAAATTTCTTGGCCTCCCTGAGCTCGGTGCGCTTCTGGCGATAGAGGATGTATGCCCTGGCCACGTTCACATGCCCATTCTTGATGAGGACTTCCTCCACAAGGTCTTGGACATCTTCTACTGTCGGAATCTTTTCAACGAAGCGGCCCTCCATGATCTCCACTACCTGCTCTGACAAAGTCTCTGCAACATCCCTGTCCTCCTCACCAACGGCCACGACGGCCTTGTGGATGGCATTGGTGATCTTTTTGGGCTCAAATCGGACTATCCTGCCATCCCTCTTCCGGATCTCAGAGATTTTGGTATGGGCCATTACACATCTCCATCAGACTTTCTCTACTTTATCATACATCTCCTTTTTGTTCAATATTATATTTCAAGCCCAATATGGTTGCATCAGGTCTAAAAATGCATGGCATGCAGCGATCGCCCCTTGGGCAACTGCCACTATTATAAGCTCAAATCCCCCAGAAGCAGAGGATATATCTCCAACCGCAAATATGCCCTCAATATTCGTCCTCTGAGCAGTATCGGTCATTATCAAACCTCTCTCATCGGTCTCCAATCCGAGTTTGGTAAATATCTCGTTATTGGGTGTTAGCCCCACCGCCAAAACTATCTTTTCAACCTTCAATTCAAACTTTTTGTTCTTTATATTATTCCTCAAGATCACCTCCTCGACTTCTTCTTCACCCTTGATCTCTTCGAGCTCTGTATTCATGAGGATACGTATCTTCTTGCTCTGCTTCATATTTTTGACCTTCTTTGGTAAGGCCCTGAATTGATCCCTCCTATGAATGATGGTTATCTCCTCGGCTATGCCCAAAAGATCCAAAGCAGCATCGACAGCCGTATCCCCCCCACCCACAACCAACACCTTTTTATCCTCGAAGACCTTTGGGTCGGTGACATAATAATAGACTCCTTTATCCAGGGTATTGAAATCCGCCTCGCCAGGCAACCCCAGCTCCCTGGGTCTGTTGCCGGTTGCTATGATTATTATCCTGCCTTTGTACTCCCCCTCGGCCGTTTTTATGATCTTCTCCCTAGTTATCTCGAGGACCCTCTCATTCTTCATCTCTGCCCCGGATTCCTCTGCCTTCTTTAACCATCTCTCCACCAAGTCTTTGGCGTAGATACCCTCGGGAAAGCCGGGGTAATTTGGTATCAACTTCTCGGGAAATAGGGTGGTGAGGAGCCCACCCCAGGCCCCGCCTTCCAATATGAGAACCTTGAGTCCCCTCTCTCCACACCATATCCCCGCCGTCAAACCTCCCGGACCTCCACCGATGACAACTACATCGTACTCTTCCAAATTCACCACTGGACATGAATTCAGCGATAAAACTATAAAAATTCATGGTTATTCCCAAAAAAGAGGCCAATATTTATAATCGATCATGAAATTTGAGAGGTTAAAGACCCCTTCTATTCCTCGATATGTACGAAGATTATTTCTTCTTACCGAAGATCTTTTCGCAACTGTAACAGCAGAAGTAGTA
Source organism: Hydrothermarchaeales archaeon (SeqCode) (assembly GCA_046761145.1). Classification (GTDB taxonomy): domain Archaea; phylum Hydrothermarchaeota; class Hydrothermarchaeia; order Hydrothermarchaeales; family SZUA-236; genus JBHIFP01. The sequence goes on from JBHIFP010000053.1 coordinate 8,647, forward strand.
TTCCTTGCCGTTTATGACCTTCTTGAGCTGTGCAAATTCGCATTCTTCGACTGGGATCTCTACCCCACAAGCATCGCACTTCATTTTCTTCCCCCCTTCTCTTGGGACTCTTTTTTGGAGAGATAGTCCTTGATGGCAGCATGAAGGGCGTCTGCCGCCAAGTTGGAGCAGTGCATCTTTATGGGAGGTAAGCCCCCCAACTCCTCCGCCACGCTCTTTCTCGTTATCTCCTTCAATGCCCAATCTAGGGTCTTTCCCTTCGCCATCTCGGTGGCTATGCTACTCGTTGCTATAGCAGCGCCGCAACCGAAGGTCCGGAACTTTACGTCCTCGATGATGTCATCCTTGACCTTGATCTGGAGCTCCATCAAGTCTCCGCATACCGGGTTGCCCACCCTCCCAACACCATCCGGGTTCTCGATCTCCCCCATGTTTCTCGGGTTTCTGAAATGATCCATCACCTTTTCGGTGTAGGGACCAAACCTCGAACTCATGCTCAAACCTCCTTTTTTGGTATGAGTGGTGACATAGCTCTCAATCGTTTGACTATATTGGGCAGGACTTCAAGTACATAATCCACATCTTCGTCCTTATTATATCTACCCAATGTAAATTGGAGGGATCCGTTCGTCTCCTCGTGAGAAATTCCCATAGAGGTTAAGACGCGAGAGGGTAGTAGGGTCTTGGACTGGCACGCAGAACCCGTAGAGGCCGCGATGCCCTCCATCTCGAGATCCAAGAGCAATGACTCCCCCTCGATATATCTGAATCGCACACTGGCGTTGTTGGGTAACCTTTTCGTCGGATGGCCGTTTAGGAAGGACTCCTCGATGTTATTCAATATGCCATTAATGAGCTTATCCCTCAATTTGGTGAGCCTCTTGCCTTCCTCCTTCATCTCGCTTTTTGCTATCTCTGCCGCTTTGCCCATGCCCACGATGTTAGGTATATCCTCAGATCCCGAACGCAACCCCTTCTCCTGGCCACCCCCGTGTACCGTCGGCAGGATCCTGACACCTTTTTTCACGTATAACGCGCCTGTCCCCTTCGGTCCGTACATATCGTTGGAAGAGATGGACATCAAGTCTATGTGCTCTTTCACGACATCGATAGGGATCTGGCCAGCGGCGGGTACTGCATCGACGTGAAAGTGGATGTTTTTTTCATCGGCGATCTCCCCTATCTCCTCTATGGGTTGAATCGTCCCGACTTCGCCATTGGCATACATAACGGATATCAATATGGTAGTATCTCTAATCGCCTCCTCCAACTTCTCGACGTCGACGACTCCATAGCTATCTACCGGTATATGGGTGACTTCAAAGCCTTCTTTCTCGAGGTATTTACATATGTTCAGCACCGAGATGTGCTCTATATCTGTGGTGATTATGTGATTACCTCGTTCCTTGTTTCGCCTAGCTACGCCTTTAATGGCCAAGTTGTTGGACTCGGTGCCGCCTGATGTAAATAGAATCTCCTCTGGCTTTGAGCCTACCAGTTCCGCAATCTTTACCCGCGACTCCGTTAAGGCATCGTTGGCCTCCCTTCCGAGGTAGTGTAAGGATGAAGGGTTTCCGAAGGAATCGGTAAAATAAGGCATCATCGCCTCGACCACTCTGGGATCGACCGGCATCGCAGCGCTATAGTCCATATAGACTTCTCTCATCTATCCATCACGCACCTTCCAGAATGTTACTTCTTCTTGATATAAAACCTTAAACAGCCCCCCTCTTCCATTCCAAGATACTCATTGCCGGTGCTACTGCACCACGCTGGTACGTCCTTCTTTGCCCCCTCGTCATCCGCCAAAAGTTCGAGGACCTCTCCGGATTTCAACTCTTCCATCTTTCTGGACAACTCGACTATGGGCATAGGACATAGAAGGCCTATGGTATCCAAAATCGCATCCGCCTCTTGCGTTTTACCACCTTCTATCTTAAAATCTCGATTGATATCGTCGCAAATATTTATAGCAATCGTCTCTCGAGCATCAATTCGAGGTAGGACTTCCTCTCGATATCCCCTTCATCGACGCCTAGCTCCTTTAAAAAGTCGACCATCTCTTCTGGTTCGTAATTATCGGCGCGCTTCTCTATCTCGACGAACTTGCCGAGTCCTTTGACATCGTCCAACATTAGGTAAAGATCCTTTATCCGGAAACACTCCCTCTCTTTCTCGATGGTTAGAACCTCGCGGAAACCGACCTTTCTCAAAATCTCCTCGGGTTTTTTGAGATCTCCGACTTTTACTTCTATCTCCTCCCTAGTTTTGGTCAATTTATCCAGTTTGGGGCCCTTGTACGCCAAGAAAATATCGCCTCCGACCTTTCTGACCCTCAGGGCCTCATCCGTCTTCGCAAAGTCCCTCGAGGGATGATTGAAATAGGTATCGATCTGAACTTCTTTTTTAATGTACTCGCCGCCCATGTCGAGGATCTTCTCTTTCAGCTTTTCGAAATCTTTAAGCCTCGCTTTGGCCTCGATCTCCAGCAAAACTTTCCCTCCTGGATTTTACTCTTGCCCCTTTTTCGGACAGACGTGCACCAGTGCGGTCTTTACGACTTCGAGGTTCTTTATCACCTGTCCTTGGACTCTGTGGGCAACTCTATCCGCTTCGATCACCCTCATCTCCCTGTCTACCTCTATATGCAATTCCACGCGGGCATAGGCCCCAATATAGTGCACCTTCACGGAATGAATTCCTTCTACCCCTTCTACTAGAGTGGCAATATCCTTTATCCTCTCTATCAAATCTTTGTCCATAACTTTCCCGGTGAGCAGATCGATGTTCTCCCTTCCCACATCATAAGCGACTTTCAATATGAGCAACGATACCACGAAACCCGCTAGGGGGTCGAGGACTGGATAACCCGCTTTGGCCCCAATAATGCTGAAGAAGACGATTATCGAGGAGAGGGCATCGCTCCTGTGGTGGGCGGCATCGGCGATTAGAGATGGGCTGTTTATCTCCTTACCCACCTCTGAGACATATCTCGCCATCACTTCTTGGCTCAAGATGGATATGAATGCTACGGCCAATGCCATCGTCGCTGGAACCACAAACTTCTTGAAGTAAACGCGTTCAACGGTAGATCTCGCAACCTCAAATCCGATGATGCCGATCAAGACCGCAACCATCAAGCCCGCTATAGATTCCACATCGCCGTGCCCAAAGGGGTGGCTTTCGTCTGCTGGTTTTTCACCTATTACGAACCCAATGAAGACCACCACCGATGAGGCTATGTCCGATAATGTATGCATAGCATCGGCTATTAGGGCTGTGCTATTCCCCAAGATCCCTACAACTAACTTGAGGAGAAATAGGAGG
>JBHIFP010000054.1:0-11898 GCA_046761145.1 Hydrothermarchaeales archaeon (SeqCode)
GCCGGCTGAACGACTGTAAAGGTCTTTTCTCCGACCGATTCGTTAATCCCGCCCCCTTTTCGTCGTACCAATTGGACCCTCCAAGTGATGATTGAAGCATTCGATGGAAGCCTCCAAAAGTCCGTATGGTTTGTTGAACCGGTTAACCACTCCGATTCGTTTACTGGTGATCCTGATTCATTATACCATTTGAATTTGTAAGATCTTTTGGCGGATAACCCCACTGCCTTTACATGTACCTCCTGCCCTTGTGGAAATACAGATTGGGTTATATTGAGGTGTCCATCGCTATAAGTGATTATAGTGCCCACACTAACAGTGACCGAGGCATAGCCATCTTCTTCTTCGACGGCCGTAATAGTAGCTATCCCCGTCGGTCCGCTTGGGGTTAAAGTTACATTTGCTACTCCATTACCGTTTGTCATTGCCGTCAAGGTGGTTACTCCAGACACGGTGCCGTTGCTCAAAGTTCCGAGATTTGTCGGGCTTATTGTAAAGTTGACTATGTTATTGTCTACGGCGTTGCTGGTTATATTGGTCACGCTTGCGTTTATAGTTGAATTCATTGTCCCATCGGCCAATATATCCTCTGGAGTTGCGGAGACTACAACATAGTTTACGCCTATTGCGATGTAAGTCGAATCAGAGCCACCCTCTTCTTCGACGGCCGTCACAATTGCCGTCCCTTTCGTTGTAGATGATACATTTACTCTAGCTATCCCGTCCACGTCAGTTGTAATATTTAACGATGTACCAGACGCAGTGCCGTTGCTCAAATTCCCGAGGTCCGTTGTGAAGTTGACAACGTTATTGCTCACAGGGTTACCGCTTCCATCCGTCACATTCGCGGTTATGGTCGAATTCGATGCCCCATTTAGGATTATGAACGGACTCGCCGAAATTTCTATTTTATTTGTTACAATAAACGTCCTAGACTCGTTTTCGGCCGCGATGGGGTTTTTTGTGGGGTTATAGAATTGTACTTCGATTGTCCACGTCCCCTTTTCAGAAACAGTGAAACTATTGGAGGTGATCACGTTCGACCCTGATGGGACCAGACCCGATGAATGTACGATTACACCGCTTGAATTTCTCCACGTAAAGTTGGCGTAATAGACAGCCCCGGCGCCTGATGCGACTCTTACCGTTACCAGACTGCCCGCATGCCCCAAGGGTTCATTATCATAAGCCGGACTGTACCAAGTTATAGTAGCAAATGCAAAACTCGGTGCAACTATAACTATCGCCAAGGATATGACCAACAGTTTGATGAGAAACTTCATACAATCCACCTAATCGTCCGTCGACCTCCTTATGCCGTGATCGCCTTTTTGCTATAATTTTTCGCAAAAAGGATTGAGTACAGGGTGGGCAAAAGTTGAATTAAATCGCACATCAAAACGCTCTCCTCTCCGAGAGAGCTCCATTCCATTCTTTATCGGTTTATGCTCACCTTCCCAGATCTGTGACAACCCATACCTATTACCGGCTCGAGATATACTCTGCATATATTTAATACTTAAAACCATAGGGTTAATTACTGTTAGTAATTATATCCTAGATAATACTAACGTTAGTAGCTTAAACATGTAAGACTAAAGACTAATGCTGGAGGATTGATCGATAGCCCTAGGTTGGGACTATACCCCTTGGCAATCCTTTTTTGGCGACTATCTACATATTAGCAACATGCGCATCTTATTTTTCTGAAAAAGAGTAACACTACGGTTATAAGGGATCGGTACCTCGGATTAGGAGACTAACTTTTTCGATATTACAATAGTAAATAGGGGGAACAACCATGCCTTAGATAGTGCCGTGGGGGGGATTTGAACTCCCGACCACCAGATCTTCAGTCTGGCGCTCTCCCAGTCTGAGCTACCACGGCATAAGGACAAAAATCAATGATTGTTTATCCTACATAAATTTTCCTGATTATAGTATAGGACATAGTAGAGATTTGCGCTGAAAGCGCTTTTGTTCTGCTTTTGTTTACGCTTATCGAGTTTTTCTTTTGGAACAAGACCTTTCTTTTCTAAAAAAAGAAAAGGATTGAGCGGGCCCGACGGGATTTGAACCCGCGACAAATTGGTTAAGAGCCAACCACTCTTCCAGACTGAGTTACGGGCCCAAAATGGAGATGGTGCCAATTTTGGAGAGTAAGGATATAAATCTTTCTCACTTTCGCGGTCCGAGTTCTTCGAGTTTCTCCGCCATCTCTGTAGCAACTTTCTGGAACTTCCCCCCCTCCGATGCGGAGATCCACTCCAACCTGAAGCGCTCTTGCTCCACTCCAGCCTTCTCCATCCGCTTTCGAATGCCCTTCTCCCTCTTCGCCATATTCTCGTTGCCTGAGATGTAGTGGCAATCCCCAGGATGGCAACCCGAGATGAGCACCATACCGGCTCCGAGCTCGAACGCCCTGAGCACGAATTTCTTGCTTATCCTACCCGTGCACATCAGCCTAACGACCCTTATATTGGTCGGATACTGCATCCTGGAAACGCCGGCGTTATCCGCCCCTGCATACGAACACCAGTTGCAGACCATAGCCAGAATCTTTTCGTTTGGGTTCTCTTCCAACGCTGCCTCGATCTGGGCCAATATCTGCTCGTCCTTGAAGTGCATCATCTCTATTGCGTCTTTTGGGCAGTCGGCAACGCACGTGCCGCAGCCCTTACACAGGGCTTCCGTCAACTTCGCCATCTTCTTCGGTTTCTCGTCCTCGGAAGGTAGTTCGAATATCTCCCAGGCGCCAAAGGCGCACCTTTTGGCGCATATGCCGCACCCTATGCAGAGCTCGGGGATGTGGTGGGCGATGTCGCCACCCATTGTTATCTCTCCAGCTGCCATCGGGATCGCTGCAGCTACGGCGGCTGCCCTCGCTTGAGCCACAGAAGAGGGGATATCCTTGGGACCTTGCGAAGTCCCGGCCAAGAATATGCCGTCAGTAGGGGTATCTACCGGCGCGAGCTTCGGGTGTTTTTCGAGGAAGAAGCCGTCCGGTGATCTAGAGATATTCAAGGACTGGGCAACCTCGTGGGCATCCTTCCTAGGGAGTATCCCCGTCGACAAAACTATGAGATCGACCTCGTGTTCGTCGATGGTACCATCCAGGGTATTCTCGCCTATCAAAACGAGGTTTTTGGTCTCTGGTTCTTCTCGGACCTCGCCTGGTTTTCCCCTTATGAATTTAACGCCCGCATTCCTGGCGCGCGTGAAGAGCTCCTCGAAACCCTTGCCGGTTGCTCTGATATCTATATAAAACACCCTTATGTCCGCGTCGGGATTCTTCTCCATCAACATGGAGACCATCTTCAACGTGTACATACAGCAAACAGCGCCGGAACAATAGGAGTCATCCCCTCTGTCCCTTGTACCGACGCACTGGATGAATGCAACCCGCTTGGGCTCTTTGCCATCGGATGGCCTTATTATGTGCCCCATAGTCGGGCCCGAGGCGTTCATCATCCTCTCCAGTTCCAATCCCGTTATGACGTTGGGGTAGTCGAGATAACCATAATCATTCTTCTCGCTGGGATCGTAGATATCGAATCCGGTGGAGACTATCACAGTGCCGATATCGATGGTGAATTCCTCATTTCCGTCGTCCCTCTTTATGGCGTTCTTCTCGCAGACGACCTCGCAGAGGCCGCAGTTTATGCAGTGCTCCATATCGATGATCGCGATGTTCGGGACCGCCTGAGGGAACATGGAGTAAATCGCCGGTCTCGCCCCCAACTTCTGGTCGAAGTCGCTGGGCACCTGAACTGGGCAGGCCTCGAAACAGGCGCCGCAACCGTTGCACTCCTCTTCGTCTACATAACGCGGCTTCTTGACGAGGGTGGCCTTAAAATTGCCGATGTAACCCTCGAGCTTCTTCAATTCGTGATAGGTCAGCAAATTGATATTATCGTGCTTCCCTACGTCGGACATCATGGGGCCCTGAATGCAAAGGGCACAGTCCAGCGTGGGGAAGGTCTTGTCGAGCTGGGCCATCCTCCCGCCGATGCTCGGGAGCCTGTCGACCAAGTTGACCTCGAAACCCAGGTCGGCCAAATCCAGGGCGGCCCTCATACCGGCAACTCCGGCTCCAAGAACCAAGACCTTCTTCTCGACGGGTACTCTGTGGGTCGGAAGGGGTTCTATGAGCCTGGCCTTTGCGATCGCCATCTTCACCAAGTCCTTGGCTTTAGCGGTCGCCTTTTCCGGCTCCCTTATGTGGACCCAGCTGCAATGCTCCCTTATATTGGCCATCTCGAAGAGATATGGATTTAAGCCTGCTTCAGTAATGCAGCGCCTGAAGGTCGGCTCGTGCAGCCTTGGAGAACAAGATGCTACGACAACGCGATTGAGGTTGTGCTCCTTTATGTCGTGCTTGATCTCATCTTGAGCGGCGTCCGAGCAAGCGTATTTATTCGCCTTCGAGACCACGACGTTGTCCAAAGCCTTTGCGAACTTCGCGACTTCGTCGCAGTTGACGACGCTCCCTATATTCAGACCGCAATTGCAGACATAAACTCCTATCCTGGGTTCTTCTTCAGCCACTGTCTGACCTCCTGTTCAACGGGCTTGGACCCTTCTCCTGCAAGGTCTTTGTAAATTCTTTAACGAGTTCCGCAAATCTTGCGCCTTCGGCTGCGGATACCCATTCCAGCCTGCACCTCTCCGGATCGATGCCGAGGGCCTTGAGCATCCTCTTTGTGCGGTCGATCTTCTTCTCGGCCTTTATGTTTCCATCGATGTTCTGACAATCGCCGGGGTGGCATCCGCATATCAAGACCCCATCGGCGCCCTTCTCAAATGCCCTTAGCACGAACTCCGGTTCAAACCTCCCGGTACACAGAGTCCTTATTATCCTGACCGTGGGCGGATATTGCAACCTAGAAGTCCCGGCAAGATCGGCTGCAGCATACCCGCACCAATTGCACATAAAGGTGACTATGGTGGGTTCAAAATTCATCTCAGGCCTCCAGCAGGGCATCGATCATCGCGAGTATCTGTGGTTTTGTAAAGTGTCTCGGTGTTATCGCTCCGTTGGGGCATACGGAGGCGCAGAGGCCGCACCCCTTACACATGGCGCTGTTTATCCAGGATTTGTACTCCCCCTTGTCATTCTCGACAAGCGATATAGCGCCGTAGGGGCAGATTTCTGTGCATCTTCCGCACCCGATGCATAGCTCTTCATTCACGACCGAAGTGGTCGCCTCGGTCTCCATCACCTCTTTGGATAGGAGTGAGCAGACCTTGGAGGCAACCCCTGCTGCCTGGGTTATCGCCAGAGAAAGCTCCTTTGGACTTTGACACGCGCCACAGAGGTAAAGACCATCCGAGATGAATTCGAGGGGTCTCAGCTTCACGTGCCCCTCCATAAAGAATCCCAGCGGGCTCAGGGGGACCTTCAACGCCTTTTGAAGTTCTGCCATCCCTTCTGGAGGTACCTGAGGTGTAGAAAGGATGACCATATCGGCGTCGATCTCTATATCCCTCCCGAGGAGGGAGTCATAAACCATGACGAATAGTCTTCCATCTCTCTCCTCAATCTCTGGAGGTCTCTCGGGGGTATAGCGCAGATATTCGACCCCGAGCTCAGATTGAGATTCTCTATAGTAGTCCTCGAACTTCCCGAACATCATCATGTCCCTATACAAGATGAATACTCTAGAGCCAGGACCCTTTCTCTTCAATAGTTGTGCATTCTTGATCGCGTCGATACAGCAAGTTCTAGAGCATGAGGTATAATCCTCATTCCTTGCGCCCACGCATTGGATCATGACCACGTTTTGGTAATCGAAGTCCCCCTCCTTCAACTTCTTCTCGAGGTCCATCTGGGTCAATACATTGGGATTTTTGCCGTAGAGGTACGTGCCCTCGGGCTTCATCTCCTCGCTCCCAGTCGCTACTACGATCGCGCCGGTCGAGATCTCCTTACTCGCGCCATTTTCTTTGATAGTAAGTTCGAAATTGCCGGTATAGCCGGTCAGTTCCGTCACATTTGAATTTAGGTGAACCGAGATCCTTTCGTTCCCTTCGATGGCCTTTTTCAATGGCCCAATGATATCCTTCGGATCGATGGCATCGAGGAATACCGAGTTCATCTCATTTAGGGAGCCTCCGAGTTCCGATTCCCTCTCGATCAAATGAACGCCGAAGCCCTGTCTAGCAACTTCTATTGCGGCAGTCATACCAGCAACCCCCCCTCCTATTATCGAGGCGGACTGCCCCAACTCCATCTCTCCCTTCTGCTGTGGGCTCAACAACCTCGACCTCGCGATCGCCATCCTGACTAAATCCTTGGCTTTAGCGGTCGCCTTTTCCGGCTCCCTTATGTGGACCCAGCTGCAATGCTCCCTTATATTGGCCATCTCGAAGAGATATGGATTCAAACCAGCTTCCTGGCAAGTCGCCCTGAAGGTCGGCTCGTGCATCCTCGGAGTGCACGATGCCACGATAACCCTATTCAGGTCGTGCTCTTTTATGGCCCTCTTTATCTCAGCTAGATTGGTGCTCGAACAGGCATAAATCGTATCGGTTGCAAAGACCACATTGGGTAGCGTAAGGGCGTATTCCGCAACGCCCTTCACGTCCACAACGCTGGCGATATTCACACCACAATGACAGACGAAGAGCCCGATTCTCGGTTCCCCGGAGACCTCCTTTTCCGGTACCTCTGGCTTGACCTCTATCTCGGTCCTTCTTACATCTTTCAATAAGGCTTCGCAATTAGCGGATGCGCTAGATGCTTGGGCTATGGCATCCGGGATATCTTCCGGACCTTGGCAAGTCCCACAAATGTAGATGCCCTCTCTTATGGTCTTTGAAGGCTCTCCCTCACTTATATCTTCGAAGAATCCGTATTGGTCGGTCTTAATCTCCAGTATCTCTGCCAAGGCATCAGACCCAGCGGAAGGCTTCAAGGCCGCAGCGAGCACGACCATCTCGACCTCGGTTTCGTCGACCTTGCCTTCCTCGGTATTCTCGTGCCTTATTATCAGGTTGTTGGTCTCTGGATCTTCGAGGATCTGCGCGACCCTGCCCCTAATATACTTGACGCCGTGCTCCTCCTTTGCCTTTTCGACATACTCCTGGTAGCCCTTTCCGAAGGCCCTCATGTCCATGTAAAATATGTACGGCTTTAACTCGGGATCGTGCTCGCAAGCTACGATGGCCTCCTTTGTCGAGGCCATGCAGCATATTCGAGAGCAGTATGGATAGTTCTTTACGTCTCTCGATCCGACGCACTGTATGAATCCGATGCTCTTCGGGGGTTTTCCATCGGAGGGCCTTACCACGTGCCCGGAAGTGGGACCGGCTGCAGAGAGGAGCCTCTCTAATTGCAAATTCAGAACGATGTTCTTGTAAACGCCATAGCCGTATTCTTCCAAGACTGCAGGGTTGAACTGGTCGTAGCCGATCGAGACGACGATGGCCCCGACCTTGAGCTTTACTTCTTCCACCTCTTGATCGTAATTTACGGCTCCGGGTTCGCAGGCCATGCTGCATAGCCCACACATGATACAATGCTCCCTATCTATGGTGTAGATGAGGGGTGCCGCTTGCGGGAATGGTACATAGATGGCCTTCTTTGCACCGAGACCGCCCAAAAATTCGTTGGGGATATGGATGGGGCATACGGTTGCGCACACTCCGCATCCCGTGCATTTCTCCCCATCCACATAGCGGGGGGTTTTCTTGACCGTGACTGTAAAATTGCCGGCCTCGCCTTCGACGGATATAACCTCGGAACACATCAACAATTCTATATCCGGGTGTCGCGTGACGCCCACCATCCTGGGCGATATGGTACACATGGCGCAGTCTCCGGTGGGGAAGGTCTTGTCGAGCTGGGCCATCCTACCCCCTATGCTCGAGGTCCTCTCTATGAGGTATACCTTGAATCCGGATTCCGCCAAATCCAAACTGGCCTGCATGCCAGCTATCCCGGCCCCTATTACGGCGACTGCTCCGACCTTCTTCATTCGATACACCTAACTATAATCGGGTACGATCTTGCCCTCTTCTTCCCTCTTCCTCGCGGCCGCGTCTCGTTTCCCATATTTGAGCTCGGTATTGCGCCTGACCTTCTCGAGATCGACTTTATCCTTTATCTCCAGGTAGCCCCCCTCTACCGCTTTATCCAATAATTCAGAGCCCTTATCGGTCCTGACTATGACGGTCGACCATCCATCTTCCGAACCGATCGAACCTACGGATATGTCGGAGAATGTCGAGGTGAAGTTGGTACACATCAAGCAAGCTTCCGGCACGTGCTCGTCGAATACTTTGACCGACTTTTCTTGTCTCTTTCCATCTTTGGTCCAGATGATGAATTTGCCCTTTGTGATGTCTGTCTTTACAACATCTCCAATGGAGACCTTGAACTCCGATTCGATCTTTTCCTTGAGGCCATCATAAGGGAAGTTCTCAAAGCAGAACAGCCCTATGTTCAAAAGTTCGATGTTAGGGATATCGTTGAGCAGCGTTCTCTCGACTTTTCTCGCACCGGTCATCTGGCATCCCGTCCCCACAACGGCAAGCCTTCTGACTTCTCTCAGGGATTTGCCAAAGTTCACGACCGAGGGCGCCCTTGTGTACTTTGTACCTGAGCCTTTCAGTAGGTCTTCTTTGCCCTTGGCAACTATCGAATCTACCTTCCAATCGTCTGTCCTCGTAGCGATGGATGCCCCGTCCACAAAACCGTTCTCTATCGCGCACAACAGGAGGGAGGTAACTGCACCACCATCCTGTGCCTTCTCCAAGATGTCTCTATGCTTCGATCTAGCCGCTACCGCCCTCTTGTAGTATCCTATCTCTTTATCCTCCCTCTCCACCCCAAATACCTCTTTCTCGAGTTCTGGTACGGAGAAGGATACGTGAGGGCAGTGGTCATAGCATATGCCGTTAACGTTGCATTTTACCGCGCCTATTTCCATGTTGCAGTCCCCTATCATCTCGGGGCCTTCGTCCTTCCACTCCACCCTCTCGCAAAAGGCGGCGCATACGCCGCAAGACGAGCAGAGCCCTTGGTCGATTATCGTTTTCTTGAGTTCTTCGAAGCCCTTGCTTCTCTCCATCAACGGAACGAAGGTCTCCAAACCTTCCATCTCCATCTCATCACCTCTTCAGATTCTCCAACAATACCGTTGTTAAATCCGCTATCCTTATATTATATTCTGGCTCGGATTTCGCCATCTGAAGGCATTTGAGATGAATCTGGCATTTGGGACAGGGGGTTACCAAAATCTCTGCCCCGGTGTCCAACGCTTGTTTCATCTTCTGCCTCCTTATCGAGGTGTTCTCATCGTCGCAGTTGACGAATGCCGAAACCCCGCAACACAGGGCTTCTTCCCTGTTTTTGATCATCTCGTTTATATCGTAACCCATGATATTTAGGAGTTCCCTAGGCGCGTCAAAGACCCCCATATGCCTCCCCAATCTACAAGAGTCGTGAAAGGTGACTTTTTTCTTGTTGCCATTGGCGGAAAGTTCTCCGGTTTTTTCTGAGAGAAGCGCGGATATATGCTTCACATTCAACTTCATTCCCATCTTTTCATCGTAATCTATGGCCAAGGTTCTGTAGCATTCCGGACAGTTGGTCACGATGGTATCATATTTGCCCAAGAACTTGGCATTGTGCTCGGCCAAAGCCTCGAAAAGGTCGGTCTGCCCCCTCCAAAGTTGGTCATGACCGCAGCACTTCTCCTCGTCCAACAGTGCCGGTTCTATACCTACCGCGTTCAGCAATCTAATCGTGTTGTTGGCTATGTCGATGCCTTCAAATCCGACATCATCCCTAAAGATAATATCGAAATAGGGCAGGCACCCCATAAAATATAACACCTCGCTTTTATCGTCCGTCTTTACATCCTCAGCCAGAAATTCCTTCCTGTTCGGCGTGATCGCTTCATCTTTCATTATATTGTAGAGGGATCCAAAATCTCCATCGTGAGCTATGGTGCAAGAGACCTCTCTCCCCACCATCTCATATCTCGTCTCCCGGATCATGTCCAGAAAATTGACATTCATCGGGCACTTCAGCTGACACAACCCGCAAGTCAAACATGCCCAACCATTCCCCGAATCTATGGCCCTGGACGAAAAGCCCGAGATCATCTCGAAGACCATCTTTCTGGGCAGAAAACCGGGTTTTACTCTGGCCTTGGGACAGACCCCGGAGCAGATCCCACATTGATAGCACTGGCTCACGAGTTCGGCTATGGATGTTTCAGGCATCGTCTCACCGGTTATCCTCATTACAATTAGTTAAAAAAAGTTTCGACTTTAACGAAACTCTTAATAACTGAATAGACAAGGATGTTATGGTGGAAAAATTGGGAGAGTTCGTCGCAACCCTCGCCGATATCAAGGACATAGATAAGGTGCCAGATGACTTCAAAGGCCTCGTCAATTTCAAGGCAAGACTCGAGGGTAGGGAGATAAAGGGGGACGAGCGCGTTGCCATCTTGAACGTCGCGAACACCTTCAGTTATATCCCCATATTCCTCGACCGGGGTAAGACCATTGAGGATGTAGAGAGGGAGGTAGAAGAAGGGGCCCACGCAAAGCTGAACGTCGAGACGAGGAATATCCTCAAAAACGTGCTGAGCGGGATGAAGAAGATCTAGACCTCCTCAATTAGCAAACCTTTTTATAGCTCCAGAATGATTCCGATGTAGTGATTTTTATGCTGAAGTTCGGCTTGGAGTTCGTCGCCACAGAAAGCCCCAAGGAGATCGCCAAGTACGCGAAACTCGCCGAGGATCTGGATTTCGACTTTCTCTGGGTAACCGACCATTACAACAATCGTAGCGTTTACTCCACTTTAGCTGTTGTCGCTGTAGAGACTGAGAAGATCGCGCTAGGGCCTGGGGTGACAAATCCATACACGCGGAATATCGCCATAACGGCCTCCGAGATCGCGACGTTGAACGAGATCTCCAATGGCAGGGCAATCCTAGGTATAGGTGCTGGGGACAGGGCCACTTTCGACTCTCTGGGTATAGGGTGGACAAAGCCTTTGACGATGATAAGAGAGAGCGTCGCCGTACTGAGAGAGCTCCTAGAAGGAAAACGCGTCGATTTTGAAGGCGAAACTACGAAGATAAAGGGCAAGCTGAACTTCAAACCGGGAGAGATAAAGATCTATGTCGGAGCGCAGGGCCCAAAGATGCTGAAGCTTGCGGGAGAGATCGCAGATGGAGTCTTGATCAACGCCTCCCATCCCGAGGATATAAAATTCGCCATAGAACAGGTGAACAACCCGAAGATCGATATAGGTGCCTATGCGAGCGTTTCCGTAAGCAAGAACGGGGAAAAGGCCATAGGGAGCGCCACCCCAGTCGTCGCATTTATAGCCTCCGGTACGAGCGACGAGATTTTGAAGAGACATAACATCGATGTTGCCAAAGCAAGGGAGATAGGCAGAAGGTTGGCAAAGGGCGATTTTAAGGAGGCCTTTGGATTGGTCGATGACGATATGATAGAGGCATTCTGCATCGCTGGCACCCCCAGAGAAGTCAAAGAGAAGATCGCAACCTTGAAAGAGAAGGGAATAACCCAGATGGTCTGTGGCTCACCGTTGGGTCCTGATAAAGGCAAGGCGATCAGGATGTTGGCGGAGATGAAGAAGGGGTTTCAAAAAAAGGGGGAGAACGAGAAGAAGCCTACATCAGAAGAGCCCTCTCCCTGGGAAATCTACGTCTCGAACGTAGTGAAAAGGTAATTCGATCACGAACCTCTCAACAACCTCTACATCGGCTCCTTTTAACTATCCCTGTTCCGATTTAGAGATCCGTTCATAATCGTCGCAATATTTGGAATGAGCCCTTACGCTTTTACTCCTTTCACCGAGCCGCCGTGCACATATTACCACCAGATAAATCGGCTTATCGATATTTA
>JBHIFP010000055.1:0-11805 GCA_046761145.1 Hydrothermarchaeales archaeon (SeqCode)
TAGATGAAAGATTGAGAATTCTTTACGAATGGGACTGGTCTGTATACCAAGGAGCAAAAAGGTATATAAACGATTGGGAATAATCACAAAAAATCATTACAGTTTGAGTGGTGTTTCTATGTCAAAAGAATCGGTGAAAGAGGAGATACTCCAGTACACTTGGCTGGGCAGGGAAGACGGCTTCACCGCCCTTGAGCATGAGATCATCTATCGCGATCTCTGCAGCGGTTGTGGCGCTTGTAGCGCAGTGTGTCCAGAAAACGTGGTCGATGTGGACGATTTCCCAAGGCTTACCGGAAAATGTACTTACTGCGGGTACTGTTTGATTCAATGCCCGAGGAGTTTCCTACCCCTGAATGAAGTAGAGGAAGAACTGTTCGGAAGTTCTGGCGAGTTGTTGGGAAATTACGAAGCAATTAGATCGGTAAAATCCCTGACAGGTAAAGGTCAAGATGGGGGCTTTGTCACCACGCTACTTTGTTACCTACTGGATAACAAAATTGTGGATGGTGCCATAGTTTCGGGTGTGGATAAGGAAGTGCCATGGAAAGCCAGAGCGGTGTTGACCACAAAATCAAAAGAGATAAGAACCGCCGCCGGATCTAGGTACACCAATAGCCCAAATCTGATGGCTTTGAAAGAGGCAAAAGAAAAAGATTTGAAGAACCTCGCAGTAGTGGGCCTGCCTTGTCAAATACAAGGGGTCAGAAAACTCGGTTATCACTCCATCGAGGGAGTAGATCTGGCTGAGAGGGTAAAATTTACAATAGCCATCTTCTGCTCGAAGAATTTTCTGAGCCGCATGCTCGAAGAGGTCGTGGTAAAGAAGCATAGTCTGAACCTAAAAAAGATTACAAAATTCGATATAAAGGGTAAAAACCTCCTTGCGTATGAAGGCAGAAAGAAGACCGAGATACCCTTAACCGAGTTAAAAGACTACGCTAGAAATGGATGCGAGGTCTGCACCGATTTCACTGGGAAATTGGCCGAGTTTTCGGTGGGGGCGGTTGGCTCCCCCAATGGATTCTCTACGGTTTTGGCCAGGACCGATGAAGCCAGCAAAATACTGGACGAGATGGAGACCGTCAAGCTGGTTGAGACTAGGGATGTCGAGGAAGGAAAGTCCGGATTGGGAGCGATTCAAAGATCGGCCGCAAAGAAGGAATCCAATACAAAAAAGAACGTCTGGAAGAGGATCCAAGCCGAGCTACCCCTACCATTCAAATTTATGGAATTTTAGGTGAAAGGATGATAGGCGAGAAAAAGATCAAGATAGATAAGTTGGAATCGGGCATATTCAAGGCAGAAGATTTGATCATCGAGGTGGGCGAGATCGAGGAGTATTGGGATGAGCCTATGGGGCCCACCCCAATGCCCGGCATTACCGACCTCAGGGACTGGGACTTCAGGCTACTTCGGAGGTATGAACCCCTCTATTCCCCCCTCTGCGACATGTGCTGTTTCTGTGCATATGGGAAATGCGATCTGACCAGAGAGAAGAGGGGTGCCTGCGGGATAGAGATGAAATCACAGCAGGCGAGGATGGTCGCTTTAGAAAGCGTGATAGGGGCCGCATGTCATGGTGCCCACGCGAGGCACATGTTGGATCATCAAATAGAGATGCATGGTAGGGACTTCCCCATCGACTTGGGCGACGGTATTGAGATCGAAGCTCCCATTTACAGGACGGTGATCGGTAGCAAGCCGAAGACCCTAGGTGACCTAGAGAAGGGCATGGCCTATGCAGAGGAGCAGATAAGCCATGTACTCGCATCCATACACCCCGGCCAAGAGGGGGATTATACCGATCGCGAGTCCAAAGCCATGCACGCCGGCGTGATAGACAACCTCGTGATGGAAATAGGCGATATCGCCCAGATCATCGGTTATAGTTTTCCGACCAGCATTGCGGATACCCCATTGATAGATCTCGGAGTAGGAACCCTAGACCGGAGTAAGCCGATAATCGGGTTTGTGGGTCACAATGTCATGCCAGCCGCCGAGGTCATTTCACATATGGAGGAAAATGATCTCATGGACGACATCGAACTCTGCGGCATCTGTTGTACCTCCCATGATATGACGCGTAGAAACAAGAACGTAAAGATCGTGGGCAACCTAGCGAGGCAGATGAAGTTCATCAAATCCGGCATAGCCGACGTGGTGATGATAGACGAACAGTGCATAAGGGAGGATATACTGGATGAAGCGGAGAGGGTCCATTCGGCCTTGATCGCCACAAATGATAAAATGTGTATGGGTTTGGAGGATAGGACAGATGACCCCGTGAGCGAAATTGTAGAAGACCTCGTTTCTGGAAAGAAGGTAGGTGCACTGATCCTCGATCCATTCAAAGCGGGAGAAGTCGCTACAAAGGTTGCACAAAAGCTCAAACCGAAGAGGAGAGAGATCAGAGGATTGCCGACCGAAGAGGAAGTGATCGAACTCGCGGATAGATGCACAGCGTGTGAGGCGTGTCAAAGAGTATGCCCCGTCAATATTCATATTTCGGAGGCCATGACCGCAGCTTCCAAAGGAGATCTAACCAAATTCTTAGAGGCTAGGGAACTATGCGTCGGATGCATGCGATGCGATTACGCGTGCGAAACGAACCTACCCATCACGAAGATGATGGAGGCTTCTGCGGACAAGATCATAAGCGAAGAGAGGTTCAAGATAAGGTGCGGCAGAGGGCCCATCCAGGATGTAGAAATAAGGAACGTCGGGAGGCCCATCGTATTTGGAGAGATCCCCGGCATAGTCGTCTTTGCTGGATGCTCCAACTACCCCCACACCGCAAAAGAAGTCGCGATGATGGCAGAGGAATTCCTGAAGAGGAGATTTATCGTGGTGACTTCTGGCTGTGCGGCGATGAGCATCGCCGAACTCAAAGATGAAGAGGGAAAGTCGCTATACGAAAAATACCCCGGAGATTTCGACGCCGGCTGCTTGGTAAACCTCGGGTCCTGCCTCACGAACTCCCATGCAGTAGGTGCAGCGATAAAAGTCGCGAATATATTCGCCAAGCGAAATACGAGGGGCAATTTCGAGGAGATCGCCGATTACATCTACAACAGGATAGGGGCGGTGGCGGTTGTCTGGGGCACGTACTCTCAAAAGGCGCTTGCGATATGCAATGGAGTGAATAGATGGGGCATCCCAGTTATATACGGGCCCCAAGGCGTCAAGTACAGGCGGCTATTCCTCGGAAGGAGAGACAGGCCGGACCTCTGGCAGACTTACAACGCGAAGACCGGCGACCTGCTGACCGTAGAGCCAGTGCCAGAGCACCTCGTCTACACGCCCGAGACCGTCGAGGAGGCCATAGTGTGGATAGCCAAGCTCTGCTTCAGAGTCAACGACACGGAGATGGGAAGGCAGACCAAGCTGACCCACTACATAGACCTCCACAAGAAGTACTTTGGGAAGATGCCGGAGGACGTCCATCTCTACGTAAGGACCGAGAAGGACCTACCTATAACGATGAAAGCCGACCTCTTGAAGATCATAAAAAAGAAGGGTTGGGAACCAAGAGTTATACCCGATCCAACCCTAGTTCCTAGGCTGGTCAGAGTACGGAGGGGTGTAAAGGAATGAGCGGGATAAAGAGAGTAATGCCCTGGCAACCCACGGCCCAGACCGGTCCGAAATGGGGGGTCGCCGTATCTCCAGAAACCATGGCCAAGATAATAAGCGACGCAGAGAACCCGATAATCATCGTCGGAGGAGAGATAAACGCCTTGGACGGTAAACTCCTAGATTTTGTTATTAGATTATCAAAAATCGAGAATATCCCCATCGTTGCAACGGCCCACTCCATCAGAAGCTTTGTAGAGCGCAAAGTCGACGCGACGCTGATGGGCCTCGTCGAAGTGACCAACTTGCTCTTAGATCCCGTGTGGGGCCTGAAGGGCGAGCCCCACGATCTGGCGATTTTCGTGGGGATACAGTACGCCCTGAACAACCAGGTATTCAATACATTAAAAAATTTTTCAGAAATCAAGACGATGAACCTCTCGAAATATTATCAACCCAACGCAGGCGTCTCGTTTGCCAATCTAACTGACGATATATGGGAGGATTATCTCGAAAAAATCTGTGAAAAGGTGGTATAGATGATCAAGGACTTCCCTACAGATATAGGTCTTATCTACGAAGGAGAGAGGATAAGGAAACAGAACATGTTTGTGGAGCTCGGTGGCCCCAAAACCACGGGCGTCGAACTGCTGGAGGTTGCACCGGTAAAGAAGGTGAAGGATGAAGCGGTCAAAGTAATAGGCCACGACATCTCTGAGATGAAAGAGGGCATCATTTCTCCCTTCGGTATATATGTGCAAGTTGCAGGAACCAAACTCGAAGAAGACCTCGAGGGCGTATTCGAGAGGAGGATCCACGACTTCTGCAACTATGTCCAAGGGTTCATGCACCTGAATTCGAGGGACATCATCTGGTGCCGCATCAATAAGGATGCGAAGAAAGCTGGGCTGACTTTGAAGCATGTGGGCCAAGCATTAGCCCTGCTCTTCAAGAACGAGTTCGACGTGATCAAGAAGATCCAGATAACCTTCTACACAGACGAAAAGGAAGCCGAAAAATTCCACGAGAAGGCGAAGAAGGTTTACGAAAAGAGGGACGCGAGGATCAGAGGGCTGAGCGAAGAGGACGTCGACGTCTTCTACGGCTGTGTCTTATGCCAGTCCTTTGCCCCAGAGCACGTCTGTACCATCACGCCGGACAGGACGTCTTCCTGTGGCTCCATAAGTTGGTTCGAAGGTAGGGCCGCCGTTAAGGTGGATCCAAAAGGCCCCCTAGTTGAGGTACCAAAAGGGGAACTTCTCGATCCGGAAAAGTTCGAATACCTGGGGGTAAATGAGATGTCAAATGTAAGATCCCAAGGCGCCGTTGATCAAGTCTACCTCCACAGCATCTTCGACCACCCCCACACATCCTGTGGATGTTTCGAAGCCATCGCCTTTTACATTCCAGAGGTGGATGGTATTGGGGTAGTGCACCGCGACTTTAAGGGCGTCACCCCGTTTGGCATACCATTCTCGACCATGGCCGGGCAGACGGGCGGTGGACAGCAACTGAGTGGATTCTCTGGAGTTGCCAAGGAATATCTGAGGTCTCCAAAGTTCTTCATAGGCGACGGCGGGTGGAATCGAATGGTCTGGCTACCAAAGGAACTATATGATGAATATTACGACGACATTCCAGAAGACGTAAGGGACAAAATTGCGACGGAGGAAAATGCCACAGATCTAGAGGGTCTCAAGAATTATCTGAAAGAAAAAGACCATCCAGTCGTCAAGAATTGGAAGGAGGAAGTAGTAGAGGAAGAAATGCCCGCCATGGAGGTTGCGGAGATCCAAATGTCCTCAAGCGGCGTGCCCATGTCAGTGGGTGGTGGCATCACCATAATCTTCAAAAATGCTAAGATATATGCCGAGAAGGTCATCATCAAGAAGGAGAAGTAGTCAACCCATTTCGGCAAAGCATTATCCGGCGATTTATCGGATCATCTAGTTGCCGAGCGGTTTGCTAGAGCCGAATCATCTGGCTGGACGAGTCGGTTGACCGCGACCCCGCCCCAGGAAAACTGGAGGTGAAGTCGCGATTCCTCTACCAGTTGAAACTGGCGGTTTCCCGAAGGTGGGTATTATGAAAGGTAAAAAGGTCTGGGATCTCCTGTCATCGCTGGACGACTTCGATGCGTTGGAATTGGAAGATGTCCAGATCGATGCAGAGGAACTCGTGTTCAAGCTACGGAAGTCCTTGATGCCCCGAGCCGAAATAAGGCCTCCAATACCAACTAAAATCAAGAGGGAGCCCATCGTCTTCGAAAAACCCATTAAGGAATATAGGGGGGAGATAGCGGAGGTGCAACTTGGCGCTACAAAAGCAGAAGGCGGGAGTCGTGGGAAGGTCATCAAGATCGGAGGACAAACGACCCTATATCGATTCGAAGGCGGCGTAAAGAATAGGCCGGTTATAACTTTTGACACATTCGATATATCCCAACCGCAGTTTCCCAAGGTCCAGAGAGAAGCATGGAGCAATGTTTGGGATGCTCCTGCCGAGTGGGCCAAAAAGGCCGTCAAACTGGGTGCCGACCTCGTGACCATTCACCTAGTATCGACCGATCCCAAAATCAAAGACACTACCCCTAGAGACGCCGCTAAAACCGTTGAAGAAGTATTGCAGGCGGTCGATGTTCCTTTGGTTATCGGTGGCTCGGGAAATCCCGAGAAGGACCCCTTGGTCTTGGAAAAGGCGGCAGAGGTTGCAGAAGGCGAGAGATGTTTATTGGCCTCGGCAAATCTCGACTTGGATTACAAGAGGATAGTGGAGGCGGCCAAGAGATATAACCACAACGTGCTATCTTGGGTCTCCCTCGATATAAACGATCAAAGGATGCTCAATAAACTCATCCTAGATCTGGGCCTCCCAAAAGAACAGATGGTCCTCGACCCCACCACCGCTGCTTTGGGCTACGGTATTGAATATACTTTTACGATGATAGAGAGGGTCAAGCAGAACGCCTTGAAAGGCGATGAAGAACTCCAGATGCCCATCTCCTGCGGTGCCACAAATGCATGGGGTGCTAGGGAGTCGTGGATGAACGTGCCCGAATGGGGCGCCAGAGAGTACCGTGGTCCCCTCTGGGAGGCAGTCACTGCATTAACTGTACTGATGGCCGGCGCAGATATGATGATGATGCTCAACCCGAGAGCCGCGAGTATTGTTAAGGACGTTATCCTGAGAATGTTCGATAAAAAGAAGGCAAAAAAAGAGATCAAGTACGAAGACTGGTTGAAGGTGTAGGAGATTCAAATGCTTCACTCGCCTACGGAGATTTACAATTTACTGCCAAAGGCAAATTGCGGCGAATGCGGACTGCCGAGTTGCATGGCATTCGCGGTTAAGATGCTGAAAAAAGAGGCATTCTTGGCCGACTGCCCCCTACTTGAGGAAGCCAAATACATCAAACAGAGGATAAAGTTGAGGGAGATAGCTGCGGATATCTTGAAAGCTGGAGAGACGAAGATAGTCATCAATAAGGAGCTCTGTGATGGTTGTGGAAACTGCGTGATCTCTTGTCCTCCTGATGCATTGGTAAGCCTCGATGTAGCAGGGGGCAAGGGGCCAGATACGGATGATGTCGTTTACGATATAAAAGAGGGCATATTGACGATATACAATCTAAAGCTATGTAGACGTTTTGAGGAAGGCGATGTCGAGACCAGGCCTTGCAAAATATGTATAGATGCCTGCCCGAGAGACGCCATAGAGATTTTATGAGGTCCGAATATGGCGAGAATCTCACCCATGGATATCTACAAGCTCCTGCCAGGAGAGAATTGCAAGGAGTGCGGAGAAGCGACCTGTATGGCCTTCGCATCCGCTTTGATCGAGAGGAAGAAGAGCGTCGAGGACTGCCCGCTATTCGAAGAAGAAAAGTACAAGAAGAAGAAAGGGGCATTGATCGAGTTGCTCGCACCTCCCGTAAAAGAGATCGTAATTGGGACGGGAGAGAGGGCGGTGACGATAGGAGGGGAGGAGGTGATGTACAGACACGAGCTTACATATTTCAACGAGACCGCCATCGCGGTTGACGTGGACGATGAAATGGGTGAGGACGAGATCATCGAAAGGGTCGAGGATATAGATAAGTTCAGATTCGAAAGGGTTGGAGAGGAGTTGACCCTCGACGCCATCGCCATAAGGTCCAAAACGGGTGACCAGACGGAATTTGGAGACGCCGTCTTAACCGTCGTGAAGAACAGCAACCTACCATTGATACTCTGTTCATACGATCCCGAGCTATTGGAAGTTGGATTGGAGATCGCATTGGATAGGAGGCCCTTGGTCTATGCGGCGACCAAGGAGAACTGGCGAGATGTCGCGGAGCTGAGCTCGAAACACGATTGCCCAATAGTGGCCTCCTGTCCGGAGGACATTGGAGGGTTGATGAACCTCGTCAGGTCTTTGATGGACGAAGGCGTAGGGGATATAGTCTTGGATATCGGGACATACCTCGAGGGAGAGAAATTCGATGATATGGTGGAGAACCTCGCCATTATCAGGAGGATGGGGATCGATGATGGTGTGAAAGAACTGGGCTTCCCGATATTGTGCGTACCCATGGTCTCGTGGGTAGGCGAAAGTGACGCCATCGACGGGGGGTTCAACGAGGCGACGCTTGCAGTTGCTCAACTACTCCGCTACTCGGATATCTCCATCGTCCATAGCCTAGATATGTGGGCGATACTGCCCCAACTGACCATAAGGCAGAATATCTATACCGATCCGAGAAAGCCGGTTCAGGTGGATTCCGGGCTATATACTTTTGGTACGGTGGATGAAAATTCTCCGGTCCTTATGACGACGAACTTCGCGCTGACATATTACACCGTGGCGGGGGATATAGAATCCGCGGGCTTATCCTGCTATCTCCTCGTGACCGATACCGAAGGCTTGGCGGTGGAACCAGCTATGGCGGGCGGGAAATTGGTCTCGAGCATCGTCAAGGATGTAATGGACCAGACGAAGATCGGAGAGAAGGTGAAGCACAAGAAACTTATTATCCCGGGAATGGCGGCGAGGATCAAAGGCGACATCGAAGATGAGACCAGCTGGGATGTATTGGTCGGGCCGATGGACTCGTCTCGGATCCCCGATTTTCTGGACAAGAACTGGAACTATCTTCAATAGTTTCTTCAGAATCTGGAGGATATCGTATCGTTGACGACCAATATTCTAGCTGTGTTATTCTCGCCTCTTTTTTGGAATTGTCACATAGAATATGCTCCCACCTTTCCCCAATGAACTTAAGCAATGGCCCTGCCCTCCTTTGCTGCCACCCCTACAACGCTCAGCTCGTCTTTGCGTGCCTTAAACTCCTCTGGTGTCAGGCATATGACCTCAACGTTTAAGGGCTCCACAACAAGGTTGTAGACCTCGATGATCCGGTCTCTGAAATTGAGGCCTTCAAAGGCCCGAGAGATAATCATTATGTCGTAGTCGCTGTGCTTGAGGTGGTCCCCCCTTGCACGTGAGCCAAAGAGTATTATCTTTTCAGGGAAAAATCTCTTTTTGACCCTTTCAATAAAGCGGTCTATTTTATCTTTTCTTGAAGCCATGCAAAAAACCTCTCTGCCTTCTCCAATATGTCTCCAGCAGTACTGCTATCATATAATTCAAAGGGCGCACCTCCAGCAGCGTCAGGATAACGGGTAATTATAAACTCAGGGGTCAGTTCCCTAGCAATAGTGAGAAATTTCTCCGGAATATTAAGTTCCAGAGATATATCCAGCAGGTTGTGAGTCTTTGGTGGGACTTCTTTTTTCTCAATCAGAAACCATGCTTTGAGCGCCTTTTCCAGAGACTGTTGAGAGAAAAATGCACAGGCATAGTAGTTCTCTGTTCTAAGACAGTCCCTTGCGGTCTTCAAATCTGCCTTCGCCTGTTTAAACCAGTTTTCTGCCTCTTTCCTCATGGTCTCTCTAATTTATATCTTCTCTATAGGTTAAAAACCTATTTGAGGAACTTTTCAATCTCCGCCATGATTTTGTATTCATCTTCCATATTGGCTACCCTCTCCACTACCTTCCGGGCCCTTCTTTGGGAGATTCACATAGAATATGCTCCCACCTTCCGGGTTATCCTCGATCCAGACCTCGCCTTTGTGCAAATCGACAACTCTTTTAACAATAGCTAGGCCCAGACCACTGCCTTTGACTCCCTTTTTTTCGATCCTAGTGAACCGCTCGAAAATGCTCTCTTTGTATTCGTCAGGTACGCCCTCGCCGTTGTCCTTGACCATTATCTTCCAATCCTTGCCCTCATCCCCTATGTCAACGACGACTTCGCTTTTCTCGGGGCTGTACTTTATCGCGTTGGATAAGAGGTTTGAAAATACGTCTTGGATAAATGGATTGACGTTGGCGAGGTACTCACCCCTAGTGTTATTTTCGATTTTTATACCCTTTTCATCGGCCAGAATCTTCAGGTCCTTTATAACCTCTTTAATAACAACTGCCAAGTCCTTCTCTTCAACGTCCATCACCTCCGTGCTCTCGATCTTCGCCAACTCCGAGGCGCTTTCGATCATATCCTCCAGCTTTTCGGCATTCCTCTTTATCATCTGAAATTTTCGGTGGGTATCTTTTAGAGAATCGCCCTCCCCCATGATCTCGGACAAATTCCGAATGACGCTTATGGGATTTATAAGATCGTGGCGCATGATATCCATGAAGAGGTCCTTGAGTTGGTTCGATCTCTTCAATTCCCTCGTCCTCTCCTCCACCTTCTGCTCTAAAGTCCTACTGTACTCTTCGATCTTCTCCTTAGATCTCTTCAAGTCCTCGGTCATCTGATTAAATGAATTTGACAGCCATCCCATCTCATCCTTCTTCTTCACCTCTATCCTGTAATCGAGGTCTCCTTTCCCGATCCTCTCTGTCCCCTCGACGAGTTCTCCAAGGGGGTTGATAATAGTGGATGCTAAAACCAGGGCAAGTATCGTGGATAGAACGGTTGCAATGCCCATTATCTCGATCGTCATTAGTAGAAGGTCTTTGACCGGGGCGAATGCCTCCGCCTCATCTATCTCTACCAAAAGGCACCAATCTACTTCTTTTAAAAGCCTATGTGCGCCCAGAACCCTTGCCCCTCTATAATCCTCGTAGATCGTCGTCTGTTCGGCCTGGCTTTCTCCTATATGGGGCTCTTCAAAACAATCTTTCGTTCCTTTTGTATCTACTACCGTTTTTAAAATGGTGCTATCCTCAAAGAACCTCGACTGCGAACGCATCAACATATCCCTTCCAACTAGGTAAGTCTCTAACGTCTCGCTCAAACCGGTCCTTTCTCGCATCAACTCGCTGATTTTGATCAGCGATGTTTCGAAAAGGATTTCACCGATGAAGTTTCCGTTATAGTCGGTTATGGGGGCGGTCATATACATCTCGTATTCTCCCACCATTTCATCGTAAAAGATATCGCCCATAAAGACTCCATTTTTCCCCTCTCTGAACTCGATGCGATCGGCCAGAGTCAACCCCACCTCACTTTGGTGCCTTTCCGATGATACATAAACGATCTCACCGGAAGGATCGATGAGCTCCATTTCCGTGTACACTTCATCTGTCGGCTGAAAAGTTTTCAATTGATAATCGATCCGCTCTTTTGCGCTCAGGTATTCGGGATTGGTCTTATCCTTCTTATATTTTGTAAGTATGGGCAGATAGGTTTTGACGTTGTAAAATTCCTGAGCTGCTCGAATATCCTTCTTTCTATTATCGAAAAAATCTTCGATCTCTCTTTCCTTTAACAATGCAACAGCGGATAATTCATTGGACAGTTCATCCTGTAAAGCATTTCGAGCATTACGGTAACTCAGATAGCCAACGACTGCGATTGACGATAGAGTTGTAACTAGAAACAAAACCAATATCTTTGAACGGATGCTCTTTTTTAAAAACATCTTCTGGGCTCCTATTCTTACCCACTTTCTACTGCTGATTCTTTTATTTATTTAGGGATTTCATATTTATCTTTGGAGTAACACTCACGTAAACATCAAAAAACGCGTAGATCGTTCAACTTATCTTTAGGTCTTATTGAAGGATTTTGCCGGGATCCCCACTTCGTCTCCATCATTCGCCGTTATCCCTATCATTGTTCCCTCCTGTAAAGGGAATAAAAATTCTACAATCGCAAATTGAGAGTGGCAGGCACCAAACAGCGGATTCGCGCAGGAGATCATCCCAACAGACCCTTAACCGTTTCTAGTAATTCCTC
>JBHIFP010000056.1:0-11551 GCA_046761145.1 Hydrothermarchaeales archaeon (SeqCode)
GACCTGGCGAACCGCCCAGTGAGAAATACGGAATCGAGGGTTTTACCCGCAGACCTCCTTCGACTATAAAGGCAGGGGCATCAATGAGTTGCAGGGCGGACATGGTTATGAGTGCCGGAGTGGGAACGCCGTCCGGGGTCACGGGTACCCCGTCGATGGACTCGCACCTACCCAAAAATAAGAGCTCTGCGTCCGCGGCAGGCGTGAAATCCGTTATCTCCGGAAATGCCCCGGCAGCAGAGACCCCGGGGATCTTCGCCGTTTCGGTGTTCCCCAAGATGCACAAAAATATAGGTCTCTTATCTTCGATCTTCGAGATGAATTCCCTCCCTCTTCTTTCTTCATACGCAAACCCTATTTCCATATTTTATCTCCGTTTTTTATATTGGATAGTCTATCCAATTTATAAAGATGGGGGTTAATCTAGCTTTTGGGCCAGATGTTCTTGTAGTCTTCCGACCCTACATTAAGTTTAGCAACTGGGCGAGGAACGCCTCGCTACCCAGTCGAATATAGCAAGAAATGCAAAAATGATCACGATCGATACATTTATATGTCTTACTAAGAATACATGTATTTATGCTAAAAATAAACTGGGACCACAAAAGATGCAAGCACGCCATTGAGCGGATGTGGGTGCGGGGTCTTTCTGTAAAAGAAGTCGAAGAGGGGATTCTAAAAGGAAAGAAAGTAAAACAAAAATCTGGATTGACGGAAGCCTTTCACAAATATTACAGTATTGTATACGAAGAAAGAATTTATGAAAAGATTAGAAAAATATATCCCATAACTGTCAAGGTGTGGTGATTAAATGAAGGAGGAAGTTATACCCTATAAATGTACATGCGGGGGCACTATTAAGAAATCCAAGTGCAATATAGAGTTCTATGGGATAGACTTCGGCATTAGAGAGTGTGAAGTATGTACGTCCTGCGGCTCTGAATATTTAGACCAAAAGGTCATGGAAGAGCTAGAGGAAGAAGTCAAGAAGCGGAAAATTTTTGCCCTCGAAAGAAACGTAAAGGTAACGAAATCTGGCAATTCGCTCGTGATCAGAATTCCTCCGGAGATAGCCGAGTTCTTGGACATCGGCTATCTGAGTTCCCTGCGTTTATTCCCGGTCGAAAAGAGCAGACTAGAGATCGAAGTCTTGGAGAAATAGACAAAAAACCAATAAGTCGGTGATCTCCTTGATGACTTTGTACTGAAATCTCCTGTTTACCTTTTCAATTATTGCTCCCAAATTTAACTAATTTTACCTTCAATGTGTCTCAAGCGATCCAAGATCCTTTATACTCGCAGAATTCCTCGATGGGACAGATATCGCAACTCGGATTTCTCGCTCTGCAAATATTCCTCCCGAATTTTATCAGCGCGAGGTGGGCTTTCCCGCGTTTGTCCTCGGGGATTATCCCTTCGAATCTCTCCTTTATCTTTCCATAATCTGGGGTATCGACCAGTCCGAGTCTCCTCGCGATCCTCTTGATGTGGGTATCGACGGGGAATGTCCCCCTATGGGCGACCAAGCTCAATATGACATCGGCCGTCTTCTCCCCCACCCCCGGGAGCGACATCAACTCTACCCTAGCTCTATCGGCCGGCAGCTTCAGGATATTGCCCAGATCCCCATTATAATGCTCTACCAAAATCTCGGAAATCGCCTTTATCCTCGGGCCTTTCACGTTCTGCAGTCCAGCGGGAGTTATGCAATGGATTATGTCCTCTTCTTCGGCTTTTGCCAATACCTCTGGAACGATTTTGAATCTCTTTCTCAGATTCTCAAATGCAGCCCTATTATTTCGCCTTTCGGTTGCTTGGGACAATACCACAGATACCAAGACCTCGAAGGGCGTCATATCTTCGGTCCAAATCCGAACTGGATAGCGCTCTTCCAGTATTTTCAAAATTTTGGGCAATTCCGAAGGGTCCGTTTACCTACCCCCTTCTACATCCATAGTTTCACCCCGATAATGGCGGTCAACGAGAAGAGGATAAAGAGAGAAACGGCCAGATCTACGATGCGATGGGCTTTGAGAATGTGCCCGGAGTTCAGTCTTTCTATCTCATCGCCTATGGTATAAAATCCGACCTTCTCCAATCTGACCCTTAAGGCACCCGCGAGGGCGGAGATGGGATGTCCAGAATTGGGGCTGGGGGTCCTCTTTCTATCCCTCTTGAGTACACCGGCGCTGTTCCTCCAGTCGTATCCTAGGATATAGGCAGAAAATACGATGAAGAGCGCAGCGATTCGCGCTGGCACGAGGTTCAGAAGGTCGTCCATCTTCGCCGAGAAGGATCCCATCTCCCCATATCTCCCATATCCGATCATCGAGTCGAGGGTGTTCGTTGCCCTGAAAAAGATGGACGATGCAAGACCTGCAGGAATCCCAAACAATATGCCAAAGGCGATGTAGTAAAATAACGGCGAGATGATCCCATCGACGCTCCCCTCCCCTATCGATTCGACGGTACCGGAGATTATCTCCTCTTTATCCAACTCTTCGGTATTCCGCCCCACTATGCGAGAAAGGACTTTTCTTGCAGAGGGGAGGTCGCCTTTATCGATGGCATCTAAGATGGGTGTAGTATGTTCTGCCGAGGCCTTCCAACTGAATGTGACTTTCAGGATAATGGCCCCCAATAGGATCTCGGGAATACGCCCAACGCTTATCAAAATCAGATATGTAGCGGCGGCAAAAGGGAGGGCGATAATCCAAAACACGAGGATTCCATAAAATAGGTTCGTCGTCGCATCTCTAAAGGGCTTCTTTTTGAGGAAATCTATCAAAGTGCCCATCCAGACCGTGGGATGTATCTCGGCGGAGGGCTCGCCAAAGACCCTGTCCATGAGGATAGCCAAAATCAAGATGTAAATTAGGTCGTAATTCAATCCCCCCCCTCCACCATCTCCACCAATCTATCGATATCGATGCACTGTGAGACGATCCTTGAGGCCCTTCTTATGTTCTCCATCCATACCTCTTGGATATCGAGCGCTTCGTCACGGGCATCGCCTTCACCACGTCTCTTGCCCAAGTACCCGATCAACGATCTTCTAAAGGCTGATGCGTCAAAAATACCATGTAGATAAGTGCCCAAAACAAGTCCACTTTGGTCTATTGCCCCTTCCCCTTTACCGTTTACCTCGAAGACGGGTTGAGCACCCTCCCCCAAAGTTGTGTCGCCCATGTGGATCTCATATCCGCCGATTTCCAATCCTTTCCTGCCCTCGAGGATGCCGTGATCCGCCAAAATCCTGCCTCGAGCCTGCTTGGTGGTCTTCTTGTAACTGGAAAATTTGGTCTCGACGTCCAACAATCCGAGGCCTTCGACCTCCTCCGAACAACCTTCGATTCCGTCGTCGATTATCCTATTGCCCAACATCTGGTAACCCCCGCATATGCCTATGATCGGAACCTTTCCATACATGGATTTGATCCGTTCTTCAAAGCCGCGTTCTTTCAACCAATGGAGATCTTCTATGGTGTTTTTCGTTCCCGGGATTATGATGGCATTCGGATTTTTTAGCGCTTGTGCTCTGTCGACGTACCGTAGATTTACGCCGTCCAGCAGGAGGGGATCGAAGTCGGTGAAATTGGAGATCCTCGGGAGCCTTATCACCGCTATCTCCACCCTTCCCGCCACCCTCGGTGCGCTTTCCAACGAAATAGAATCCTCGTCTGGAAGCTCCAAATCCTCGATATAGGGTATGGTGCCCAAGACGGACTTCTCGGTGAGTTCTTCGATCATCTCGATGCCCGGCTTCAGAATCCTCTCATCGCCCCTGAACTTGTTTATGACGATGCCCTTCACCCTCTCTTTGTGCTCATCTTCGAGCAAACTTATCGTGCCATATATGGTGGCAAAGACGCCCCCCCTATCTATATCCGCGATCAGGATCACGGGTGAGTCCGCCATATCCGCGACCCTCATGTTGACGATATCCTTATCGTAGAGGTTTATCTCCGCGGGGCTCCCGGCGCCCTCGATTATTATCAAGTCAAATCGCTCTCTAAGGCGCCTGTACGCCTCTTCGATCGCGACGGTTCCTTCCTTCATGGCAAACTCCTCATAGTACTGCCACGCGTCTATGTCTCTGTAGGGCCTTCCATTGACGATTATCTGGGATCTGCTATCCCCTTTTGGCTTTATCAGGATGGGGTTCATGTCTGAAGTGGGCTCCACCCCCGCGGCAAAAGCTTGAAGCGCCTGGGCCCTCGCTATCTCATCGCCGTCTTTGGTCACGAAGGAGTTGAGGGAGGTATTCTGGGACTTGAAGGGCGCAACCTTCATACTTCGATCTGCAAATATCCTGCAGAGCGCCATGACCAAGAAGGTCTTGCCGGCATACGAAGTCGTGCCTTGAACCATAAGCGATTTAGCGGTCATATTTCCGACCCCAATATCTCCACCCTGATCGTGCTTACTCTATTCTTATCGATCTCTTTTTCCCAGTTGTCGAGCATCCTGATCCTTTTCAAGACCTCCTTCGAAACTCCTTCTCGGTGTACCCAGCGACAATCGATACAACTCCAGACTTCCCCTCCGCCCTTTTCACTCGTAACGAACTTCCCATTTGTCAGATCATCTTGGCAAGGATAGAATGGGCAGAAGCACCAGGTGCAGTCCTGGCCTTCGAAGTGGCATGGGTAATATTCACAGGCATCGTTGCTCCCGGTTACACCATTTTCTAGGGCATTTTCGATATACGCTCTTGCTTCCTCAAGCATTCCCTATTGCCTCTCTCAGTCCTTCAAGGAGTACCAGATTCTCGTCCCTCTTCCTGACCGATACCCGGATAAAATACCGGTCCAGACCTTCAAAAGACCCACAGTCCCTGATCAGCACCCCCTTTTCGATCATTCTCCTCTTCATCTCGGGGGCCTTGATCTGGGTGCCCCTGATATCGATCAAAAAGAAGTTCGCATCCGAGTCATAGGTCTTCAAATGGTCGATATTTGTGAGTTGCTCGAATAGGAAATCTCTCTCCCTTTTTATCAGGGTTTTCGTCTTCTCTATGTATCTTCTGTCCCTCATAGATTCGATTGCGGCGATCTGGCCGAGGAGGTTCACGTTCCAAGGGATTCTTATCCTCTCCAAGTAGTCGATCAATCTTTCCCCGCCGATCCCGTATCCCACCCTCAGTCCGGGCAAAGAGAAGAATTTTGTGATCGATCTTAGGACGAATAGGTTGTCGAATTCATCTATTCTATGGCATAGGGTCTTCGCGCTGCTGAACTCTATAAAGGCCTCGTCTACAAAAAGAAACGAATCGTTCTCATATGCCGATTCGATAATCTCCTCGAGTTCCTTTTCTTTCAGTGTCTTTCCGGTCGGGTTGTTGGGGTTGCAGATGAAGACCACCTTCGTTTCCCCATCGATCTCTTCGATGATCTTCTCAGGAACAAAGGCAAAATTCTCATCTCCATCAGCGTAAACGTGTTTCACCCTCGCTCCGTATAGCCTGCTGCAGACCCCGTATTCGGAGAACGTGGGTTCTGGAATTACCACGTTGTACCCCTTTTTGGCAACCAATTCCAAAAAATTCTTGATCAATTCGGTCGATCCATTTCCCACGGTAACGTGATCCACCCCAACTTCCAGGTACTCCGATACTGCCCTCTTCAATTCTCTCGAATCCGGGTCGGGGTAAAATTCGAGCTTATCCAGAGAGCCTTTGACCGCATCCAGAGCTTTTTTTGGAGGTCCGAGAGGATTTACATTGGAGCTGAAGTCCAAGGCTCCTCCTTCGCGCAGTGAGGCATCTGGGAAAAATTCCCAAACGTCGCCCCCATGAATAGCTTTCTTCAATCGCCTGACCTCAGGCCTTATATCGGCTTCCATATCCATCTCTTCACCTTTTTGTTGGATAGTCTGTCCAAGTCTATTTATAGTTTGTCGTACAGTGAGGATATCATGCGCAGAATCGGTCTCCTTTACACAAAAGGTGCTCTGCCTTTTCTAGAAGGGTTTGGAAACCTCCCAACAGATGTCGTGAGAGGCGATGGTCTGGTCGATGGAAAGCCAGCATCTAAGATCCTGGACATGATCATCATACCCGGGGGGACTCTCGTCGAATCCGGGTTAAGCCGTGAGATATGCACCGAAATCGAGAGGATGCACGAGGAGGGGAAATTCATTTTGGGCATATGTTCAGGCTTCCAGATCTTGGCAACGAAGACCGACATAGGACGAAGAGCTCCAACTCCCATCTGCAAAGAAGGGCTGGGGCTCCTAAACGTGGAGTTCGAACCGATGATATGCACGGACTGGGTCGATGCGAGGGCCATAGGGAAGAGTTTTCTGACGGACGGGGTAACGACCGTCCAAGGTTTTCACGCCCACACCTACGGGAAGATGGCGAACAAGGAGATGGTCATTCTGGAATCCGAAGTTGACAGGCTGGACTACAAAGAGACCGGAGAAACCATAATCTCGGGGGTTGTGAATAGAGAAGGCAACGTTGCGGGTATCCTCATCCACAGGTTATTGGACGAAAATGATGCGGTCTTGAATTCCGTCCTCGATGCATTGGATATCTCTGAGGGGGGTTATGTAAAGATCAAAGAACGGAACAAAGGACTCTTGAAGCCTTTACGATCCGAGATCGGTATCGACACCGAGATTTACTCAAAGAAAGCTGGCAGCGAAGCGAAAGGAGAGGTCCTGTTGATCGCATCGTCGAACACGGGATCTGGCAAGACGTTTGTCTCAACCGGTATTGCGGGCGTATTGAAGAAGCAAGGCCTCAAGGTCAACGTCTGCAAGATAGCCTCGGATGTGAGGGATCTGATGCCTTCTTTATACCTCATTAAAGAAGAGATGCGGAGGAGTTCGTCCATCGAGATAGGGGATATCGGCTGGAGCGATCTCAGAGATGTGGTGACCTCGACCAGAGACTACGACATCACCGTCATCGAAGGGGTTATGGGGCTCTTGACAGGACTTCTGAAAGATGGAGTAAAGCACCCATTCTCGACTGGAGAGATAGCGCTTACGTTGGGCATTCCCGCGATCTTGGTCCTTGAATGCGATGAATCAGGTATAGAGGGGTCTTTGGCGGAGTATATGGGTTATTCTAAGGTAGCAGATGCACTGGGCATCGAGATCGGGGGGGTTATCCTCAACAAGGTACATTCCGATCGAGAAGAGAAGGAAATCTTCGAGGGGGCAGGTATCCCCGTTCTCGGAGTAATACCAAAAGAGGAATTGGGCCATAGGGGGACTATTCCCGAAGTAGAGATAAGGTTGGAAGAATTCGCCGAATATGCATTGAGGGTTGCTGAGAGATATATCCATCTTAAAGGGATCCTCAATATCGCGAAGAAGCCCAGGATAAAGGGGGTGGATTTTGAGGATTTGAGGGAGAGGTTTTTGGCAGTATATAATAACATTCGATAATTATAGATGGTTTTGGGGCATGTCGTCAATTATATGAGTTGAGGGATAAGAGGCCACTATACCTTTGGAAGAAGGGACCCAGAGAAGATCAAGTTAATGCGGAAAATGGGTCTTAAAAAAGGATAAATAGGAACGATGTCAATCCACACTACATTCATAAACTAAAAAGGAGGAAATGGAGGCGTGCAATCAGTAACTCTCAGCATCCTCTAAAAGAATATGTATGGAAGGCTTTTGAAGGCAGGGATAGTAGGCATTCTGATAGTGGGGATGTTGGTAGCAGGGTGTGTTGCTGAAAAACACGTTGAACAGAAAACCGCCCCGCCGACTGTAACGCAGGTACCTACCACTCAGAGACCCGATCATGAAATGAGAACGCTGGAGGTTCAACCTACTATAGAATATTATCCACTGGGAGGCTACACTGGGGAAGGGGAGGAAGCGTTGTATATTTTATCAGGAGACGCTAGCACTATCAAGAAAAGCTTGGAAGCGCTAGTAACGGGCAAGGCCCCACCAACAACTATTTTTAGAGAGGACGAAATTCTAAATTTGGTTGTTTTTCGAGGAGTTTTTAGTACAGGGGGACATGGTATAGAGATAGGCAAGGTTGAAAAAGCTGGCAACACTTTTGTCGTGTACGCAACTTATACCGATCCTGGAAAGGGCATGATGGTTACTCAGGCCTTCACACAACCCACAGCTATAATACTCATCGGTGAATTGCCAAAGGGAAATTACGAAGCAAAATTAAAAGTTACGAGTATTGTGAAGGAAGAAGGAGGGGACAAAATTTTAGAGGAGAATAAGGAGCATGCAAGCGTCGCATTCGCGGTTAAATAATCTACTTGTAATATTGATTGTTTGTATGCTGGTGGGTGGGGTAGCTGCAGCGCAGGTTCCTCTGAAGGGAGAAAAGAAAATTAAAATAAGAAAGGAAAAGAAGATAACATCTAACTTGGAGGGGAAAATCTCCGAGGCGATGCCAGAGGAAGAGTTGCCTGTTATCATTTTTTTCAAGAATAAGGAGAAGACTGCTGCTGAGAAGGTCAAGGCACAGTCTGCAGTTGTTTCCAAAGTAAAATCTAAAGGAGGGAAAGTTAAGCACATATATAACTTGGTGGATGCGGTTTCTGCGAAACTACTAGCTGGTAAGATTAAAGAGATCGCATCTTCTGAGGAAATTGAGAGGATTTACTATGACGAAATCATACCACTACCACCCGAGCCTGAGGGTGATTCCAGACCCGCTATGGATGTAAGCGCCCCAGCAATAGGGGCTGACTATGCTTGGAATACCTTGGGCTATACCGGCACTGGAATAAAGGTCGCAGTTGTTGATACGGGCATAAATTACTCCCATCCAGACTTAGGTGGCGGATTCGGGCCAGGGTACAGGGTGATAGGCGGCTATGACTTCTATAACGAGCGTTCTGACCCCATTGACGACAATGGTCATGGCACCCACGTAGCGGGTACGATTGGAGCGAATGGCAGCATAAAAGGCGTAGCCTCTAATGTGAGTCTATTTGCTGTCAAGGTTTGCAACTTAGGCGGCTCATGTCCGACAAGCGACGTAATCGCTGGCATTGACTGGAGCGTTGCGAATGGAGCCGATATTATAAGCATGTCTCTTGGTGGTTCTAGTCAGCCGAATGATGAATTTGCAACCCCCATTGACGTGGTCGCAGATGCGGCTGTGGATAAAGGAGTTGTAGTCGTAATCGCTGCCGGTAACGAAGGGCCTGGGACGGGAACTGTTAGCCACTGGGGTTCTGGTAAAAAAGTCATTACTGTAGGGGCTTCAGACGATAATGGCACTGTTACCATATCAGACGACACCGTAGCTTCCTTCAGTAGCCGTGGCCCTTCTGCCTTTGGAAGACTTGATCCTGAGCTGGTCGCGCCAGGTGTGTATATTAATTCCACAAAAAATACAGGCGGTTACACTCAAATGAGTGGTACCTCTATGGCTACTCCTCATGTTTCAGGGGCTGCCGCCTTATTACTTCAGAAAAACTCGAACCTAACCCCCGCTGATGTAAGAAGGATTTTGATGCACACAGCCAGTAACTTGACATCGTCGAACATCCATGTCTTTGAAAAAGGTTCAGGGATAATCAATGTAACTAAAGCATTAACTTACAACATAAGCGCAACAATAAACGACGATGACCGGTGGGAGGAGAGCGTTCTGCCCGGATTCACAGCTATCGCTAAGCTTAATTTAACGAATAACAACAACTACCCTGTTAACTTTACTTTTGATTTGGAAGGAATAACCGATTTGGAAGGTGACAATAGCCTCGCCTCTTCCACCTTTTCCCTACCGAGCAGCGTATTAGTGCCTGCAATGAGTACAGCTTCTGTGGATATTAACTTCACAACACCGCTCAATGCAAATCCAGCCATTTACGGCACTACATTGGTCGTGTCCAACACCACCGCTGGAACTCTCAGGATACCGGTTGTGATTACGATACCTCTTCTTGAGAGCGGCCTGATCCAGGGGACTGTTGATGACGATAGATACTACCCAGGTTATCTTGATAAATGGGGGGACTGGATTTATTATAAGCTCAAATCCCACAACGGCACTTCGCTTTATGCTTCGCTTAATTGGACCGACAGCAACGATGACCTCGACCTGAACTTATATGCGCCGAACGGTATGCTCGTTGACTCTTCAACTGCCGGTTCAGGCACCTCTGAGCAAGTGAATCTCTTTAATATGGTCTACGATGAGTACTGGATAGCCGTGTATGCTTGGAGTTTGAGCGGAACGGGAAGCTACAATTTGACCGTATCCTATCCTGCAGGGACCCAAGGCAACCTCCAAGTATCGCCTTCCTCTTGGCAGGGGACCTTAACGAGTAACGAAACCCAAAACATAACCTTCACAATAACGAATGACGCCATTGCAAAATCTAATTTAAATCTTAGCGTTAAGATAGTTATTCCGGGTGGTAGTAATTTCACTGAAGGTACGATTGGTTATACTGGAAGTAGTTATTCTATAAAATGGCAAGCTATTACTAATAGCATAAACGTTAATAACAGCAAATATTTAAACGCAACTCTATTATGGGGCAATCCCTCTAATGATCTTGATCTAAAACTTTTCTATTATGATGGCAGTTCGTGGCTATCGACGAGGTTTGAATCAAGACATAATAATTCGCAACTAGGTGAGGCGTGGGAAAAACTTGAAAACATCGACGTGCAGCACTACCTCAAAAATTATCCAGATTTTGGAGTTGGTATTAGAAATTGGGGTTCATCTCAGACCTACAACCTAACCGTAAACTTCACAGACATTGCTCCTTGGAATGCTGCAGCCGTAAATGAGACCATGGTTAGTCTTAGCACCGGCCAAGTAAAGCAGGTAAATGTAACGATAAACGGCTCTGCTCTAGTAGAAGGCATCTATGACTCTGTTTTCGTGATTCAGAATGCTACTGAAGATTTTGCAACAGTTCCTATTAGGCTAAGCGTAGTAGATACAACTCCACCGAGCATAACCGTTGTTAATCCAAGCCCTCTGGAAAAGGATTCACAAGCTAATCTCACGATAACGATAACAGAACTCCGACCAGACACTTACAAAATTTATAAGAATGGTAGCTTAGAGATGAACGGGAGCTACAGCAATGGAGTACCTTTCAACATCAGCATAGATACATCCCAAGCCGCTCTGTGGAACTACACGATATGGGCTAACGACACAGCTGGCAATAGCAACTCCACTTCAGTATTCATAGCAATCCAAGATACAACCCCCCCTGCGATTACAATTTCCTTTCCTCAGAACATCACTTATAATACGACTTCTGTTGAGCTCAATTATAGCGTAAATGAAAGTACAAGTTGGGAGGCTTATAGTTTGGATGAAGGAGAAAATCTAACGATCAGCCCGATGTGGTCAAAGCTTCGCTCGATGCTGGTGGGCAACTATACTGACGATCGCTTCAATTACTATCCGACCTCGGTGGCTGTTGGCGATGTTGATTCCAGCCCTGGTAACGAGATGGTAATTACCCTAGCGGGCAATCTCTCGACCAACGACACCCTCATCTATTCGAAGAACGGAACCTTGCTTCGCTCGATGCTGGTGGGCAACTATACTGACGATCGCTTCAATTACTATCCG
>JBHIFP010000057.1:0-11111 GCA_046761145.1 Hydrothermarchaeales archaeon (SeqCode)
CCCAAAATCGTGGAAAAATTTATATACCATTTCGACGATTAAGTAAATCGCCCGTGGAGGGAGCAGAAAACTCCTTTTTTAACCCTTCATGGGCCCCTCCCCCATTCTTCTTCTTATTTGGCCTTGCCCTTTTTAGAAGATTTGGTTTTTGCGGTCTTTTTCCTCTCTTTCCTCTTGGGTTTACCTTCTTTTTTGGCTCTGCCTCTCTTCTTGGCCGCCTTTGGCTTCTCCTTCACCTTTTTCGCTTTGGGCTTCTTCTTAGCCTTGGGTTTTGGCTTGACCTTGGCTTTTGGTTTGACCCTGGGTTTCTTCGGTTTCTCCTCCAATCTCTCCACAACTCGCCCTATCGTGATGGAACTGCCTACGGCATACCCTGGAAGGCCTTTGTCGAATCTCCCTAGTACGGCCCACTTTCCGTGGGTCTTCAGAATCCGCCCGGCAATGGCCTTTCCGGAGTTGCTCCTCCACGTTATCCTCTTCCCGATCAATTCCGCCGAATTTGCTTCTCGGCAATCTATTATCGCGCA
This sequence comes from Hydrothermarchaeales archaeon (SeqCode), assembly GCA_046761145.1. GTDB lineage: Archaea > Hydrothermarchaeota > Hydrothermarchaeia > Hydrothermarchaeales > SZUA-236 > JBHIFP01. The sequence continues at coordinate 528 of JBHIFP010000057.1, forward strand.
GTTGCTATATACCCCCCTTCTCCTCCTTCTGAATCCGGTTATCCTCGCTTCCATTCACCGTCCTCCTGAGAAAACACATCGGGTTTATTTTGCCGAATTAAAAACCTTTGCATACCGATTTCAAAATATTTGTACTCATTAACTTTACAGCAACGGGGGAAACGATTTTGCGCCGATTTCAACCCTTTCTGCATGCCCGTGAAGAGATACCCGCCCGATCAACGATGGAAAAGATTAATATAAAGCTGTCTCTATTGCTCCAAAACGAGGCCAAATCATGAACGACGAATACGAAGCCTTGTTGGACAAGGCATACTCCGAGCTGCCCGATATCCTGAAAGAGGAGTCCAGATTCAAAGTACCGGAAATACTCTCCATAGTCCAAGGGAGGGTGACCGTTGTGCAGAACCTCGGCGAGGTGGCTAGGCTCTTGAATAGAGACGTAGATATGCTCGCGAAATACTTCCTTTCAGAGCTCGGAACCAGTGGCGATTACGACAACCAACGGTTGACGATGAAGGGCGCCTTCAGGCCGGTGCAACTGCAGGAAAAATTCGAGAATTTTCTCTCCCAATTTGTGCTATGCCCGGAATGCGGCAGACCGGATACGAAGATCTTGCACGAGCGAAGGATTCATTTCCTGAAATGCGAGGCATGCGGTTCGAGACATCCCCTCGGCAAAGTCAGGACTATAGCGACGAAAAGCGAGGTAGAAGAGCCCAAGGTGGGGGAAGTGCTCACACTACAGATCACCGGGACTGGGAAGAAAGGGGATGGCGTGGCAAAATTGGGGAATTACATCGTATTCGTCAACAGCGCGAGGGAAGGACAAAAGGTAAAGGCCCAGATCAGGGGCATACAAGGGAATATGATATTCTCCGATCTGGTAGAGATTTTATAATTCTGGAGATATGGGCTTGCGCATCCTAGCGATCGATGTCGGCGTGGGGACCCAAGATATCCTCCTTTATGACGACAAAAACAGGCCAGAGAACAACATAAAACTCGTTCTACCATCTCCCACACAGATCTTGGCCAAGAAGGTGATGACCTCAAAAAATGACATCCTCTTTACAGGCGAGACTATGGGCGGTGGTCCGATCTCTATTGCGATAACCGACCACGTGAAGAGGGGCTTCAAGGTCGTGATGACGGAGAGATCTGCCAGGACTATTAGAGACGGCCTCGAAGAGGTCAGAAAACTCGGTGTCGAGATAATAGAGGAGGAAGAGGTCCCGGATTATGCAGGCTATGAGCAACTGGAGACAAAGGATGTGGACTTCGGCCTCCTCAAGGCCATCTTTGGGAGCATTGGAGAGCCCTTCGAGTTCGACTTCGTCGGCATCGCTGTTCAAGATCACGGCTATTCGGAAGGTAAGTCCGACAGGACTTTCCGCTTTGAGAGGATAAAAGAGATTTTGGATAGAGGGGGAGGGCTGAACGACTTCGCTCATCGCGATCCCCCCAGCTATCTTACCAGGATGTGCGCTGTCATGAGGATCGCCAAAGAACATTTCGAAGATGTCATTGTGTTGGATACCAAAATAGCCGCGATAGCCGGTGCGATACACGGAGTCGAAGAAAGGCCTTTGATCTCGATAGATGTGGGGAATGGCCACACCCTCGGTGCATTGGTTGGAGAAGAGAACTTGGGGATGTTCGAGCATCACACATCCTGCTTGACGCAAAAAAAACTCGAGGAGATGATAATAAGGTTCGCAAATGGAGACTTGACGAATGAAGAGGTCTTCAACGACGGAGGGCATGGGTGTTATATTGGGGAAGGGGTTGGCATAAAGAACGTCTCAAAGATCGTGGTTACGGGTCCCAATAGGGGCCTAATGGAAGGCTCAAAATTGGGATTAGAGTATCCAAATCCCATGGGAGACTTCATGATGACAGGGGCGATGGGCATAGTCGACATCGTCAAAGAAAATTTCTGTCTTTAGAGGTTAGAAATAAATATGAATATAAATTTTTATCATCCGACATCGTCGAAATAAAATGCGAGCTAAGCTTTGTGAACTTCAACGACCTTTATTCGTCCAAACTCCGCCAATTTCATTTTTGCCCCCATTGTTACTCCCTATACCAAATTATAGACGATGGTCCAGACCAATATCCAAGTGGCGAAGAATAGGTAAAACCCCTTGCCGAGCCAATCCTTGAGTTGGAACTCCTCGGGAGAAAGGTTAAAGAGCTTCCTGCATATAAACATCATGGGATAGGATATGAGAAAACCGAGGGCCATTGCATTCAGCAAGTTCAGGCCTTTCCAGTTGTAAAGGGCAACCACAATCCCAGCGATGAAACCATAAAGCGCGTGCAACAGACCGATCTTCCTTTCGGTATCTTTTTTCATATCATATCTCCAAGGTGAGCGACATGAAGTCCGAGATGACGAGCTTCGACATACTCGCGGCTGTTCGAGAGTTGCAAAGCATAGTTGGCGCTCGAGTCAATAAAGTCTTTCAGGTCACGCCATCTGAGCTTAAGATACAGTTGCATATAAAAGGTTTTGGTAGGAGTGATCTGATAATCGAAATCGGGAAGAGGATCCATCTGACCAAATCTCCGAGGCCCAGCCCCAAGCAACCGAGCAACTTCGCCATGACCTTGAGGAAGTACTTGGGCAATTCCGTAATTACGAACATCTCGCAGGTCGGTTTCGACAGAATCGTAGAGATAGACGCGGATGGAAGGGAAGGCAGATATAAATTGATAGCGGAGCTCTTCGGCGAAGGTAATGCCATGCTGGTCGACGATGACGGTGTGATAAAGGCGGTGATGAAACCCCGCAGATTCAAGCACCGCGAGCTCTTGGGGAAACGCGTCTACGAATACCCGCCATCCAAAATCGATCCATTCGAGGTCTCTCCATCGCAGCTGAAAGAGCTCGTCGACGAATCCAGATCCGACTTGGTCAGGACCTTGGCATTGACCTTGGGCCTAGGGGGGCTGTACGCAGAAGAGGTCTGCCTGAGGGCTGGCATTGCCAAAGATAGCAAGGAGATAGGCGAAGATGGGGCCTCAAAGATCATCGATATCTTGGGGGAATTGAGAGGGAGCATGGCCGAGGGAAAACCCAGAATCGTTTTCGATGAGGGCGAAAAACTGGATGTCACACCCATAGAACTCGAGATCTACAAGGGGAAAGGGAGTAAGGAATTCGACTCCTTCAACGAGGCCTTGGACGAGTACTTTACTGGAGTTGAGATAGAGAAGGTAGAGGCGGTTGTGGATAAGAGGTACGAGGAGAAGCTGGCCAAATTGAGGGCGAGACTGAAGGATCAAGAGGAGACTTTGGCCAGGTTCGAAAAGCTCGAAGCGGACTCCAAGAGGATAGGGGACTTGATATACATGAACTACAACGCCATAGAGGAAATATTGAAGGTCATCTCCAATGCGAGGAAAAGGTTCTCGGAAGAGGAGATACTCGAGAGGTTGGAGGAGAGCAAGGGGGCCATAAAAGAGGTGGAGATGATAAAGGAGTACCTCTCCAAAGAGAACGCCCTGGTAGTGGAGATCGAGGGGATGGAGTTCAAGCTCGACCTCACGAAGAATGCGGGGCAGAATGCGGATCACTACTACACCAGCAGCAAGAAGACGAGGGATAAGATCGAGGGGACGAGGATTGCGATAGAGAAGACAAAGGGGGAGATAAAGAAGGTGATAGAGGAGGGCAAGGAAGCGATAGAGGTCGCTGAGAGAAGACCGATAAAGCGAAAAGTGAAAAGGATGGAGTGGTACGAGAAATTCAGATGGTTCAACTCCTCCGATGCCCTACTCGTAATAGGCGGGAGAGACGCCAATAGCAACGAGGTCATCGTTAAGAGGCATATGGAGAAAAATGACATATTCGTCCACGCGGATATTCACGGCGCCCCTGCCGTTGTGATAAAAGCGGGGGGCAAAGAGATCCCGGAGGGCACGATAAAGGAGGCCATGGAGTTCGCCGCCGCCTATTCTCGGGCATGGAAGAACAACCTCTTCGCTCTGGATGTATACTGGGTCAAACCCGAGCAGGTGAGCAAGACACCAGAGCACGGAGAATACGTGGCAAAGGGGGCCTTTATCATAAGGGGCAAGAGGAACTGGAGCAAAGTGGGGGTTAAAGCGGCGATCGGCGTAACTATGGATGAAGATACAGGAGAGGCGAGGGTCATCGGCGGCCCAGTTTCGGCGATCGAGAAGAATGCAAAGTATTATGTAAAGATCATCCCGGGTAGGAGAAAACCGAAGGAGGTGGCGGAGATGATAAAATCCAAGCTTCTAGATAAAGCGAAGAAAGGAGACAAGGAGGAGATATCGAAGCTAAAGATAGACGAAATACAGCAATTTCTGCCGGCCGGAGGGCACGAACTGGAGAAGGGGAGTCGAAGTTCGAGGGGAGAGAAGATGATCTAGGGGAAGGGTTGGAGGATGCCGATATAGATAAGACTCAGGCGGGGACAAAATTTAAATATTAAAATGATTAAATTTAATACGGGATGGATTATGCCGGTCACTGTAACTACAAGGATCGAGGACAAACTTGCAAGAATGATAGACGAGATAACAAAAGAGGAGGGCATGGACAGGTCCACGGTCATTAGGAGATTCCTGTCCAAGGCGGTTAGAGAATGGCGGGTTGAAAAGAGCCTGGAGGCGTACGAGCAGGGTAAAATAACCCTTTGGCAGGCCGCCAAAAAGTGCGATCTATCCCTCTGGGAGATTATTGAAGAGGTCAGGAAGCGGGAAGTTCATGTGCCTTACACCCTCGAAAATCTCAAGGATGATTTGAAAGGGTTGGCCCATGGATAGCATAGTCTCCAACGCTACTCCTCTGATTTATCTGGCGAAGATTAGAAGACTGGATCTCTTAAAAATCTTCAAGGAAGTCTTCATTCCCGAGGAAGTAAAATATGAGGTTGTGGAGAGAGGCAAGAAGTTCAAAGAAAAAGACGCGTACATTGTGGGAAAAGCGATAAAGGATGGATGGCTGAAAGTTATTAATGCCAATCCTGTTGAGATCCCGATAAAGCTCGAATCTGGTGAAATGGCTGCCATCTCTCTTGCAAAAAACCTTGGCGTGCCCCAAGTTTTGATAGATGAGGTCTCCGGAAGGACCGCAGCTGAGCTTGTAGGTTTGGTGCCCAGAGGGACATTGTTCGTCCTGCTCAGAGCACTAGAAGATAAGAAAATCTCCCTTGATGAATTTCTAAGGCTCTTAGATGAACTAGTAAAGCATGGTTTTAGGCTAAAAGAAGAAGTCTATCTTGAAGCGATCAGAAAAGGAAGGGAACTTGTGAGGGAAAGGGAATCATGAAAGGTCTCTCTGAAGCATGTCTAGAGCGAAGAGAAAATATGATACTCAACTACCACGGAAACATAAAAAGCGATGAGGGCTTTGCTTGGATCCAACTCGATCCTATGTATTACCTTACTATTGGCGAAGCTGGATTGGCATGGATATCTATTTTACTCTCAGTTATTCAAATATTAGCACTGGCAATGGTGTTCATATCGCCCCTTGGCTTCTTCGCGATGCTTGTCGCTGCTTTAGCTGTGTGGATAATAACAAGCTTAATCAGCTATTGGGTCATGAAAGAAGTGAAAAGTAGAACCCGGAAAGAGGATATCTGCGCATGTCCTCCATGTCTCGGATAGCAATAGAGGTAAAAGATGAAAAATATATTCCAACAATAACTCCAAAAGATATCTTTGAGTAGGTGCTCACCATGAAGATAATCTATCACAACTTGAAGGAAGGGAAGATCAAGATAAAGCCGGAGAATCTGGACGACCTGTGGTACCTAAAGAGCGTGATCGATGCGGGCGATCTGGCTTCTGGGAGGAGCGTTAGGAGGGTAAAGGATGATACAAAAATAAGGGCGGACACGGGCACTAGAAAGCCGGTCTTTTTGACGCTCAAAGTGGAGGATGTGGAGTTCCACAGGTATACGAACAGACTTCGAATTTCGGGGGCAATAGAGCGAGGTCCGGAGGACCTCGTACCACTTGGATCTCACCATACGATCGAGGTCAAGCCCCATGACACGTTGAGTATAACAAAAGAATGGAAGGGATGGCAGCTCGATAGGTTGAAGGAGGCAGAAAAGAGCGCAAAAGAGCCCCTCGTTTTGGTAGTGGGAGTCGAGGAAGGGGAAGCGGAGTTTGCGATCATAAGAAAGTACGGGGTAGACCTCATCGTCAGAATAACGACTGCCATTTCCGGGAAACGGGACCCCAAGGTCCACGAGGTCGCCGCAAAGGAATTTTATGTAGAGGTCGGGAAGAAGATCGACGAGGTCCTGAAGAAAGAGGGGGTAAGTGTCGTGATCTTGTGCGGTCCCGGCTTTGCCAAGGAGAACGTCTTTTCGTTCCTGAAGGAGAAGTATCCTGAGGTCGCCGAGGCAACGCATATAGAAAGCGCTGGCACGGGGGGCAGGGTGGGCATACAAGAGGTCATCAAAAGAGGCGCCATCGAGAAGATCGTCGAGGAGAGTAGAGTCTCCTACGAAACGATGCTCGTGGAGAAGCTCTTTACCGAGATATCGAAAGGCTCGAACCTCGCTACTTATGGTCTAGCTGAAGTCGAAAATGCGATAGAATACGGTGCTGTCGATATTCTACTATTGAGCGATGCATTCTTGAGAAAATTCGAGGGCTCTGATAGATTAATAGAGAAGACCAAAAAAAAGAGAGGGAGAATAGCCATCATCTCCACCGAACACGAAGCTGGAGAGAGGTTGGAAGGGATCGGTGGCATAGCCGCGTTGTTGAGGTTTGCCATCGTGTGAAATGGATCGACATTAAAAAGCGATGGGTTTTGGATACCAATATGGACCAAAAGATCTTGATATACCATGCCAAGCAGTGCGATCCTAAGGCTTGCACAGGGGCAAAGCTCAGGAGATTTGGCCTGGCAAAAGTTTTTTATACGCCAAAGGGGATACCAAGGGGCTCAATAGTGCTGAATCCCTTCACAGATAAGGCACTGTCTCCCGAGGATAGAAAATACTTGGGCAATGGACTGGTCGCGCTGGACTGTTCGTGGAAGCGCGCTGCCGAGGTTTTTCAGCATCTGAATAGGCCCATACACAGTAGGATCCTACCATTGCTGGTCGCGGCCAATCCGGTAAACTACGGCAAGGTGAGCAAGTTGGGCACGGCCGAGGCGATAAGCGCGGCGTTATATATACTGGGTTACGAAGACGAGGCAGGAGAGATAATGTCAAAGTTCAAATGGGGGCCGCATTTCCTCCAGCTCAATGAGGAGTTGTTGGAGAGATATAAAGATGCAAAGAATAGCGCGGAGATAATAGAGATACAGCGAGAATATTTCGATATAAAGGAGGCATAGGATGGCTAGATTTCCTGAAGCAGAGAAGAGACTCTTTCACATGAAGATCTGTATGAGGTGCAATGCGAGGAATCCTTGGCGGGCAACGATCTGCAGAAAGTGCGGATCTAAGGCGCTGAGACCGAAGAGCAAGGAAGTGAAGGGTTAATTCAGAAACTTTTATATGATTCGCTCCCCTCCTTAGGATTTGTGGTCATATGTCCGTCTTGAGTTATCTTCAAGAGAAGGTCGCTGAAGGCCCGATCCATCTGACTTTGCTCGATCCAGAGAAGCAGAGCCCTAGAGATGCCAAGAAAATCGCAGAAAGTGCCCATAAAGGTGGAACCTCTGGGATAATGATAGGGGGCTCCGTGGGCATAATCCAGAAGAAGTTGGATGAGACCGTAAAGGCGATAAAATCCGCCATCGATCTGCCCGTGATCTTGTTCCCCGGCGATGTTTCCGGGGTATCGACGCACGCCGATGCCATCTTCTTTATGAGTTTGTTGAATTCTCGTAACCCCTATTACATCACTGGCGCTCAAGCAAGTGGGGCACCCATCGTCAAGAAAACCGGAATTGAGGCTATATCGATGGGATATATAGTGATCGAACCCGGGGGCGCCGCTGGATACGTCGGAGATGCGAGGGCAATTCCCAGAAATAGGCCCGAGATCGCCACCGCATACGCATTGGCGACCCAGTATCTGGGCATGAGTCTGGTATATCTAGAGGCCGGATCTGGAGTCGATGAGCACGTCCCCGAAGAGATGGTCAGCATGGTCAAGAGGGCCATCGATGTCCCGCTCATCGTCGGCGGGGGTATTAGGACAAAAGAAGATGCCCGTGCAGTCGCTCAAGCCGGTGCAGACATCATAGTCACCGGTACGGTAGTCGAAAGGGTGAATGATGTCGGAGCCAGGATTGGAGAGATCGTTTCTTCGATAAAAGAGGTAAAGCGCTCGTAAAACGTTGAAAAGATCGCCAAAAAAAGGATTCCCCAGGACTACAGAATGAGTTTCTCGGTCTCTTTTATAAATGCATCCATGCCTTTAAGTTCTTTTTGTACAACCTCTTTGCTTAGCCCGGTTTTACCTCTAAAGGGATAATCTGCCTTTTCCCTTAGAGTTTCTGCAACCGCTACGATCTTCGTCAAGTCTTTGGGTATCTTTTCCTCGGAGGCCAATCTTCTCAGCTCATTCAAAAAACCTTTGTGAGTTTTAGGATGGCTCTTGAAGAAGTCCAGAAGAGCTAGCCCTGCATAGAAAATGGCATAGTATGCAGTGGATGCTGTAAACCTATATTTTTCTTCGTTAAATTCGTCCCATGCGTGCCTCTGGTTCTCCCTAGCTAACCGAAGGAGCATGTGCGAGTATTCTTTCCCAACTTTTTCTACCATAAAGAACGCGACCTTCTTTAACAATATTAAGGGCGAAGGGATTATGTAACTTTAAATTGTCTATAAATTCATCCATCGTCGCGATGAATGGATTTATCAGTTCCATGGTTTCAGATCCTACTTCTGCAGCTGCCTCGAGTAATTTCCATTCATTCCCTGAGTTTCTGGATAAAAGAACAAGGAGATCTACATCGCTCCCCTCGCCTCCCTCGTCTCTTGCTACAGAACCGTAAGAGATTATGCTGACCACTTCCCCTATGTTCTTTGCAACCTCTACAAACCTCTTATTAGCTTTTTTAATGGACTCCTTCATGACCTTCCCTCTAATCAATACTACGTGAAGAAACTTTATTAACTTTTTCCATAGCGATTAAGAAACGCAAAAGACGGGGAGAACGTACACCTAGGGGGCAGAAAATTAGATCTGATCTTTTTAACAAAAATGTTATGTTTAAAGTAGATAAAGCGCTAGACTCATCATCAGACCAGAGAATGTAGGAATGGTAATGTTATCATCGATTTTTAGTGGAACCGATTCTATGAGCATCGCCGCTATGGCACCGGCAATGGCAATGGGCAATTTTACGAATACTTGAGCACCGATCAGGGCGAATACTAGTCCGGCTATCGTTCCTTCCCAACTCTTCTCTCTATTATAAAGGATTTTATGCCTTCCAAAGTTCTTTCCGACGAGCGTTGAAGCCGAGTCACCCAGCGCCAGGATTATGATCGATGCGGAGGCTACATTTAGATCGATTAACCCGAAGATCAAAAGCGAGGCCAATGCGCCAATAAAGAATCGTATCGCACCCTTTGCGGGGCTTTCCTCGATCACCTCTGGTCTCTCTGTGGAGTCTATCAACGTAGATAGTAAAGGGAGTCTTCTCCCCCTTTTGTGCCCCTCGGCTATCAAAACTGTGGCGATGAGCATGGCGCAAATCGCTACCGTCGAGGGTAGCCACCCAACCCATATTATGTAGAATGATAGCAATGCCCCACTTGCGTGAATCAGTTGCCTCTTCGTCTCTAAGGAATTCATGTGGGCCCAATTGAAGCTCTGGATTTAAATATATTTGTGAATGTATATATGAGCAGTTGAAAGTACAGGCGGTGATTCATTGCAGTTGTTGCATATTCTTTTACTGATCGCTCTCCTCTGGCTTGTAGTACTCAACATAGATGAGGAGGAGTTTGAGAAGAGGAATATCGAGCGCCTGCCCATAGCCTTGCTCTGGAGGACCGAGAGAGGATTGGAAGGGGTGGATTACTTTGCCAAGAAGGCGAGGAGGTTCTGGGGGCTACTCAGCGATCTCGGCATCCTGATATCCATTCCATTGATGGCATTTGTACTCTACGAGTTGACGATGAGCGCAAGGCACATCCTTGTAGCACCTGAAGCACCGCCCGGAATTGCTCCGGCCTTGCCTGGCCTTAGAATCCCTGGATCGCCCATCTACATTCCCTTCTGGTACGGCATCTTTGCCTTGATGACAGTATTGGTCGCCCATGAGATCATGCACGGCATCATAACCAAGGCCGAGGGATTGAGATTAAAGTCCTTGGGGATACTCTTCGTGACCCTCGTACCCCTTGGCGCATTTGCGGAACCAGACGAAGATGAGCTGGAGCGAAGTTCTAAGAGGACGAAGCTCAGGGTTTATGCGGCAGGGTCCTTCGGGAATTTTTTGTTGGTCATCCTCTCGATCTTTCTGATCTCGACGATAATCGCCCCGGGCATGTTCCAGGAGGATTACGTCAATATCTCGCGCGTCTTTCCAAACACGCCCGCAGAGGTATATGGGCTGAGAGAAAATACCACCTTGATCTCCATCAACGGCGTGAGGGTAAATACCATGGAGGA
>JBHIFP010000058.1:0-10965 GCA_046761145.1 Hydrothermarchaeales archaeon (SeqCode)
GTATATCGAAAACTCCCCTCGGATGTGCTCGAGATGGAGTTCATCTTGATGGACAGATATGGCGAGAATGCCAGAAGGAAGATCTGTGGAGGGGCCCTCGATGTAAAGGTGATAACCACCCTGAAAGAGCTCATTCGTTAATCTTATTTATGTGAAGATTTTATCTCATGGCATGATAATTGTAAGGTATGGAGAGATCGGCACAAAATCGAGGCAGAGCAGGAGGAGAATAGAGGGGGTCCTCGTCAAAAATATCAGAAAGGCGGTGAAGGGCTCTGAAGTGAAGAGGGCTTTCGGGAGGATCTTCGTCGATTCGGATTCGAGGGAGGACGCCGAGAATATATCGCGGGTCTTCGGGGTTGTATCGACATCGGTGGCCGTGAAGACCAATTCCGATTTCGATAATATCCTGAATGAAGGGCTTTCTTATGCTATGGGTAGGGTAAACGAGAAAGATACCTTTGCCGTCAGAGCGAGACGGACGGGAAAGCACGATTTTCGGAGTAAAGATGTGGCGATAGAACTGGGGGCCAAGATAGCCCAAAGTACCAATGCAAAGGTGGATCTCGAAAACCCCGACAAGACCATTTACGTAGAAGTGCGCGACGAGGATGCGTATATATTTGACGAGATTATAGATGGCGTGGGGGGGTTGCCCCTTGGATCCCAAGGGGAGGTAGTCTCGTTGATAAGCGGTGGGATAGATTCCCCGGTTGCGACGTGGATGATGATGAAGCGCGGCACGGACCCCTGCTGCCTATTCATGGATACCAGGCCTTTGGTCGACGATAGGACAGTGGATCGAGCGTTGCAAGCAATCGAAAGACTCGCGTGGTGGAAAAACGAAAGCGTTAAGACGTACATTGCGCCCTTCGGCGATGCCCTCATGAAACTCTTGAAAGTCGAGGACTATAGGCTGGGTTGCGTGCTGTGCAAGAGGATGATGTATCGGGTGGGGGAGATGGTCGCGGAAAGAGAAGGGGCCAAAGCCGTTGTTACGGGGGAGAATCTGGGACAAGTGGCGAGTCAGACCCTCGATAACCTATACGTCATCGAAGAGGTTCTGCAAAAATTCCCGGTTTACAGGCCCCTTATAGGATTGGACAAGAACGAGATAATAGCCCTGGCCAAGAGAATAGGCACTTACGATATCTCGATACTGCCGGCCAACTGCTGCTTGGGTCCTCCTCCCAACCCGGTGATCAAAGCGGCTTTGGATAGAGTAAAAAAGGCAGAATCCGGATTGGATGTAAAAGGCCTAGCCAAAGATATCTTCGAAAATTCCAGAACCGAGGAGTTGGGATGATGGAGAAAGTAGATAGACTGCTAAACTGGTTCAGGGATAAGGACGGCGTTATCGTCGCGTTCTCCGGAGGCGTTGATAGCTCGGTCGTCGCCAAGGCAGCGTTCGATGTTCTGGGGGACAATGCCTTGGCAGTAACCGCGAAATCGTCCACCCTCGCCAAATCCGAGTTCGAGTCGGCGAAGAGGACCGCAAAGGAGATAGGCATAAAACACCTAGTCATAGAGGAGGATGAACTGGAGGACCCGAGGTTCGTCAAGAATCCCGCCGAGAGGTGCTACTATTGTCGTGAAGGGTTGATCAAAGCGCTGAAAAAGATCGCCGATGAACGCAACATAAGGCATATATTGGATGGGGCAAATGCGGATGACCCCCTAGGCCATAGGCCTGGCTTAAAAGCATTGAGAGAGTATGGTGCAGAGGGCCCTTTACTTGAGCTCGGTTTTGGGAAGGAGGATGTGAGGGAGATGGCATTGCAGATGGGATTGTCGGTTTATGACAAACCCTCTATGGCATGTCTGGCCTCTCGCATTCCCTATGGCGAGGAGATAACAAAAACGAAGTTGGATATGATAGAGAAGGCAGAGGATTTCCTAAGAGGGCTGGAATTCCGACAGGTAAGGGTCAGATGTTATGGGGAGATAGGAAGGATCGAGGTTTTGGAGAGGGACTTGGAAAAGGCCATTGAACTGCGAAAGGAGATTTCGAAGGAGTTACGAGAACTCGGATTCAAATACATAACCCTCGATCTGGAGGGGTATAGATCTGGGAGTATGGATGAGATTTTGTAGAAGTTAGTCCGGCTGGTTTGAGCTCGATATCCGGAGCAACGACAAGGTTTTTTGTTTCTGGCGTCATGGTTTTCGCCTAGCCCGCAGAGAAATTTAACACAAAATTTATTAATGGAGAGCTCTACACCCCTTTCCCATGAAGAAGGCCCTTGAACTCAGGAATCTTTGGGCATATAGGGTGATGTTCGAAAAAGCTTTGAAAGACGGTTATATAAGTGAGGAAGAGCATGCCTTGTTGGATACCATTTCAGGAAATTATGGGATATACGAAAGTTCGTTGAAAGATGCGTTGGAAGACGGGATAATAGACGATGACGAAGAAGTGAGACTGAGAAATCTGCGAAAGAAGATATATGAAGTTGCACTGAGTACTGCCCTAAACGACGGAGTAATAACCGACGACGAAAAGGCGATTCTCGATCACCTAAAGAAATCGGTGGGGTTGGACGATTATACCCTCAAGCTGATAGAAAAAAATGTCTCGAAAGGCTATTAACTTTATCCTCTTTCTCCCCGAACTCGCAGATGCTTCTTCTCTCTTCATCCCATTATGGTCTCTTTGAAGTTGGGAAGTTCCATCGAGATATGCGATTGTACGGAGATTTGGCGAATGAGGGTCCGAAAATGAAATTGAAAGATGTTATTCTGCCCACAAGATTGCTAATTATCGCTGCAATACTCCTCGCCGTATTTGCTCTAGCTTCTTATATAACTCCTCCTGCCCACATGATAGAGAACATAAACGCCTCTGGAACCTATGTTAGGGGGTGCCCAGAGAAAGACTGTTTTCCTTCAATAGACGATCCAAAATTCGTCACCGTCGAAGAGGGGAATGAGATGTGGTCTGACGATGATGAAGTGATAGGGATAGTCTACCGCGGAATAGCCAAGGCCTATCCGCTCAAAATCGTCAATTATCACCACATAGTCAACGACGAGTTTGGGGGCGAACCGATAGCGATCACGAGGTGCGCCCTCTGCGATACGAGCATAGCCTATGAAAGGACGATCGACGGCAGGGAGACCGAATTCGGTGTTTTGGGGACGTTGCTCAATAGCTGCCTCGTGATGTACGACCGCAATACCGATACATCCTGGACTCAGATAGGCGGGGTCGCGTTTGATGGCGAGTTGGCAGGAGAGAAGCTCCGTCCTATAGAGATGGAACACGTCACATGGGGTCACTGGAAGAATAGACATCCGAATACGCTGATCCTGTCAAAGGATACTGGATTCTTCAAAAGCTATGAGTTCGACATCGTAAAAATCAGCGGCTATACGACCAACGAGGAGATACACTTCCCAATAGCCAAAAATGACACGAGGCTCCATCCGAAAGCCAGGGTTTTTGGTATCGAGATGGACGGTAAATTTAGGGCATATCCGGAAGCGGAGATAGCGAAGGTCGGCATCTTGAACGACCGATTTGCGGGCAGAGATATTCTGGTCGTGCAAGATCCGGAAAGCAAGCTAATCAGGGTCTTTGAGAGAAGGTTGAATGGTTGGGTTCTAAATTTTGAGCTAAAAGACGGCAGATTGTTGGACAAAGAAACAGAAAGTCAATGGAATTTTGAAGGCGAATCGACCTCCGGGACGAACTCGGGAAAAAGGCTCAACAAGGTCGACGCCTTGGAGATATATTGGTTCGCATGGGCGGCTTATCATCCGGAGACGGAGCTCTTCTTGGCGATGTAGAGGGGGTTCTACTTATTATCGAACTTATCGTTCAAAAAATGAACGTCGAAATCGATGAAACCTTGGAGGGCCCCGGACACATAAAAATATAAGTCCGCTGGATCAAAAGTTATTGCGTGAAAACCATGAGCAAGAAGACACGATTTTTGATATTGTTATTCTTGCTTCTATTGATCTTGGTATTATACCTTCTACCGGCTCAGCGAGCTAGATTTGCGGGGAGCCACACTATAGAGCTTGGGTGAACTTTTTACTCCTTTTTCTCGTCCCCTTTGAACAATATATCGTACTTGAAGTTCACCATCTTTGGGTTCATCATCTTGAAGACTTCTCTTATCTTCTTCTTTTTCTGTATCGCCTTCTCAATTTCCCGTTCAATTTTGGTAGTGGGTTTGACCGACAACTTCAAAACATCGAGGAGATCCCGTATCTTGAAAGGCTTGGAAACGTGCCACTCCGCCCCCGCATACTCAAAGCTCCTTGCTATATCCTCATCCCTGGATCGGATCGTGAACATCACGACGGGGATATCTCTGGTGGAGGCATCGCCCTTGATCTGTTTGCAGATCTCCCAGCCGTTTATCCCGGGCATCATGACATCCAACAAAATGACGTCTGGTCTCTCTTTTTCGAGCTTCTCCAAGCACTCTTCGCCACTCGTTGCTTCTATGACGTTGTAACCTTCTTTTTGTAGAATCCAATCCATTAGGTGTAACATGTCCGGACTATCGTCCACATTCATAACTTTCAACATATTCTCAAGGCTCTCCTCTTAATTCCACGAACATTATGCGATCTCTCGATATCTCGGATTACCCACAATACAGGAAAGACAACACCCCAAGTCTCGAAAAAAGTATTTAAACCTTTGTTCCAAAATATGGAACGATGGTGATAAAAATGGCAAAGAAGAACCTTAAATGTTCCATTTTGAGAGAGGATGAACTCCTAGATGAGCTGATCATCGATCCTCAGCGGTCTCTTTCGGAACTTGCGAGAAAGCTCAATAAAGGAAAGACCTCGACTTGGCGGAGGAAGAAGGAGTTGGAGGAAAGCAATATCATCCAAGGGTATACCGCCGTAGTAGATGAGACGAAGCTCGGCTGGCAACTGTATATAATGCTCTTAAAAGCCAAGGCAACTATGGCTGAGGCAGCGGATAGAGTCATCGAGCACGTGAAAGAGGACCTCAGCAGCAGAATAGGGGTAAGGTCGATCGACACGTACTTCACATTTGGCGAATACGACTTCGTACTCGTCTTTGCCGCAAAGGACAATACGGTTGTAAAGAATTATATCGACCTGATAAGGATGCGCTATGCCGATGTCCTGGAAGGTAGGCCTATCGTACTAAATACCACCTTTGTTTTGAGGAAGGAGGGAATTGTAAATCCTGAAATAAACAGCATGAAAGAGTTGCTCCTCCCAGATTTGTAGATCGCGCTTATCACAAATCTCAAGTCCAGAATATAAAGGGCTACTTTAATTTATCGAAGAATTTTCAAAAAATAGCATTGAGTTGGTTTCTACCTTGTAGTATATTGGCATATCCGTAAGGATTATATATGTACCAAATGGCTTTTGAAAAAAGAAGGGATAGGACGAGAGGGACTTGAAGAGGGGTAAAGAAAGAAGATAGGAGGACATCTCAAATCCCCCCCGTCCTAAAAAATAGCGAATATTTTAACGACAGCAAGGGAATTTCTCATTACTTCCAGTTTGACTAAGACTATTGGCCTTGAACTCTCTCAAATCATTTCAGATGGCATTAAAATAGTCGTCGAGAATGGGGTCTTTCAAGTTGATTTGAATGTCCTCGCATCTGGTACCTTTGCACCTATCTACGATGAGATGGAGCACTTCGTCCCAGTCTCTATTAAAAATCTTGTATTCGGAGTGCTCGGTTGGATCACCACACTAAAGACACATATCTTCGGTTTTCAAAAAAGGCTTAGTTTCATAGGCCCAATCCAGGAGTCTCTCAAAATCCCCGTCCTCTAGCAAGTATCCTTTGTACAGCCCCATACCCCATGCCTACAATGGTCCCATCTTTAAAAAATAATCAACCCCCTTTAATGAGAGGTAACGAGGTCCCAAGGAGTCTATTGAAGATTCCGATTTTTGATTTCCTTTAACATAGCTCCATGCCCATCACAGAACTCTTCTCCCTCCAATTGAGATTTTATCAGATCCTCTTGAGTGTGGGCATTGAAGAGTCTGCATCTGGAGTCATCGCAGAATGCATCCGAGGTTAAGAAGTACACCAAAGCCTGCATCGCGAGGCCCTTCGCAACTTCCGTCAATCTCTCGTCGCCATAATCGATGAACCTGCCCTTGAACTCTTCCTTCAACTCTTTCTCAAACTCCTCTAATCTTGGCAATGGAAATCCGATCTCCAATGCCCTTTGATGGCTCAATAACTTTGCATAATATTCGGGGGGTTTTATGGGGGCCTCCACAATACCGGTGGTCGAGATTATAGAGAGGGGGGGATTTATCACGATCGTCCTTCCATGATACCTATCGCTCCAGGTTGCGAGCATCCTGCTGGTGAATAAGATATGAAAATCGCCTTTGAGGGGCTCTTTAAACAGATCTGAAAACTCGAGGCCTTCGTAGACATTCGTCAAATCCCTGTCCAACTCAACGGGCTCATCGCCATTCAAGATCCCGACCTCGGTGGCTATATCTTCTGGGCTTGGGTTGGAGTTCAGAACCCCCCTTCTCCTTATATCCTTTATCCTGATCCTCGCCAATCCCTCGCCAAAAGCCCTTTTATCGAGGTTGAAGTGCTGTAGGAAATCCCCTCCATTTTTGACTTCAAATCCATGGCCCTTGAGATAGGTTGCTATCTCGTTTAAATTCAAATTTTTAGGTGCCCTGTCGGTGTATAAATAAACCGTCGAAGTCAAATAGATCACGCCTCTCGGATGGAAGTTTCGGCCTCCTTTCAGTAACTTTTCTCGCGCATGTAATAAACTTTTTTAACTTGGGCGTTGTTTTTGAATTATGGACGTCGTTACCGTAGGTCACATCAGCATAGACAGGGTAAAGACCGAGAGCGGCGAGAGGAGACAGTTGGGGGGAGCGGCCGTTTACTCCGCCATGGCGGCGAAGCTCTTCGGTGAGGTCGGGATAGTCTCTCGCGTAGGTAAGAACTTTCCGCCGAGGTTTTACAAGACCTTGAAAGATGCCGGCATAAGCATATCCGGCATCAAAAGGGTGAAGGGGGAGAGCACGTTCTTCTCCATAAGCTACGACGAAGATGGTGCCGCCACCTATGGGGACTACAAGGTGAGGGTGGGGGCCCACATAAATCCGAAAGACATCCCACCAGAATACATGAAGGCCAAGGCATTTCATATCGCGCCGACCGCGCCCAGCAAGCAGAAGAAGTTCGTAAGATACCTGAGGAAGAACTTCTACGGGCTGATATCCCTGAACACGCATGTCGGCTATTTTCAGAGATACAAAAAGGGCCTCTTGGACCTGATAAAAGAGGTGGATGTATTCACCCTCAATGACGAGGAGGCAACGTTTCTGATAGGTGCAAAGAGGTTCGAGTGGTCCATGAAGATGTTCAAGAAGATCGAGCACAATATAATAGTTATAACCCTAGGGGTGATCGGTAGTGCCATTATTGAAGATGGTGAGGTAAATTTTTTCCCCTCCGTTATACAGCCGAAGATCGTCGACCTCACGGGCTGCGGAGATGCCTTTGCAGGTGCTTTTGTCTCCAGCTTTTTAAAGACCGAAAATTCGATAAAGTCCGCGAACATCGCGAACAGCGTCGCCAGTATAACGGCCACGGACTGGAACTTCAAGGCATTGGAGAAGATGAGGTATAGATCCCTGGAAAAATTTCAGCTTTTCGTCATTGCGAGGCAGAGGCAATTGGCAAAAAACCAGAGGAATATCGAGTACTTTTTCAGGTGAAGATATGAGAATCTATCTGGCTGGGCCCCTCTTTTCACGGGCGGAGAAGGAGTTCAACGAAGGGGTTGCCAAGGAGTTGGAAAGGGAAGGCCACGAGGTATTTTTGGCCCAGAGGACTTGCAAAGGCAAGGGGAGAAAGGCCATATTCGAATGCTGCCTTAAAAATTTGGAGAGATCGCACATCTTGGTAGCGATACTAGACGGACCGCAAGTGGACGATGGGACCGCGTTCGAATGCGGCTATGCCCATGCGAGGGGCATCCCGATCATCGGGCTCAGGACAGATTATCGGCGGGTAGGTGAGCATTCTTCCGACCTGAATTTGATGTTGACCTGCCCCCCGTTAAAGATATGTAGGAGCGTGGCAGAGGTTATAGTTACCCTAAGAGATGAGGCGCGTCGCTATGGAAAAGAATCTGAAGGCAAAGATCATTGATATCGTGGAGGGGCGTCTGGAGGTAATCCTGAACGAGGAAGAGATGAAGGATCTGGGGATCCACCCCAAAGATAGGGTCCAGGTCTCGACGGACCACAAAACCTGCGTCGTCATCGTCGATGCCTCGACCGAATTCATCAAAGAGGGGGAGATAGGGGTATCTTCAGAGGTTGTCCGATTGCTCGGCATAAAAGAGGGCGATGAAATATCCGTCGTCCTCACAGAAAAACCGAAGTCCATAGAATACATAAAGAAGAAGATGGAAGGGGGGCAACTGACCGAAAATGAATTCGAGTCCATAATAAAAGATGTGATAGATAACAAACTGAGCGAGGTTGAGATCACGGCCTTCATCTCGGCCCTGTACATAAATGATATGACCATGGACGAGACCGTCTATCTTACCAGACAGATCGCGCGGACCGGAGAGACCCTCCACCTGAAGAGGAGGCCCGTATTCGACAAACACAGCTTGGGGGGCGTCCCCGGAAACAAGATAACCCTGCTCGTCGTTCCCATCGTTGCCGCAGCAGGGCTGACGATCCCCAAGACCTCTTCCAGGGCTATAACCTCCGCCTGCGGAACAGCGGACATAATGGAGGTACTGGCGCCGGTGGAATTCAATGCAGAAGAGATCGAGGAGATCGTGAACAGAACCAACGGCATAATCGCTTGGGGGGGAGGGGTAAACCTGGCCCCGGCGGATGACATCTTTATCCAGGTCGAGTACCCCCTCTCCTTGGACCCCCACAATCTGGCGATCTGTAGCGTGATGGCGAAGAAGCTCGCTGTGGGCGCGGAATTCGTCGTCATAGATTTGCCCATGGGTCCCGGTACAAAAATCAGGGATATGGATGTGGCCAAAAAATTTGCCAGGGACTTTATCGAGCTGGGCGAAAGGGTTGGTATCAAGGTCGAATGCGCGATCACCTATGGGGATAAGCCCATCGGCAGAGCAGTCGGCCCCGCATTGGAGGCCAGAGAGGCCCTAATGGCCCTAGAGGGTAGGAGCCCGAGTACCAGCTTGATTGAGAAGGCAACGGCTATAGCCGGCATAATCCTGGATGCAGGGGGGGTTGCCATAAAAGGCAGGGGAAAGAAAGTAGCAGAGAACATCATCGCATCTGGCGAGGCTTTGAAGAAGATGAAAGAGATAATCGCGGCCCAAGGCGGAGATCCAAAGATAAAACCAGAGGACATACCTATCGGAAAGTTCAGCCAAAACGTGGATTCCACAGGAGAAGGATATGTGACAGGTATCGACAACAAGGCCGTGGTTCAAATAGCCAGGGCTGCTGGGGCGCCAAGAGACAAAGGCGCGGGGATACTCTTCCACATAACCAAAGGCAAAAAGATCAAAAAGGGCGATATATTGTTCGAGATCTTTGCGGAGTCGGAGTATAAACTCGAGCAGGCGGTGAAGCTCGCAAAACAGCTGTGGCCGGTGAAACTCGAAGGGATGCTCCTCGAGCGCATTCCCTCCTATACCTATGTCGAATAGATATTATGATCCCAATAAAAGATGATAACCCCACGGAAAGCTTTGCTTGGGTTACGTATACCATCATTTTGCTCAATATCCTGGTCTTCGGATATGAGATACTCCTCTCGTTAAATCCCCCTCAATTGAATCTCTTCATCCACGGCTATGCGATGATACCGAGAAATATCGTCCAAGGGAGAGATCTTTATACCCTCTTCAGCGCCATGTTTCTCCACGGCAGTTTTATGCACCTCTTCGGGAATATGCTCTATCTCCACATATTCGGGGACAACATCGAAGATGATCTAGGTCATAGAAATTTTATCCTCTTTTACCTGGCTTCTGGGTTGGTGGCGTCTTCGGTGCAGATTTGGGTGAACCCCAATTCAAGCGTTCCAAATCTGGGGGCGTCTGGTGCTGTGGCTGGGGTCCTCGGGGCATATCTTTTAAGATACCCCAGAGCCAAGGTCCATACATTGGTATTCCTTGGATACCTCATAGAATGGATAACCTTGCCCGCGATCGTGGTCCTGGGATTCTGGTTCGTCTTACAGTTGTTCTATGGTATAGGCTCTCTGGCTTACATGTCCGCCACAACGGGCGGCGGAGTGGCCTTCTTCGCCCACGTGGGGGGATTCATAGCCGGCATGATATTGATCAAGATTCTGTTGTAATTCGAGTGGAAAAATAGTTTATTTTCACCTATATTTCCAAAAAATAAAAAAAGAAAAGGTAGAGGGTCGATTCAATTCGATCCTCGAAAGGCGCTAAGCTTCTGGAGCGGTTTCATTTTCAGTTGGTTCTAGTTCTGCCGTTTCCCTCGGCAATTCCGCTGTCTCGTTCTCAGTTGAAACTTCGCCTACCTCTTCAACGCTTTCTGGGACGCTTATCGTTTCATTTCCGACTTCTTCTGTTCCGCTCGTTTCTTCATGTTCCTTCTTTTCTTTAAATTTTATAACTCCTTCAACCTCTTCCGCAGTCAAACCGGTCCTACTCGCTATCTCGGATACTATCTCGCCCCTGTTCGTCGTATCGAGGGTGAATTCCGTCTCCTCGTCGTCTATTTCTACCTCCACTGTAGTTTGATCGTCCTTTATCTCCGCTTTTATTTCAGCTTCCTCCTCTCTCTCTTCACTAGGCTTACTGCCTTCTTCAATTTCTTCTCTCTCTGACTCATTCCCAATTTCAAAGCTCTGTCTTCCAGGATGTTCCTTTTTTTCTTTAAATTTTATAAGTCCTTCAACTTCTTCCGCAGTCAAACCAGTTCTACTCGCTATCTCGGATACTATCTCGCCCCTGTTCGTCGTATCGAGGGTGAATT
>JBHIFP010000059.1:0-10614 GCA_046761145.1 Hydrothermarchaeales archaeon (SeqCode)
TATCGGTGATGTTACGGCATGGAGTACAGCCTGGGGTTCGTGGACAGGTGCCATCACAATCCTCCAATGTGTAAGAACTCTTTAACAGCGGTATGGGCTAGCTGTAATGGGGTGTAAGGCATGTTAGCAAATGCACCAAGTATGAGAGTAAGGATAGCCGTAACAACGAGAGGCGCGACAAGTGTCATCGGTGCTTCATCGTACTCGGTCTTTCCATCGTCGGGCTCTCTAAAGAATCCATCATATACTGGAGGGAGGAAATATGCCGCATTTAGTGCCGCGCTAACTAGCAATACAATGACGAAGAAGGGTTGACCGGCTTCGAGGGCTCCAAGGACAAGGTACCATTTCGTTATGAAGCCAGCCATAGGTGGAAAACCGATCATGCCTATGGCACCGACTGCAAAAGCCCCCATCGTCAAGGGCATGCTCTTGCCGATACCCCGCATCTCGCTTATATTCTTCTTGCCCGTCTGGACAAATATGGCTCCTGCGCAGAAGAAGAGCGTTATCTTCATGATGGCCTGGTTAGCTATGTGTATTATAGCGCCTGTTGTAGCACTTGGACTCAAGAGCGCTGCCCCCAATACTATATATGATAGCTGGCTCACCGTGGAGTACGCAAGCCTCCTCTTCAAGTTGTCTTGTCTTAAAGCGTAGATGGATGCTAGGATTATCGTCACGGAGACGACATAGGCGAGTGGCAAGCCCAATCCAAGCTCTTTTATGAGGTCCACCCCATACACGTTGTATATTACTCTTACCATGCCAAAAACGCCAGCTTTAACAACTGCAACTGCATGGAGCAATGCGCTGACGGGAGTCGGTGCAACCATGGCCGCGGGCAACCACGAATGCAAGGGCATTATCGCGGATTTTACGCCAAACCCGATTACATATGTCAAGAAGAGCAATCGAAGGGTTTTCGTGGCTATACCGTGATTTGCCAATATGGCGACTTCAGAGAAGTTCAAGGTTCCGGTCAATACATATGTCATGGCGATAGAACCCAAGATCGTGGTCCCCCCCAGAAGGATATACATCAAGTACTTCCTCCCCGCCCTCATGGCCTCTTCGGTCTCGTGGTGAATGACCAATGGGTATGCGCTTATGGATAGTATCTCATAAAAGATGAACAACGTGAAGAGGTTCCCTGCAAATGCTATCCCCACGGTAGCCATGATGCACATGGCGAAGCTGAAGAAGTACCTGGTCTGATTGTGCTCGTGGAGGTGCCTCATGTAACCTATCGAATAAATGGTTGTTACAATCCAGAGAAAAGACGACAAAACCGCAAAGAACATGCCAAAAGCGTCCACCCTGAAATAGAGCTGGAGCGCAGGGGCGAGCTTAACCACGGAGAATGGCACGTACTCCACGATCTTCCCCTTTATCACGAGGGGCACGAGGGATGCGACTATTATGAACTTGGATAGCGCTGCCATCAAACTCCAAATTTCCCTCCAGTCCCTATGCTTTTCGCCCGTTGCCAATATCAACAACGCACATACAAAGGATACCAACGGCGCAAGGCCCGGCCTTATCGAGTGAACTACCTCAGCTGCCATGATCTTAGCCCTCCTTATCCTCGTATATATTATACAATTTATTACACAATTATTACCACCTCAACCTGCTGATCTCGTTGAGATCTATCGTTTTATGAACTCTGAATAATAGGAGATATAACGCCAACCCGATACAGTTTTCCGCGGCTGCAATCGCTATCACGAAGAGTGCGAAGACCTGTCCCGAGACATTCAAGTGGGGAGTATACACCGAGAAGGCCACCAGATTTATAGCCGCGGCGTTCATCATAATCTCGATCGCCATTAGCATTCTAACCGCATTCCTCTTGGTCATAACACCATATGCCCCAATGGCAAAAAGGACGCCCGAGAGCAAGAGATAATAGAGGAGGGGGATCAATATACCTCCTCCTTCTTCGCTAAGAATATCCCGCCGATCAATGCGGCCAACAAAACGACGGAGACTATCTCAAACGGGATGACATAATCCGTGAAAAGGGCATTTCCCAACGCAATTGTTGAAGAGGCTTGCCTCTCTGAGAACTTTATGGGCCAAGTGACTCTAACAATCGACACCACGAGCAGAAATATGAATACCGCCGCAACGCCCAGTCTTGTCACCTTGCCATAAAGGGTGGTCCTCTCTCTAAGTGCTATGCCCCTCTTTGTGAGCATTATTGCGAACAACACCAATATGATCACCGCACCGGCATAGATCAACACCTGTATAGCCGCAAGGAACTCGGCACCGAGAAGTATAAACAGCCCCGCCACGCTCACGAACATCAGTGCCAAGTATAGGGCGCTATGGAATATCTCTTCTGACTCCAGAACCAAGATTGAAGAAGCTATCGCAACCAAGGCTATTATGAGAAACACGATCAAATCAGCTGCCATCTCCTTCCTCCATTTTTATGCCCCTAGCTTCATAATACGGCTCTATGGGATGCTTCCTAGCCTTATACTTACACATAAACCTATTCACCTTCAACACCTTCTCTATCTGTTCTGGTGGGGCCTCCTCTATGTACCCCTTTTCCCTCATATAATCGATGATCGGCCTTACGTGTTCCTCTCTAACAAATACGCTGCTGAAGCCCTTTTCGGATCCGCTTCCTCCCACCGAAACGTCGGCATAAATGTTCAGGAAATTCCTGCAGATCATGCATCCATCCAGTGCATAATGCTCGAATTCGTCGACCTTGAATTCATAGGACTTTCCGTCCTTGGTGATAACCGTGAGTATGCCTTTCTTCATGTCCGTCCTTACCAAATCTCTGGGGGTTATTCCATGGCCTCCCAAAAATTCCTGATAGAATCTTTTATAGTAGAAGTTCTCGAAACAGAAGAGCCCTACCACGAGTTTCACCTTCGAGGTAAAGAATTTGACATTTTCAGCGACCCTTCTAAAACCCTCTATCTGACAAGGCGTCCCTACGATAGCGAGACCTTTCCTCGTCAATCTATCGGCCTCTTTCAATGCAGACAGAACATCGGCCAATGCGTACTTGGTTTGTAGGCCCTTGGTTATCTCCCTGGGAGTTGTGGCGACTCTTAGTACGGGTTTCCACTCTTCGTCCCTGTCTACCACAATAGCGGCGTCTATCACCCCCATCTCCATGGCGCTTACGAGTATCTCGGTTGCCATTGCCCCGTCCTGTCCTATGAACCTCGTCGACCTCGCCGAGAAGACGTCGAGATAATCTCCTATCCCTATTGGAGCCCCATAATCATACCTCGGACATGACTTTACGCATAAACTGCAGTCGTTACAGGGGATCTCCATGTCTTGATATATCGGCTCATCAACGCCCTTGAGCCTAACTACCGGGCACGAACCCACACAAGCTGTGCAGTGGGAACAGAACTTGAGATCTACGACTTTGGATATGAGGTGGTCGGCATAGGTGAGTTCCGGGTTGTCTTTTACAGGGATCCATACCTCCCATTTCATCTCCATGCCTTCCTTCATCACTCTATCCTCAAGGCCCATAGCCTCTGGAAGGCAAATATCGCTACATTTACCGCAGAAAGTGCATTTGTCGAAATCCAATCTCAGCGTCCTCTTTTCGCCAACGTCCTCTCTCGAGATGGCCTCCCAATCGCAAACCCTCTTGCACTCCAAGCATCCGACACACTTTTCGATATCGACCTTTGGGGCTCTGGCAAGTATCCCCTTAGAAATATCGACAGATTGATCGGCCAGCTCCATTAGATCCTCTGGCTCATAGACCAAGGACTCCCTATCGTACCCCGCCAATTCGTACTCGGACGTAGTTCCCAAGGCCCTGGTCGGACAATGTTCGACACAAATTCCGCAGAACATGCATCTCCCGGCATAGATTCTGGGTTGTCTCTTTCCATCGACTTCGATCATCTCTATCGTTTTTTGGGGGCAAAACTCGGCGCAAATGCCGCATCCCGTACACAGCAAAGCAATGTAAGATTGAAGCCCCCTATATCGTTTTTTAAGAACCAATCTTTCATCTGGGTACTGAACAGTGATCGGCCATCTGAACAGATGTTTCAGGGTTACTGCCAACGGTTTTTTAAGTTTGGGCCTTAGATCAGCTACCATCTCTTCACCTCATCACATCGCCAATATTATCCCCGTTACACCGATGTTGAAAAGCGCGATTGGGAGTAGTATCTTCCATCCAACATTCAATAGCTGGTCGATCCTGACACGGGGCAATGTTCCCCTTACCCACATCAGGAATAGGATTATTAAGGACATCTTTATCAAGAACCAAACGAGGGGGGGTAAGATGGGCCCGTACCATCCGCCCAAGAAGAGAATCACGATGAGGGCGGCCTCTATGAGCATGTGTATGTATTCGGCGAACAACAAAAGTGCAAACTTTATTCCCGCATATTCCGTATGCCATCCCGCAACTAGCTCGCCCTCGGCCTCGAGAAGATCGAAGGGGATCCTCCCCATTTCGGCAACTGCAGCGGCAAAGAAGACCAGAAATCCCAACGGCTGGAGGAAGATGAACCATATCTTGGATTGCGCTTGGACTATCTCTATCAAATTTAAAGATCCCGCCAGCGCCACTACGCCCATCATGGACAAAACTAACGGGACCTCATAACTAATCATCTGTGCGGTGTAACGCATCCCTCCGAGGAGGTTGTACTTGTTGTTAGGTGACCAACCGGCCATGATCACCGCTATGGGGGCTAATGAAGAGACCGCAATTACATACAATACGCCTATATCCAGATTTGAAACCACCAATCTATCTGTAAATGGAATCGTCGCCCAGGCCAAAAATCCTACCCCGAAGGCGATTACTGGTGCGGCCCAAAATACGGGTTTATCGGCTGCTTCTGCAATTATGTCCTCTTTGGTGAGAAGCTTAACGGCATCGGCCAGTGGTTGGAGCAGGCCGAACTTTCCTGCGCGATTGGGTCCATATCTTACTTGGAATCTGGCAACTACCTTCCTCTCGACCCATGTCAAGAAGAGTACTAGAAGGGAAATTAAGGCCGATAAGATAACCCCGCCTACTATACCCCTTACCAATGGATTTTGAAATATCTCTGCCATTTTATCACTTATCCGCTTCGCCCATAACTACATCTATAACGCCCAATATCGCGATAAAGTCCGCAATTATCGTATCCTTTACCATGAAAGGTATCGCTGAAATATTGATGAAAGCCGGGCTCCTTATCCTTACCCTATACGGCCTCTCCGTCCCATCGCTCACAACATAGAATCCGAGTTCTCCTCTCGGGCTCTCTACTCGACCGTATGCGTCTCCTGCTGGGGGCTTTAAAATCCTCGGAAGTTTCGCTTTTATCTTTCCATTTTTTGGGAGCATGTCCAATGCCTGCTCGATTATATTCAAGCTCTCGCGCATCTCGTTCATCCTCACCTTATAAGTCGAGAAAACATCGCATCCATCCCATGTCTGGACCTCAAAATCGATCTCGTCATATACCGAATAAGGTTCCATTTTTCTCAAATCCGCCTCGACGCCACAACCCCTAAGTATCGGGCCAGTTATACCGAGGTTTATCGCATCTTCGGGTTTTATTACGCCCACTCCCTTGGTCCTCATCAAAAATACCCCTGCCTCGGCAAGTAGGTCTTCGTATTCGTCGATCTTCGGTCTTATCAGTTTGATTATCTTTCTGGCACTCTCAATAAAATTCTCGGGCAGGTCGTATCTCACACCTCCCGGTACGATATAACTATAAGTCAGCCTGGCCCCACAAACCGCCTCGAAAAGATCCATTATGTACTCCCTCTCCCTAAAGGCATAAAATAACGGGGTGATTGCCCCTATATCCAATCCAAAAGCGGAGAGCCAAAGACAGTGGCTAGCTATCCTCTGGAACTCAGACACGATGACCCTGATAAAGTCTGCCCGCCTTGGAACCTCGACGTCCAACAGCTCCTCAACTGCCAGACTATAAGCGTGGTTGCCTGTCATGGAAGATACATAGTCGAGTCGATCCGTCAAGGGCAGGTATTCCATGTATGTCCTATTCTCCGCAATTTTTTCTTGGGCCCTATGGAGGTAACCCAAAATCGGTACGGCCTCTCTGACGATCTCCCCATCCAATTTGACCTTTATCCTCAGAACCCCATGAGTGCTCGGGTGCTGTGGGCCGAAATTCAGTATCATCTCGGAAACTTCGGACATGTTATGCCTCTTTTTTCGATTTGTTATCGATAAACCAGCCAGGCGCTTTCAACTTTACATCTTTCCTCAAAGGGTGCCCTTCCCAATCGTCTGGCAATAGTATCCTCGTCAGATTGGGGTGCCATTCGAAGATTATCCCCATGAGGTCATAAGTCTCCCTCTCGTGCCAATCGGCTGTCCTCCATATGGAGATGACGCTCGGTACCCTTGGGTCGTCTTTTGGAACTGTTGTATTTATCTGTATGGTCCTCCGCTTCGAATAACTCCAGAGATGGTAGACGAGCCCAAGATTTTTCTCGTAATCCATCCCAGATATGCAGGAAAGGTGATCGAAGCCTTCGTTATAGAGATATTTCATGATATCCATCAAACCTTCCAATTTGATCTCAGCGACCAATCTCCGGTTCCTCTTTACCTTTGTATCGATGATATACTCCGGAAACTCCTTCTCCAAGTCTATAAGTATCTGATCTCTAAGATATCCCTCCGGACTCATTCCTTCTTCACCTCGTAGCCGGATTCCATTATCTTCCTCTGGAGCTCGACGAATCCCTGAATTAATGCTTCCGGTCTCGGCGGGCATCCGGGTACATAGACGTCTACTGGGATTACCTTATCGACGCCGTCCACCATGTTATAGCCATCGTAGAACGGTCCTCCGCAAATCGCGCATTCCCCCATGGCTATAACCCATTTTGGATCGGGCATCTGGTCGTATAATCTCTTGACGATAGGGGCTATCTTCGTGTTTACGTTACCAGCGACGATCATCAAGTCGGCCTGCCTAGGACTCGCGCGCATGAGCATCCCGAATCTCTCAAAACCATCAAAGCGGGCTGCACCTGTTGCGATCATCTCTATTGCACAGCACGCTATGCCAAAGGTAAGCGGCCACATGGCGGATTTTCGCGACCACTTGATCAACCAATCCGCCTTTGTGAGAACAACTACATCGGATATATCCATTCCAAAACACCTTTCTTCCAGGCATAAATTAAGCCAATTACCAAGATGAGGATGAACATTATCATTTCTATCACTGCCAACATACCCAGGTTGGGAAAGACGACTGCCCAAGGGTACATGAAGACCATTTCCACGTCGAAAACGACGAATATTATAGCGAACATGTAGTACTGCATGTGATATTGGATCTGGGCCACGCCAGTAGGTTCGACTCCACATTCATATGTCGTCAATTTACCTGAGTATTTGTTACTCGGGGCCAACAGTTTCGAAAGGAGCATCAGTACAATAGGAACCGATAACCCCACAATTGCAAATATGGCTACTGGAATATAGTATTCGTATAGGGACATCTCTAACGCCTGTCAAGTTTTTATTATGGAGTTTTTCCAGGGTTAATAATGAATAATCGTTATAAATATCTTCCGTCTCTAACATAGTTCATTCAATCGGACGTGCCTCCATAGAACACGAGCGCCTTCGACGCGAATTATTACTATAATTTCCGATGGTATAAAATGGTAAGAAGGGTCTGGGCAAACTCCCAGATACCCGTTGCCTTTCAAATAATCGAATGTGGAAGGACACTCGGATTAACCCGGCAAAGGGGTATTGGTTATAGAAGAGGTGAAATAAGGTGGGGATAACCTTAAAATATGAGAATGTAGAGAAAGAAGAGGCCTTCGCGATATAAAAAGACGCGAATGCAAAAGACGTGACTGAAATGGATTATGACGTCCTCATAGTAGGAGCAGGCCCGGCTGGCTTGTTTGCAGCATATGAGCTTTCCGAAAAGACCGGCCTTAAAATCGTCGTGATCGACGAAGGAAAAGACGTCGATAAACGGAAGTGTCCCATGGAAAAGACAGGAGAATGCATCAAATGCGTCCCCTGTAATGTCTTGTCAGGTCTCGGCGGTGCTGGGGGATTATCGGATGGAACATTGAATATTCGGCCGGATATAGGGGGAAATCTATACGAATTCATGGGCGAAGAGGAGGCGTGGGATCTGGTAAAGTATGTCGATAAGATCTACGTCGATAATGGGACACCGATGAAATTGTACGAAGCCACGAGCGAAGAAGAGGAGATGCTCTCGAGAAAGGCCGCCTCGGCGGGTGTGGAGTTCATTCAGATTCCCCAAAGGCACATCGGTAGTGACCACACGCCAGAAGTGATAAGCACTATAAGGGACGTCCTCAAGGGCAATGACGTAAAGTTTCTGTTAAAAACGGCAGTCGCGGATATCTTAGAAGATGGCATAGGGGTCAAGCTCTCGAATGGGGAGGTTATGAGAGGAAGATACCTCATAGTAGCTCCAGGAAGGGCAGGGGCCTCTTGGTTGGTAGAGCAGACAAAGAAGCTCGGCCTCAAGATAAGGCACGACGCGATAGATGTAGGGGTTAGGGTCGAGGTTCCAGCGATCGTTATGGACCCCGTATGCAAGATCAATAGGGACCCAAAATTCCGCATAATAACCAAGACATATGATGACTTTGTCAGAACCTTCTGCGTGAATCATCGAGGCTATGTGGTAAAGGAAGCGTACAAGGATTATGTCGGGGTTAATGGCCATTCCCTAAGGGATAAGCAATCCGAAAACACAAATTTTGCCTTCCTTACAAAGATCGTGTTGACGGAGCCCATCGAGAATTCAACTGAATATGGGGAATCGATAGCCAGGACTGCCACTACACTTGGCGGAGGCAAGCCTCTAATTCAGAGGCTTGGTGATCTCAGGAGAGGGAGACGATCGACGTGGAAGAGGATAAAGCGAGGTCAGGTCCCCCCAACCCTGCTCGGGGTAACCCCCGGGGATATCGCAATGGTGATGCCCCACAGGATCGTTACAAACATCGCCGAGGGACTGGAGAGGTTGGACAAGGTAATACCGGGCGTTGCCTCGGATTCTACTTTGCTATATGCCACGGAGATAAAGTTCTATGCAATGAGGGTGGAGGTGGGCAGGTCGATGGAGACTAATAAAGAAAACCTATTCGTCGCCGGCGACGGTGCAGGGGTATCAAGGGGCATTGTAACCGCTTCAGCGACTGGGATACTGGCTGCACGAGGAATAATGGAAAAGGAAGGCATAGCATAGGTGCTGAATTTGAAGGGGAAGATCGATGGGAGGGATGTATTACATATCATTGCAGGATTTGTCGCCATATTTTTGGAATACCTTACCCGCATCGAGGCGGTCTTAGCCGCTGTCGGGATCTTTGCATGTATATATCTCCTGATGATCCCAAGTAGATCAAAATTTTTCAATCTTGTTGCGAGGAGTGAAGATTGGAAGCGCGGTTATGCCCAAGGGCTCTTCTTTTATGGATTGGCGATCATCTTTTTGGTGATATTTGCTCCATTATATATCGCCGCTGTTTGCATAGTCGTCATGTCCTTCGGCGACGGCTTCGCAACGGTAGTGGGAAAGAGATATGGGAAGACTCACCTCTCGTGGGCGAAAAAGGAGAAGACATTAGAAGGTGCAATCGGATTTCTCGCTTTTGCCACCATTTCTTCCTTTCTAATACTGAAATTCATGTTAACGGCTTCTACATCTCGGCTCTTCGTATATGCTATAATCACTAGCTTTATCGCGGCGCTAGTAGAAATGCTAGACATAACTGTGGACGATAATCTGGCGGTCCCCATCAGTTCGGCAGTAGTCCTGTATATACTTACTCTTATCTCCGTAGAAAGATTGGCATCTCTGAACCCTTATCTAGCTCTTCAGTTCTTGGGCATATGCCTTATCCTGGGCCCCCTTACCTTGAAATTCGGCGCCCTCGATAAGAAGGGATCACTCGCAGCGTTTGTTTTGGGTTTGGTTACGTACCTCTCCGTGGGATTTCGTGGTTTTATCATCCTCTTAACGTTGCATGTAATTGGTGCGGCCACGACAAGGATCGGTATAAAGAGCAAACTAAAACGAAATATAGCACAAGAGAAGATCCGAAGCGTTGATAATATCCTAGCAAATGGCTTGGTATCCACTATAGGTGCTTTTCTATACTTTGCTGCCAGATCGAACAATGCACTGTTCTATATAGGCTTTGTGGGCGCCATAGCTGCCGCGACTGCAGACACGACCTCGAGCGAGATTGGCCAGCTCTCCACAAAGAGACCAAGGTTGATAACCACCTGGAAAGAGGTGGAGACCGGGACAGATGGAGCAGTCAGCCGATTAGGGAATTTATCGGCAGTCGGGGTATCCATAGTTGTTGCATTAATTGCACTGATCTTTATCATGCCCGGGATCAAAGCCTTGCCATTATTCATATCTACGGTGATTGTAGGATTTGTAGGTACTACAGTCGACAGCTATTTGGGTGCAACCTTGGAGCAGGAGGCCATAATAGGCAACAACACAGTCAATCTTCTGGCTACCGCATGTAGTTTCTTGGGCGCGATGGTCATTTATTCGGCATTGTAGCCTTTTCCTCAGCTCACAATTTAAT
>JBHIFP010000060.1:0-10464 GCA_046761145.1 Hydrothermarchaeales archaeon (SeqCode)
CCTCTCAAAACCTCTTTCCCTTCTTCAAATAAAGGATATCCTAGAACAACGTTTTAAGATGGAGACTTGGCACGGCCTTTTGAAGGAAGGAGGATTTGAAGTAAAACAAATGAAGTTCAAACATTCCACCTTTGCAGAAGGGGGACACCTTCCAGTGCTTGTCTGCACTAAACCATTATAACATATATTGGCTGGACTTCAGATAATACGGTGTTTATGGCAAGCGCTTGCCTAAATTGGCCTATTAGGTAACTTCACAAACACCGGTACCGTTATCTGACATTCGGCTTGTAAGTCGGAAGGATAGAGTAAATGTTATAAAGGAGGTCCTAAAATGGGAAAACAAATGACAAGATGGGTATCAAAAGGAAAGTGTAGTTTTTGCAATGGTACATTCAGTAAGACGACAATGACTAAACACCTAAAGTCATGCAATCAAAGAAAAGCTGCGTTGGAGACATCATCAGAAAATAGAAAGTTGCGGAAAACAAAGATTTTTCATCTCGCGGTTGTGGGACGTCACTTTCCTGAGTATTGGATGCATCTTGAAGTATCGGCTAGTGCGACACTTGAAGACTTAGACGATTTCCTTAGAGATATCTGGGTAGAGTGTTGCGGACACATGAGTGCGTTCATAATCCAGGGGGCAAGATATACAACGGGATCGGGAATAGATGCTATGTGGATAGACTTCTATGGATTAGACGATGAAAGAGACATGGATGTGGCACTCGGTGATGCGCTTACTCCGGGGATGAAGTTCTATTACGAGTACGATTTTGGAACCACAACAGAGCTTACACTGAGGGTAGTGTCAGAACGAGAAGGTAGAATCAAGAACAGGTCCGTCCAGCTTTTGGCAAGGAATGTTCCTCCTCCGATAACTTGTGACTTGTGCGGGAAAATTGCTACACAAGTCTGCGCACAATGTATCTGGTCAGATAAGGGGTGGCTTTGCGATGTGTGTGCTCATGAACATGAGTGTGGCGACGAGATGTTTCTGCCAGTGGTTAATTCTCCACGGGTTGGTATGTGTGGATATGCAGGATAGCGACATGATGAGTGTCGAACGTTAGATAACACGATGCATACGGCTCACTTCGTTTGCCAACTCCATATACCCACAAACCGCTATGTGGCAATCGCTCTGTATGATGATATAAACTCTTTTCCTCCCCCCCATTTACTTGTCGATCTACTGTTTTTTACAAAAAATTTTATATATGCGAAACCTCCTTCAATTGGAAGGATAATAATGTACTTTAATGTATATAAATATACATTTCTAAGTGGTATTATGAATTTCAACACCATATTGAAAGATTGCAGAGAGAGATTCAAAGGCTTCGATAGAGAGATCGAGATAGAGAGAAAGCCGAAGAGCTTTGAAAAAACAATTTTAGAGACTAGCAATAGTGGATTGAACCCGATAATTGGTGAGATAAAATTTTCATCGCCGTTGGACAAAGTTGGTAGGATAAACGACCCTGTGCAGATTGCACAAGAGATGGTAGAAGGTGGTGCATGTGGTATCTCGGTTTTGACGGAAGAGAAATTCTTTAGGGGGAGTCTTGAAAACCTCCGACAAGTCGCCCCTTCTTCCCCCGTCCCCGTCTTGAGAAAAGATTTCATCTTCGATGAGAGCCAGATCTATGAGTCGTACTATTACGGTGCCGATTCTCTACTTTTGATCTCCAGTTTCTTTGATGGCGATAAGCTGAGATCTTTCATCGATAAGTCACGCGAGATCGGCATGGAACCGCTGGTGGAGATCCATTCTCCCAAGGACGTCGAGATTGCGAAAAAGGCAGGGACGAAGATCTATGTAATAAACAATCGAGACAAGGACACCCTAAAGATCGATCTGAATAGAAGCAAGATACTCTCTGGATATATCAATGATCTAAAGATAAGTGCTTCGGGAATATCAACCCCAAAGGACCTAAGCTTTGTTTTGAGGTATTGTGACGCTGCATTAATCGGTACCTCGATCATGAAATCCAAAAACATAAAAGAGAAAGTCAAGGGGCTAGTCCATGGTAGATGAATTGAACCTCGAAGATGTCTATGGGATTGCCAAAGAGCTTGGCTATCCCTGCATAATCCCCCTGATAAAAGTACTCAAAAGAGAGCTATCTCCAACAGACGTCTATGCCACCATGCGCGAGGATGCAAAGTACTCCTTCCTCTTGGAATCCGCGGAGATCGGGGAGAAGATTGCACGATATTCCTTTTTGGGACATAACCCCGAAAAGATCATCAAGTTGAAGGATGGCGATCTATCGATAAATGGCTCGAGGATCAAATTCGATGGAAACCCTTTGGCCCCATTGAGGAGCATCCTCTCGGGGTACAAGATTCACAAGAGCAAATTGCCGAAATTTTTCGGTGGTCTCTTGGGTTACTTCGCCTATGACATCGTGAGGTATTTTGAGGATATCGGTGACAGCTCTCCAGACGATCTGAAGCAGAACGACGCCGAGTTCATGCTCGTCAAAGATTTGATGGTCTTCGATCATTGGAGGGATGAGATCCTATTGATCTCAAATCTATTCATAGATGGGAGGGAAGATATCTCCGATGGATTCAAAGATGCCCAACGGAAGATAGGGGAGATGAGGGATATCGTGGAGAGGTCAACGCCCCAGAGGGCTCCCCATAATGAGAAGAAGGTCGAGATCAAAAGCAACTTCGGGAAGGGAGAATATGAAGATGCGGTCGAAAAAGCCAAAGAGCACATTTACGCCGGAGACATATTCCAAGTCGTCCTCTCCCAGAGGTTCGAATGCGCTATGAGATCCGACCCATTCGGGGTTTATCAGAAGCTGAAAGAGATCAATCCCTCCCCCTACATGTATTTTTTGGAGTTCGATGGTCTAAAGATCGTCGGATCGAGTCCAGAAATCCTAGTTCGCGTAGAGGATGGGAAAGTGATCGTCAGGCCCATCGCCGGAACTAGACCCAGGGGCAGAGATATAGTCGAAGATGAGTACTTGGCCAGAGAGATGATAAATGACCCAAAGGAACGGGCAGAGCACGTTATGCTGGTAGACCTGGGAAGAAACGATATAGGGAAGATATCGAACTTCGGGAGTGTGGAAGTGGACGAGTTTATGGCCATAGAGAAGTACTCCCACGTCCAACACATCGTGAGTAACGTCGTCGGGAAGCTACGAGAAGGAGAAGATGCCTTCGATGCGCTGGAGGCCACATTCCCCGCAGGTACAGTTTCTGGAGCCCCGAAGGTAAGAGCTATGCAGATAATCGAGGAGTTAGAGCGGAGCAGGAGGGGTATTTATGCGGGAACCGTAGGGTACTATTCCTTCGATCTGAACATGGACCTAGCGATAACCATTCGGACAATTGTGATACAGGATGGCAGAGCATACGTCCAAGCGGGGGCGGGAATCGTTGCTGACTCGATACCCGAGAATGAGTACAGAGAGTGTGTGAATAAAGGGGGAGGCATGATCCGAGCTATAGAACTTGCGGGTGGCTGAGATGAGGGTGTTGATAATCGATAACATAGACTCCTTTGTCTACAACCTCTATCAGTACGTTGGAGAATTGGGATCAGATGTCTTGGTGAGGAGGAATCACATAACACCAAGAGAAATCGAAAAGATAAGCCCGGACAAGATAATCCTGAGTCCTGGTCCTGGGATACCGGAAAATGCCGGCAGCAGCATCGCCATAATCAAGGAACTTGGTGAAGAGATCCCCATCCTCGGTGTCTGTTTGGGACACCAAGCTATAGGCGTGGCCTATGGGGCTTCTGTGAAGAGAGCGCACAACATCATGCACGGCAAGACCTCGGAGATCGAACACGATGGCAAGACCATCTACAAAGGACTAAAAACCCCCATAATCGCGACGAGGTACCACTCACTTGCTATAGATGAGAAGACACTCCCCGATGAGCTAGAGATTACGGCCAGGAGTGAAGGCGATGATATCATTATGGGGGTAAGGCACAAAATACATCAGGTGGAAGGGGTCCAATTCCATCCCGAGTCCATCCTGACGAGCGTGGGCAAGAAGATGATAGAGAATTTTTTGGAATCATAAAAGGTGGTGAGAAGAGAATGAAGAGGTACATAAACAAACTCGTGGAGAAAGAAGACCTAACCAAGGAAGAAGCAGAAGAGGCCATGAAGACCATAATGTCCGGAAGCGCAACCGATGCACAGATAGGTGCCTTTCTGACCGCTTTGAGGTTGAAGGGTGAGACGATAGACGAGGTATCCGCTTGCGCCAAGATCATGCGAGATTTTGCAGCGACCATCCACCCCAAGGTCGACGGGACCCTTGTGGACACTTGCGGCACGGGAGGGGATAAGATAAAGACGTTCAATATAAGCACCATTGCCGCCTTCGTTGTGGCTGGCGCAGGCATCCCAATCGCAAAGCACGGGAACAGGTCAGTGACATCAAAGGCTGGGAGTGCAGACGTCTTGGAAGCGTTGGGAGTCAAGATCGATCTAGCTCCCAAGGATGTCGAGAAGAATATCGAGGATATAGGCATAGGCTTCATGTTTGCCCCGGGCTTTCACAAGGCCATGAAGTACGTGATCGGGCCCAGAAGGGAGATGGGAATAAGGACGGTATTTAATGTACTCGGCCCCTTGACAAACCCGGCGCATGCCCAGGCCCAAGTTCTGGGGGTCTTCGATGCAAATTTGACCGAAAAGATGGCCTATGTTCTCGGTGATTTGGGAACGGAAAGGGCATTGGTGGTGCACGGCATGGCGGGCTTGGATGAGATCTCCACGATGGGCAAAACGCAGATTTCAGAGCTGAAAGATTCCAACGTAGATACGTACATGATGAGGCCAGAAGATTGCGGCATTGAGAGAGCATCGCCCAACGAACTTCTGGGTAGCGATGCAGAAGAAAATGCGGAGATCGTGTTGAGCATGCTGAAGGATGGGGAAAAGGGGCCAAGGAGGGATATAGTCGTCCTGAACGCTGCTGCCGGTATTTACGTCGGGGGTAAAGCGGATTCTATCGAGGACGGAATCGCGCTGGCAGAGGAATCGATAGATTCTGGAAAGGCCTTCGAAAAACTGGAGCTCTTGATAAAACACACGGATGTTGCTGGTTAGGAGGATGAGATGGTCAAGGTCAAGATATGCGGCATTACCAGCGTAAGAGATGCCTTGGAATGCGTGAGACTGGGCGCAGATTTCATCGGTACCATCGTAGAGGTACCGGTTGCTACGCCGAGAAAGATCTCTGCTGATTTGGCAAAGGGTATCCACCGTTCGCTACCCCTACTCGCCCTTGGCGTCGTGGTCATGATGCCACAAACCATTAAAGAAGCACTACATATGACTGAAGAGATAAGGCCATATGCGATACAACTTCACGGGAATGAAAACATAGAATTCGTGAAGAAATTGAGGGAGAAATTAGAAACGAAGATCATCAAAACCATACACGTGCAAGATGAGAGTGCGATAGAGGACGCGAGGGAATATTCAAAGTACTGCGATGCCATTCTGCTCGATACCATGACCGAAGAACTCGGAGGAAGCGGGATCACCCACGACTGGGAGATCTCGAGAAAAATTGTAAAAAGCGTGGACAGACCCGTGATCTTGG
This sequence comes from Hydrothermarchaeales archaeon (SeqCode), assembly GCA_046761145.1. GTDB lineage: Archaea > Hydrothermarchaeota > Hydrothermarchaeia > Hydrothermarchaeales > SZUA-236 > JBHIFP01. Next base: position 5,605 of record JBHIFP010000060.1, read on the forward strand.
CAGGTGGCCTGAACCCGGAGAATGTAAAAGAGGCCATAGAAAAGGTCTGCCCCTATGCCGTCGATGTCTCGAGTGGAGTAGAATCCAAAGAGGGCAGAAAGGATTATGATAAGGTTGAGAGATTCATCGAAAACGTCGGAGGAGCGTGAAAATGAGTTGGGATTACCCAAATGAACGGGGAAGATTTGGGGCGTATGGTGGGATTTACATCCCCGAGGTCTTGATGCCCGCGGTAATAGAGTTGGAAAGGGAATACGGGGGGATAAAAAAAGACAGAGACTTCCAAGAAGAGTTGCACCATTACCTCGAAGAATACGCTGGAAGACCGACGCCCTTGACGTTCTGCCCCAATATGAGCGGAGAACTGGGCTGTAAGATATACCTAAAACGGGAAGATCTGGCCCACACGGGCGCCCACAAGATCAACAACACCATTGGGCAGGCCCTCCTCGCCAGGAAGATGGGAAAGACGAGGGTTATAGCCGAGACCGGTGCCGGACAGCACGGAGTTGCTACAGCGACGGCTGCAGCTGCCCTGGGCCTCGATTGTGTCGTTTATATGGGCACAGAGGACATGGAGAGGCAGAAGATGAACGTCTTCAGGATGCGCTTGCTCGGGGCAGAGGTTAGACCTGTCAAGGCGGGCTCTAGGACCTTGAAAGATGCCATCAACGAGGCTCTGAGAGACTGGCTCACCAACGTCGAGAACACCCATTACCTTCTGGGATCGGTTCTGGGGCCTCATCCTTATCCCATGATGATCCGGGACTTTCAGAGCGTTATCGGGAAGGAAGCGAAGAAGCAGGTCATGGAAAAGGAAGGGCGAGTGCCCAATGCAATCGTGGCTTGTGTTGGAGGCGGAAGCAACGCCATGGGCATATTCCATGAGTTTTTGGGAGATAAGGAAGTAGAGCTCATCGGAGTAGAGGCAGGAGGTCTTGGGATAGAAACCGGAAAGCATGCCGCCCGTTTTGCGGCGGGTAGCAAAGGGGTGCTACACGGTACTTTCAGTCACCTTCTGCAAGATGAATACGGACAGATCCTCCCCACCCATAGCGTATCAGCTGGTCTGGATTACCCCGCAGTTGGCCCGGAACATTCGCTCCTTAGAGAGATCGAGAGGGCGAGGTACTACTATGCGACCGATGATGAGGCCTTGGAGGCATTTCACTATCTGTCTGAGAAGGAGGGCATAATACCCGCCCTCGAGTCCGCCCACGCGGTCGCCTGGGTAATGAGATATGCCGATGAATTTGACAGAGACGACATAATTATGATCAATCTCTCGGGACGGGGGGACAAGGATGTTGCCGCCGTTGCGAGGAGAGAGGGTGTCGAGGAATGAGCGGTATTCGGTCGAAATTCTCAGAACTCCGACAGAAGGGCGAAGGTGCCTTGATAGGTTACCTTACATTGGGGGACCCAGATATAGAAACCTCTAAGAAACTCATCAAATGCCTCCTCGAAAATGTGGATATCATGGAACTGGGGGTGCCCTTTTCCGATCCAATAGCCGACGGCCCTACCATCCAGGGCGCAATCGATAGGGCCCTGAAGTCCGGGATAAATACCGACGACTGTTTTGGGGTGGTCGAAGAGTTGAGAAAAGAAGGAGAGACAACGCCCTTCGTCTTTATGACATACTACAACATCGTCCTCCAGTACGGCGAGGAGAGATTCATGAAGAGGTGCAAAGAGGTCGGGGTTGACGGCGTCTTGGTCTCGGATCTGCCCATCGAAGAGGCGGATTCGGTTTTGGAGCAATGCGACAAATTCGGAGTCGACTACATATTCTTGATCGCCCCCACAACAACGGAGGAGAGGATCGAAAAGATAGTATCAAAGGCAGAGGGCTTCCTGTATCTCGTCTCGCTTTTGGGGGTTACCGGTGCTAGAGAGAGGCTCCAGCAAAGGACGATAGACGTGACAAAGTGGGCGTTGAATTACACGAAAGACCTGCCCCTGGCAGTCGGCTTCGGCATATCGAAAAAGGAGCACGTCAAAGCGATAATCGACGCCGGAGCACAAGGAGCGGTCGTCGGAAGCGCATTCGTGAACATTGTAGCAAACAAAGGGGGAGACGCTTGTGGAGATTTGAGAAGGCTTTCTGAGGAGTTGAAGGAGGGGACCAAAAATATAAATCGAGTTGGTTGATATTAACCCTTGAGAAACGCATTGCCTTTTTTGGCGAGTTTGTAGCCGAAATCTGTTAGGAAGATGATCAATCTGAACGCCTTTATACATGACATGCCGATATGCAAAGGCTGCGTTCGGGATTTGGGAAATTTTATAGAGGGTTTCCATGAGAAGCTCGTGGTGGAAGAGATGACGCCCACGCAGGCAAGGCTCTTCTCCCTTTTCGAGATGAAAAAAACATCCCTCAAGAAAGTTAGGTCATACACGCTACCCTCAAGGTTCAGGGACCAGGAAATGCCAATTATGTTCTAACCGTCAAAATTGGGTCTGAGGTATTTAACAACCGGAGAATTAGAGACCTCTATACCCACGTCCCCTCACGAAAGCATCTGTAATCCATACTGTGCTTCCCTCAACGGCATAAATAAACCTATACTTTCCTACCCTCAGGCGATACAAATCCTCTCTCCCTTTAGTCCAGAGAGTTTCTTAATATCTGCTCCATCTCGGCTACGCCAAGGATCGCTTCTCAAAATGGTTAGCTTCTCTTTTATGTGCTTCTGGATCTTATCATCGAGCCTTTTAATAAACTTCACCACCTCGGGGTGAAGCCTGACCTCTAACATTACAACTCTTCCAGAGGCACGAACCTTTCCTTTTCCCTGAGACGCTTATACTGACTTTCCATGAACTCCTCGTATTCCACAATCTCCATCAACCGCCTCAATATATCATCGTAAGTATCTCCTTTCGCTCCGAAGTTCTTGAGCTTATCCCTAGTTTCCTTGTGCACAGGGATAGTGGTTAATTCTCCCATTTCGGATCACCTCATAACACTTATTATGGTTATAAATAAGTAACTATTAAAGAAACTTTTCGTGCCTCATTGGCTCTTTTTATCACTGATGCTACTCTGGTTAAGGTATATCAGAGCTGTGGCATGAGATATACCGTGCTTAGATATCCAGAAGGACATTGTCGTTGCAGGCTCTGATAGAAGCAATACCCGGGCAGCTGAGACCACGTATAGTGCTGATGTGAAGGCAAAGGTTCTGAGTTAGTTTGCTCCTGCATTGCTATCCGGCTGTCTTTGCAGCAACCACTTCCAAAGCGGCACATATTTTATCTTTTTACCTCCTATCTTTTCATCGGCCTCGTAATCTTCTGTAATGACGAGTAAATTGCCGCACCTCAGCTCTTTACTTCCCTTGATCAGGGCCTTAACCTCCCGTTCCTTAGTATCATAATGCTCAATATCATAACAAACCTGGATAAGTTGTTTAACTCTCAGTCCTTGCTTAACGACAAAATCAACTTCTCTGTGTTGGTTTTTCCAGTAATAAATCTCTATTAAAGGATTCTCTGCTCTTTTTCTACAAAGCTCTATTGCCACCAAATTTTCATAAAGTCTTCCATAATCCTTTGAAAATCTGAGCGAAATATTTGTTAGAAAGGAGTTGTCAGCGAAATAGACTTTTTGCGGGTATCTCATCTGATCCTTTATCTTGTAAGAAAAGATTGGAAAAAAGAAGCAGAAATAACTTTCTTCGGCATATCTGGTATAATTGATCAATGTTTCCTTCCCTGCTTTTTTTCCTTGGGAGCGTATTATATTCACGCTTTTATTTACAGAAAAATCTCTGGTGTTGAGCAAAAGTCTCAGAAAATCGTGAAGTAAATACAGCTTTTTGACTCTATGCCTTTCACCTATATCTCTACCTATGATTGTTTTGAAGTATTCCTGAACCAATCTTTTCTTTTTCAGGATGGAATCCTCTAAAACTACCTCAGGGAAACCCCCGTGCTCTATGTATTCTCCCAGCGCTCTTTTTAGCGTGCTAAGTTTTCTTTCGCTATATTCAAAATGCCTCTCAAGTTCTATATCATTAAACCTGAGAAATTCTTTGAAACTAAGCGGGAACACCTCGCAGTTTAGTGCCCTTCCCCTCAGCTCTGTGGGGATCTCTTTACTTGATAACTTCGAGCTTGAACCAGAAACAAAAAAATTTATGTTTCTGTACGTGTCGTACGTCCTTCTCAACCACCTGCTCCACTCAGGCATTACCTGTATCTCATCAAGGAAGAGGAAGTAATCTTTATTACCGTAAAGTTTGGTCAGGATCGGGATCAAATTTGTTAGATTTTCCTTTGTTCTTTCTATCCTTTCATCCTCAAAGTTGACATAAAAAACCTTTTCCTTGGGAACGCTCTTAGAAAGTTGCTTTATCAGCTGAAACATCATGTATGTCTTTCCTGCCCTTCTGATCCCAGTAAAAGTGAGTATCTTTCTTATCTTCTCCGGCAGGATTTCTAAGCCTATGTCCCTCTCCTTAAGCTCTGGTACCCAAATCTCCTGCCACTCTTTAAACAAAAATTCCATAAAAATAGTAAACTGACCGTATTTATATAGTTTTCGGTCAGTCTTCATTTCTGTAGAGTCAGCAAAATTTTTGGCAAAGGCATTTCAAGGGAGAGAAGAAGCAGATTACGAACCACTAGCTACTTTTGAGGAGGAAGAATTTGGAGGGCTGTTTGACAAGGCCAGAACGTTCATTGAGGATATTAAGGGAATCATTAATACATTCGCTAAATAAAAGAATAAAGGGGCGACTTCGACATCTCCAGAATAAACACAACCATAGAGAGATCGGTGGGGGATATATCAATTTTCTAGGGCAACGCTGTTTTAAGCTTAAACAGTCCCAGAGGAAAAATTATTATTCT
>JBHIFP010000061.1:0-10159 GCA_046761145.1 Hydrothermarchaeales archaeon (SeqCode)
TTTCCGATGCCTAATGACAAGTTGAAGTCAGAGTCGGGATATACTTTTGACGGGGTAGTGCTTACGCTCGTTACCCTTAGATCAGCGTTTCCAGCTATCTCAATACCGAAATACAATGTGTCGGATTTCTCTGCAGCAGCCTCTGTTACCCAGACAACTTTTAGGGGGGCATAATAAACCCCCGAGGATGCGTCGTCATCTACCCTGATTCTATATTGTAGAGTGGCAGTGCTTCCGCCTTTTACCTCCCCACCGGTTCTACCTACAGTGGTGATTAATCCGGCGTAACTCTTTGTCTCTCCAATAAACTTTATGGGTCCGGTAATGTTGCTTACGACGATCTCCCCAGTGACCTGGGTCGCAACCCCGCTACCGACATTGGTGATAGTGACATTAATCAACCCCTCCTGAGAAGGTAGAAATTTTCTAGGGCTAACATCGGTGATATGAAACCTGCTGTTTTCATCTGCACTAACTACAGCCAGACATAGGCTTAGCGCAAGTATGAGCAATATTACATTTTTAATTTTGGTCATACTATTCCTCCTATCATTTTAAAGAACCTTCTATAGGTGTATTTTTTAACAGTGTCAAATACCTCTTTGCGGTTTTGTAAGAATTTTTCAGATATTCCAACTTTATTAGATCTTCTTGGATCTCTTTTCGCATCTTTTCATCCTTCGCGTTTCCCAGCAGTTTTTTGTACTTCGCTTTCGTTCTATCTATGTTACTGAGCATGGGCACTATCTCAAAGTTTAGGGTAGATTCCATGTATTTTTGGATGTTCTTGGAGATATCCCGCTCCGCTTCGAATAAGACCTTTTTGCTGCCAGGCTTCTTTGTTCGCTTTACATTCCCGATGTTTTCCAAAAGTCTAATGTTTTGGCTAATAGACGAGACGCTGTACCCGCTCCTCTTGGAGATCTCGTCAAGGCCCACGGCCTCGTTGGAAAAGATAAGAGTGCCGTAGATCCTTCCCAAGACGCCCGAGAGCCCCCATCGCTCAGAGACTTTGGCCAGATCGTCTATGATCTCAGACCTAATCTTTTTGAGTTCTTCCTCGCTCATTGTATCACTATCAGTAAATTCAATAATCTCATTATATTTAAATATTTCGGATATTCATAAACATTGAATATTATAATCTACACAAAAATTAATAAACGAGTCAGGTGTAGCCTTAATATAATGTACGTGCTCAGATGTTTCAAGTGCGGAGATGAATTTTCTCCGGAAGAGATCAGTTATACCTGCAAGAGTTGCGGCGGGTTGTTAGAAGTCCTTCTCGACCTCGACAAGATAGAGGTCACGACAAAAGAGATCGATAGCAGAAAGATCTGCGTCTGGCGCTACAGGGAGTTCATGCCGGTCGGTGAGGGGGCAAGAATAATAAGCATGGGGGAGGGAGGGACCCCGCTATACAGGGCAGAGAATCTGGGCAAGGAACTCGACATGAGAGAGTTGTATGTAAAGAACGAGGGTGCAAATCCCACGGGCTCCTTCAAGGATAGGGGAATGACAATAGGCGTAACCAAGGCGTTGGAATTTGGGGTAGGGGCAGTGGGTTGCGCTTCAACCGGGAATACCTCAGCATCTCTGGCAACTTATGCTGGGAAAGCTGGGATAAAATGCATCGTTTTGTTGCCGAGCGGGAAGATCGCAAAGGGAAAACTTGCCCAAGCTATTTTGCACGGCGCACAGGTGATCGGAATCAAAGGGAACTTCGACACGGCATTGAGGTTGATAAGAGAGGCTTGTGCCAGATTCGATATATATCTCTTGAACTCGATAAACCCTTGGAGATTGGAAGGGCAGAAGACAGAAGGGTATGAGATAGTAGATCAACTTCGATGGGAGGTCCCGGACGTGATTGTGGTGCCCGTGGGCAACTGCGGAAATATCTCGGCGATCTGGAAGGGGTTGAACGAGTTTTATGACTACGGCTTTATAGATAGATTGCCCAAGATGATCGGCGTGCAGGCTGAAGGGGCTTCACCCGTTGTCGATGCTTTTGAAAAGGGATTGGAAGAAGCGGTACCGATAAAAAATCCAGAGACCATAGCCAGCGCCATACGGATCGGGGCACCGGTCAACGCGCCAAAGGCACTGAAGGGGATAAGGAACTCCAAGGGATATGCGGAGAAGGTCTCCGATGCCGAGATACTCAAGGCCCAATCTACGCTCGCAAGGAAAGAGGGCATAGGGGTAGAACCCGCCTCCGCTTCTTCGATAGCGGGCCTCATCAAGCTCTTGGATAAAGGAGTGATTGAAAGGGATGAAAGGGTGGTCTGCGTAACGACGGGACATGCACTGAAAGATCCGGAGGTCATCTTCAGAGAATACGAGAAGCCGATAGAGATTGAGCCGGACATAGAAAGATTAAAGAAGTTTATAGTCTAATTAGGAGATGGTGATAAAATGGTCGTTGGGGTCTGTTTGATCAATGTGGAATTGGGTAAAGAGACAGCGGTCAGAAAAGAGTTATCGAGATTTGAGGGGATAAGGGAGTTGCTTCACCTCTTTGGGGAGTATGATTTTATCGCTATTATAGAGACGGACGGGCTGAAGGCGTTGAACGACGTGGTCGATAGAATCAGAGAGGTCAAGGGGATTACAGCGACGAAGACGATAATAGGCGCCGAATTTTGATTTAGAGGCTATCGATCCAATCGGTAACGGTTTCGGCCCACTTATGTATGGAGGCCTTCATATTGTTTTTTACCTCGTCGAAGGGCGCCGCATGATAGGTATAGTAATAGCCGCCTCCTTTGATGTTCTCCTGCTCCCTAAATATCAGGCCAGCGAGGGTCAAGTTCTGTAAGGCCCTCTGGATGGTGCTCCTGTCCCTGTTGAACCTCTCCAATAGCCCGTTCACCGTCACTGGACCCCGATCGATGAGTTCGAAGTATATCATGGTCTCAAAGTTCTTCAATCCGAACATGCAGTACATGATCTCTTCTATCGACTGCTTTTTATACGGAGTCTTCAAGTCCGGGAAGTTCTTCATATTGGACCTCCACCAAACAAGATCTCTACAATCTTTTTATGTAGTCATATGCACTCAAGGCGGCAACCGAGCCTTGTGCCACTGCAACGCCCAATTGCTTCACTTTATTGGTCGTTACGTCTCCAGCGGCGAATATTCCAGGTATGTTGGTTTTCTGCTCTTCATCCACTGCGACGTAGCCCTTCTCCAATTTCAACCCCGAATCTTTTAAAAACGCGGTGTTCGGCTTCTTTCCTATCTCCACAAAGATGCCATCTGCTTCGATGGTTTTTTCTTCATTCTTCTCGAGGTCTAGGACTTTTATCCCTTCGGCAAATTGGCCGCCCACTATCTCTTCGGGCTTCGTCTTTGACATAACCTTTACATCGCTATTTTCAAGCCTGCTTTTCATTATCGCCTCTGCCGTTCTCACTTTCTCGCTCTTTGTTATAATCGTGACCTCTTTGGCTAGGTCATCCAAATATAATGCGCCTTGTACGGCTCCAGTTCCAGCACCAACAACGACAACTTTCCTGCCCCTGTAGAGGGGACCATCGCATGTGAAGCAGTAGCTCACACCCTTCCCGGCAAATTCCTTTTCCCCTGGAATGCCGAGCTTTCTGTGCTCCAAGCCGGTTGCGATTATAACCGCCTTTGCCTTATATTGTGCATTTGGCGTATGTATTGTAAATCCATTACCCCTCTCTATCCTTTGGACCTCCTCTAGAGACCTGATTTCTACTCCGGCGTTCTCGGCATGCAGCCTCATGTTCTCCGCGAGCTCCATTCCCATGATCCCTTCCGGAAATCCGGGATAGTTCTCTACTTCGCCCGCAGTCGCTATCTGTCCACCTGGCAGCTTGGATTCAATTACCAAGGTTTTGAGCTCGGCCCTAATGCCGTATATACCAGCAGTCAGGCCAGCAGGCCCAGCACCGATTATAATGAGATCTCGCTCTTCCATCGAATCACTTCAAAGATATGTTTGGTTGTGTATCAATTATGCATAAACGTTATTTATAATTTTGGTTATTTTACATCTCCAATAAGCGACAAAGGAGTCACACACCCCTCTTTGAAATACAAGGCATCGTGTCCGCTTGACTGCCCAAGTCATGCTCACAGCTCGCCAAGCAAATCTTTAACAGAAGTGACGTCCTTAACCCTTCCCGCTTTAATATCACGGTCGCTTTTACGGAGGGCTTCCGTCGTTTTTGGATCACTGAGAATTTCAATTGAGTCGACGAGTGCTTCGATATCTTCTCGTGTAACCATCTTCTCCTCCAGTCTCTTCAGCTCTTGGTATATGTCTTCAATTGTAACCGAATCAGTCATATTCTTTCATTAGATTCATATTAATAAGCATCTTGTTTGCATTCTATTTTGGGCACCGTCAGCACACCGTATGGGAGGACTATGGCAGATAACGTGTCTGGGCTTTGCGAAGTGCGAAGCCGTTTAGTAGTTGTTAGGCGAAGCCGGTAGACCCGAGCAACTCGAGGAGTTGTGAGAGTGCGAACGGGAGGGGGGTTTATTCTATACTTTTTCGTAAATAATTACAAGCACTGCGCCTGCTATCGAATAATTGATCAATCCACTTATCAACTCCACTACCCACATGTAAACCGGAGCAAAACCCATCATCATGATCGGCCACATTAATCCTGCAAGCAACCATACCATGATACCATAGTTTACTCCTTTCCTCGTTCCATCTCCAGGAACCGCACTATTTATCACTGAATAAACCAGACCCATAATCACACCCATCACCAATATACTGAGTGTCATGGAATACATTCCTCCAGGAGACACCATCTGAGGAAAATTTGCAGAGTACCACTCATTTGTTCCAGCGACCGACGTTAAGACAAAGCCAACTACTAACAACACTATCCCTGCTACAATCCCTGAAATCAACCCCTTTTTCCACTCCATTTTTTATCACCTCCTTCCTAAATAATAATTTTTATTCGCTTTTTATATTTTGCACCCGTAGTGAGCATTTCGCTTAACATATACTTTTTTCAAATCAAAGTCCAAAGATCTCAGATAGTGTTGTCCCCCTTTTTATCTCCTCTTTGTAACGCTTCTCTTTCATCGCGACTTCTTTCGCCTTTTGGAGTATCTCGTATGCCCTTTCCCGAGGTACAACAACCACGCCCACTTCATCGGCTATAATCACATCGCCCGGTTTGACGGGAATGCCACAGCAGTTGATCTCCGTATTCAACTCGCCATGCCCATGGGGCTCTCCAGCATTGGGCGTTATGTACTTCGTCCAGACAGGAAATTTCAATCTTTTGATGTCATCCACATCCCTTACTGCGCCATCTATGACCACCCCCTCAATGCCCTTATTCATCGCGCTCAGCGTTGCCAACTCGCCCCAAACAGCTATATCCATACCTTGGGCATCTACAACTATTATGTCCCCCTTTTGGGCCAGGTCTACGGCCTTCACGACCTTGCCCCAGTCACCGCCCAGGGTTTTCACTGTGAAGGCCTTGCCAGCTATCCTCTTCCCTTTCATAATTGGTATCAGTCCCCGCATGGCCCCAAACCTCTTCATGGCATCGGATATAAAAGGCGTTGGTAGAGTCTCAAATTCTTCGATTATCTCATCAAAACTGATCTCAACTTCCTCTTCCTCTGCGGTGATCTCAATGCCTATAATATCACAGAACTTTTGGGTCGTTTCGACCACATCCTTGGCCTTGGTTATTGCCCTTCCCACCACGAAGATCTCAGCCCCAGCTTCCTTCAAAAACTCGGCAGTCTCGACCGAGATACCGCCGGCAACGGCTATTGGGATATTTAACCTCTTTTTCAAAGCCTTGACCTCATCCAAAGCGGAGTCAACCCTCTCAAGCTTCACCTTTTGAATGTCTATTGGCGTATGAATAAGGACATAATCAACGCCCAACTCTTCCAGTTCGATGGCCCTCTTTAATCTATTTTTAGTTTCAATTAGGTCCGCCATGATCTTTACGTTATGCGCCTTTCCGGAATTGATCGCCCTCTTCACCGTGAAATCGTCGGCCAAACCCAAGATGCAGACGATATCGGCCCCGTTCTTCGCTGCCATCTCGACCTCGAGGTCACCGGTGTCCATGGTCTTCATGTCGGCGACGATGGTCTTATCCGGAAATAGCGATTTCAGTTTTTTGATCGCTGAGACGCCATGGTTCTTTATCAAAGGCGTGCCCACCTCGAGCCAGTTCGCTCCCCCCTTCACGGCCTCCTCCGCTATAGTAATGGCATCCTCAATGGACAATAGATCGAGGGCGATCTGTAAGGCGGGCAACCCATTCACCGAGCAGATTATGTAGCTTTTTGATTAAATAATTTTTCACATAGACCTACCATATAACAACTCTATGTAATAGCTCCTCCAAGGCACTGCAAATTCAAGAAAATCATAGAATTCTGAGTTGATAAAAATCCTCGCGTTATTCGAGGAACTTCAGTTCCAAGATCTATCAGAATCCAATGAGCACTGCACTGACTATGTTGTGGGAGTGGTCCGAGATTCTCTCCAGGTTTCTGATCACGTCGATAAATACCGGTCCAGAGACGGGCTTGCATATCCCTTTTTTCAACCTTTCTAGATGGTTGACCTCGAACTCTCTTTCCATAACATCGACTTCTTTTTCGATGTCAAGAACTTTTTTACCCAGCTCTTCATCCTCATTTTCCAAAACCGCGATGGCCTTATCATAACCATTCTTTACTTTCTCGAACATCGATTGTAGCTCTTCAGATGCAAAATGGGAGAAAATCAAACCCTCTTTGGCCTTTTTTTCGGCGAGTTCTGCGATATTGTGGGCGTGATCCCCCACCCTTTCGATGTCGCCTATACTATGGAGCAAGATGGCAAGTTTTCTCGTTTGGTCTTCAGATAGGTCTTTTTCAGAGATGCGCGTTAGGTACGCTTCAATTATATCGTCTAACTCATCTACAGCCTCCTCCTCCTTTTTGACGGTTTTGGCCAATCTCATATCTCCGGTTTCGAAACTCTTCATGCTGAGCTTGAGCATCTCGGATGTCATCTTCGCCATTCTAGATGTCTCTTTTAACGCTTGGGCCAGGGCAAGAGACGGCGTATTTAAGATACGGGCATCCAAAAATTTCACTCCTCTGTCGATCCTTATCTCTTCTCCAGGGACAACCTTTTTCACCACGGCAACGATGAGCCCGACCAATGGCAACATGATCAGTGTCACGGTCACGTTGAATATTGTATGAGCGTTTGCAATCTGTCTCGGCAGATTTGGCGAAGTTATCGCAACAAGGCCCGCATAACTCGATATAAACGGGAAGAAGAGAGCCACGCCAAGTATATTGACGAAAAATTGCGCTGCCGAGGTCCTCTTGGCTGAGAGGGATGAACCGATCGAGGCGAGCAGACCAGTAATGCAGGTCCCGATGTTTGCACCAAAAATTATCGCAATTGCGGAAGGCAGAGTGATTACGTTCTCCATCCCCATCGCGATTACCAGACCAGTTGTTGCGGTACTACTCTGGATTATCCCGGTGAAGATTGCCCCCGCGATTATACCCAAGATCGGTATTCTTCCAAAGTTTGCGAGGATATCTAGGGCGAAAGGATCGCTCCGAAACGGCCTCACCCCATCCTTCATGATACTCATCCCCAAAAATAGGATCCCAAATCCCAGCATCGCCTGTCCAACGTAACGGGTTTTCTTCGTTTTGGCGAGATAATATAAACAGAATCCGACTGCGATTATAGGGAGGTAGAATGTCTCGATTTTAAAAGCAACTATCTGGGCGGTAATTGTCGTGCCAATCTCGGCCCCCAGCATTACACCGACCGCTTGTTCTAAAGTCAATAAACCGGCGTTGAGCAATCCGATCAGGGTGACCATCATAATGCTGCTGCTCTGGATAACCCCGACGGTAAAAGTCCCGACCAATACACCCTTCGCTGGTCTGTTGGTTAATTTCTCGAGCATCTCCTTCAATCGGTCCCCAGCCATCTTTTTTAGGCCGTCACTCAATGTACGCAATCCATAGAGAAAAAGCGCCAGTCCTCCAACTATACCAAATACAATCGACGTCATTTCCATACTATCAAATTCCTCCTCCGAACCATCTACCGAATAATGGCGGTGCGATCAATTTCATCACTTTTTTACTCCCCTCTCACCGTATTGCGAGGTACTTGAACCCCAAAATTTATATATTTTTCCCAAAGAATCTATAGATACTATAGAAAATCAATAAAAATATGGTGGTATGTATGGAAACCAGGAAGGTTTATCTAAGCGGTGGCTCCACCTACGTGGTCTCCCTTCCCAAGAAATGGGTGGTGGAGGAGGATATAAAACAGGGGGATGTTGTCTCGGTGACGACCCAGAAAGGCTCCCTCATAATTGAGCCTGGGATAAAGGAAAGGGAACTCGCGGAAATAGAACTCGAGGTATCTCAAGTTCCCTCCAATGAAGCTCTGGAACGGCTTTTGATCGCACATTACCTGACGGGTTATGATATAATCAAGATCAAGCTCGAGAGCAGAAACCAACTCGACTGCAGGGAAATCGCTAGGAAAACCTTGAATCTCCTCATCGGCGCGGAGATGGTTGAAGACACAGGAGATTCTATAACCATGGAGGTACTGCTCGATCATAAACGAATGCCCACGGTTAAGGCTTTACGGAGAATTAATCTCATCTGTAAATCCATGCTTACTGATACGATTAAGGCATTGAAAAATAAGGATACAGATTTGGCAAGTGACATAATGATAAGGGAAAGGGAAATCGACCGCCTGTATTTTTTCGTCGTACGCCAGCTCAAAGGCGCGGTCAGATATCAACGGGTGGCAGAAAAATTGGGAATAGAGAACCAGAGGGATTGTTTGGGTTATAGGATCATAGTAAAGAGTTCCGAGCGCATCGCGGATCACATTGAAAATATAGCCCAGAATTTTCTCGAATTGGTAGATACCGATAAGAGCCCAAATTTGAGCGGCCAAATCGAGCTTGCTTCGAGCGTCGTGAGCATTTATGAAAAGGCCAATCTGGCAGTTTTTAAACGCGACATCAGATTGGTCGAAGAAGTCCTCAGCGATCTGAAGGAGATAAAGGAACAGCATCGAGCCGCTTCGAACCGTTTATTCGAACAAAAAATTTCGGTTAGGTCTGCGATCCTTCAGAAGGCGATCCTGGATAGTTTGGATAGAATAGCCAGTTACAGCAGCGATATTGCGGAGATAGCGATGAACATGTCTGTAAAAGTTCCCGGAAGTTAGTCAACAAACCACATTTTAAGCAGGTAGATAAAGACAAAAATTTGAGGAGTTCTCAATTCCTGACTTTACTTATCTAGCACTTGGATCTATTGAGGAACCATAATATCCTCTACTTTTTTAAATGCTCCACTCATTTATTCCTAATTTTCTCCGAAATATTCAAAAAACCCGTAATTAAAACCCGCACTGGAACTCTAGGTTTTCGGATAAATTGACTCAGCCTCAGGGAAATTTCCCATTAAAATCTACTTTTAGTTGTCAGTATCTTCAAAATACTTCATAAAATGTAATAATCTATTCCTCCATCCGAAGCACCCGAAGCATTCGAACCCAAGCTTTCCAAATGAATAACTATAAATTTGATGGATTTTTGGTGAAATCTATACTGTGTTAAAAGAAACATTTATATACCAATATGTCCAAAATATGTAATAAAAGAGGGATAAGATGAAAAAAAATACCTATGGCTTGCTAACAGAAAAACAGGCGCAAGTATTAAAAATGGATTTGACTTCTAGAGGAATAACGCAATCAGAAATGGCAGAAAAAATACATATTAGCCAGCCTGAATTTTCTAGATTGCTACAACGAGCGAGAAAAAATGCTGTTAAGGCAAAGGAGACAATGGAATACCTAAAAGAAATAGGATTTTTTAAGGAGGATTTGCCTGAAGACGCTAGGACTTCTGTGGAAGAACTGGACCAGATATCTGAAGTTGGGGAATGGGAAAGGGAGATCGATGAACTGGAAAGCGTATTTCACAAGAAATTAAAATTGAAATTAAAAGAGAAGGGAGCCAATGGAAGGATACTATTCCTCACCGATTATCTAGATTTTCTTATCAGAAATAAAAAAACCCTCCCCCCTGATTTTCCTACTTTTGTGAGGGAGATAATGGG
>JBHIFP010000062.1:0-10091 GCA_046761145.1 Hydrothermarchaeales archaeon (SeqCode)
TCGGCTGGGGAATGGTTGATCAATAATTGCGGAGAACGGGCATACAACAACTTCTTCAAACCCCTCCTCAAAAGCAAATTTGGAAAGAACTTAGATGAAGTCTCGGCCGCTTGGCTCTTCGGCAGGATCAAGTTCAGATCGAGGCGGTCTTTGACTGGAGAAACGTTGGGGTATATGGATCACGGATTCCAAGAGTTCATCGAAAAACTCCATAGCGAAATTATAAAAAATGGCGGAAGGATTCTTACAGGCACTGAGGTGAAGAAGATAGATGTAGAAGATGGAAGAGTTTCGGGGATAACCACTTCCGACGAAAGTATAGTAACCAAAAATGTGATTTCGACTATTCCGCCAAAGGAATTGCTGAAGCTCTGCGAATTTCCAGCAGAATTTGAAAGGAAGTTGAGAAATATTAAGTATCAGCGTACGATTTGCGCTCTTTTTGGCTTAGATGAGAAACTTTTGGACGGGGTTTATTGGCTGAACATAAAATCCGAGACTCTGCCTTTCGGGGCGATCATCGAACATACCAACTTTCACAACATCCCGGAGTACGGAGGAGACCATATCGTCTATGCCGTTTCGTATGTGCAGCACGGAAAAGACGAACTCTGGAGAAAGAGCGACGAGGAGGTTATCTCAACCTTTGTCGAAGGGCTTAGAGAAGCATTCCCCAAATTTAGGAAAAGCTCTATAAGATGGTGGAAGTTGGCAAAAGGCGTATATACAGCGCCAATATACAAGAGGGGGTATTTAAAAGATATTGGGGAGATCAAATCTCCTATAGAGGGACTGCATATCACTGGGATGTTCATGATGTATCCCGAAAGGAGCATGAATGAGTCGTTGAAGTCGGGTCTAGAGGCGGCGAAGGAAGTCATGAGAGAGCGTCGATCGCGTTAGTAAACTTTGAAGACAATTATCTCACCATCCTCATAAATTGGGGAAGGATCGTCCAAGACGCGGTCAAATATATTGCTCAGATCTTCAAGAGTGGATGGAGGATAGGATTTATCCACTATTATGTATCTTATATTAGATTCGCGCAGTACCTTTATGTCTCCCTTCGAGATATTTATTTGCTCGCAGGATTCATCTGGATAGGAGTAGATATCTTTACCAGACTCTATGTATTTCTGCAATACCGGTGCTACATCCGGGTTTGAATTGAGGACTGTCTGTAAGATACCTTGATGAACACCCGATCTCACCTTGCCGACGCATTGGAATTTTTTGAGCAGAGGCACGCTCTCGACGAATTCCATCGACTCTGGGGTATAGCGGGCAAGATAGGCCCACAAAATTCTCTTGTTATGGATAGTTGCATAGTACATGCGTTCCCCTCTGGGTTCGAGGGGCACTTCTGTGATCGCGTAATCCCTTTTATCCTTGGATAATTGGAGATAGAAATCCGGCACTGAAGATGAGACCATGGGGAATGGGATAGCGAGGAATTCAAAGAGGATGAGTGCCGAAAGGCCAAAAGCAAAGACTCTACTTTGGTCAAGTCCACGCCATCTTTTATCTTTGAATCTATCAAGGAGTGTCGAGATCCCATAACCCGCGAGGACTGCCAACGAGAGCATCACCATGATTCCAAATCGAGCAGGGGTTCTAGAGATCGAAAAGAATGGGACAAAGAGATACAGAAAGAGGTAAGGTAACGGGATTCCGACGTACTTATCTAATAACTCCCGACCAAGTTGGGAAGAGACGATGCCCAAAGACCTTGCGACTCCTCCCAAGGGGATTGGGGACGGGAATATAAACCTCCCTAGGATGTGCAGCGCCGGACCCAAAGTCAATACAAAAAAGGCGACAGCTTCTATAACCCATAACCCAACTTCTTTTCTCTTCAGCTTCATCACAGCATACATGGCAAGAAAAAGTACGGAGTAACCAAGGAAGATGTTGTTTTCAAGCCTATTCCCGGTGAACTTTGAATAGATACCTTTCACAAAACTCCCGAATATGGGGTGGAACTCTGCGGGTATAAAAAAGGCGATAAGATCCCCAGAAACGATAAAGGTAGAGTCGATGGGCTTCCTCATATAACCTTCGAACAACGCTATCTTTATCATGGGGTAGGCAAAGGGGAGTATCAAAATACCGAAAAGGAGGCTGAGTATAAAGAGCTTTTGAGTGGACTGTTTGTTCATCATCGCGCTTCTATTCACCACGCTTTTGTAGATTAGATATATGAATGTGAATACGAACATGAACATCATGTAGTACCACGAGCTGAGAGAAACCAAAACCAAAAATAGCGCCGCATATGCGGCATTTCTTAGGGGCTTCTCTTCAAAAGTTTTGATCAAATATAGGATATAAAAAGGTATCCACTCGGTGCTCAATATATTAAAGTGCCCCAGGGCATGTGCAAATCTGAATGGAGAGAAGGCAAATATTATACCAGCGATGAATGAAGCTGTCTCATTTTTAGTTAGGTATCTCGTCAATAAATATGCGCCAAACCCCGACATTACAAATGAGAACAAAAATAGTAGATTGTAGCTAGTCACTGGGGAGAATATAAACTGCAGTGGGATGGCGACCAACGAGTTAAAAAAGGTGAGGGGATGAAAAGATAGATTGGTGCCCGAAGGATAGAAGATGTAATTGCTGAAATAAGGACTTGTATGCAATTCCAGTAGGGCCTTTTTGACCCACCACAATACCCAGATAAAAGGATATACATCCGCGTCGTTACCTGCTATGTAATCCATCTTTAAGATGATGGGATAAGTGAAGATCGCGGTTAGAATGGAGTATCCGACAAATGCATAGATATCGGATCTATCGATCTTATCTTTTATTCTCGACAACATCTTCCAAACTCCTCAGATAATCTTTAATCATCATAATCAGTCTTGGTTTGCCGGAGTCTTCAACTTCAAATGACGATATAGCCTCTATCTTTTTTTCTAGGTCATCCATGTCGTAAACGCCCACCACCTTCCCCCTCTCCTCGAGCTCCCTCGTCAGCTCCAATTGGTGGTCATTGATGTGCTCCCCGAATTTCTTCAACCTAGGGACGACGATCGTCGGTTTATGGAACCGCAAGGCGAAGATGATGCTCCCGGCCCCGCCATGGGTGACGATAATTCTTGCTTCTTCATTGAACCTTTGGAGCGTTTTTCTCGACCCAAAATCGAAGTGCTCTGCATTCTTTGGCTCATACCTCGTATGGCCGGTCTGGATCACGACCCGTTCATCGATTTTACCTGCTATCTCGTCGGCCTTCTTGACAAGCCGTGTAAAATCTTGGTTGTGCGTGCCAACGGTGGCGAATATCAAAAGACGCTCCCTCCATAGATAGCCTTTTTTCCGTACTTGGTGAGCATGGACTCCCACTGGACAAAGAACAGATCAGCTATGGGGTATACAACTGCCCCAGAAAGGGATCTCGAGGTGATCCTCGCAAAGCTCTCGATGAAGATTATCTTGGCCCCAAACAGTTTGCCTATGTAGCACAGAGGAACTACCACTCCCGCGCCGGTAGTAATGATCACGTCGGGCCTTTCCTTTGCAACTATCTTCAGGGATTGGACGAAGTTTTTTATCAGCTTTAAAGGATTCCTCTTCGGGTCGACTATGAAATAGACCTCTTCGTCAAAATCCTCGGTATCCTCGCGTTTGAAGGTGACGAAGAAATGGTCGTGTCCATCCACCACTTCTTTGAGCTGCAATAATTCGGTCAAATGCCCTCCAGCGGAAGATGCTAGGCATATCCTCAATTTCTCGCTCATCCTCAATACCCTTCATACCACAAAAAGTATAACAGAGATGCCAATCACAAATTGAATTGCAATCAGTGCCAAGACGACGTGCTCCTCTTTTTTCACACCAAGTTTCATCATCAGGTGAGTTGTGGATTCTATCTTTCCTCTAGGTATAGACAATGTGTCATCTTCCATCGGCTTTCCAAAACACTCGCCCCTAAATTTTGTCTTTGCTTTGATGAGGAACTCAATAAAATATAGAGTAAATAAGATCATGGCTATCTTTTCCATATTCCCCAAGATCGCCACGGACGCGATCAAGGCGCCGACAGAGTAAGTGAGGGTGTCCCCAGGGAATATCTTGGCAGGATGCCAGTTGTACAAAAGGAAAGCTAAAAGGGCAAAGAGCATGCTTATGGAAAGCATAGCCACCCAGCTATTCCCCGATTGCCAGGCCACATATCCCAGAAAGCCCAGGATTACCGCCCCAAGCCCAGCCTCCAGTCCATTGAACCCTGCAAGCATGTTAAAGCCATTCGAAGCGCCTGCAATGCCCAAAGGTATGATAACAAGGGGATATAAAATTCCAAAATCTATTGTGCCGAAAAACGGTACTGCCATGGTCGAATGCCCCGCATTGACGGCCATCATCGGCAGGGCAACAGGGAGGGTTAATAAAGGCTTTTGCCACTGCTTCAATCCGGCCTTCCATCCCAGAAGGTCGTCCAGCATTCCGACGATCGTTATGCACAAAACTGTGGAGATGCCCGCCAATATGAGGATCAAATTTGTGTCGAAACGAAAGTAAAAAGTCCCGAGGCCGATGTAAGCCAAAACGCCGGCCATAAACCCGGCAACTACGGCAATGCCCCCAAATTCGGCCACTTCGGGCATATCGAATTTGTTCAGGTCCTTGCCGATCAGATTGGCCTTCCTCGCGGCCTTTATCCAGAGAGGTGTTAGAAGATATGTCGTTATAAAACTCACAAAGAAGCAGATGAACAATATGTATTCCATTTGAGATCCTCCATATTGGCATGCTGAGCCCTTTGCATCTGCATTGGGGGGATGTTCGTTCTCTTATTTTAATCTTGTCGGAATAGGTCAGTAGATCATCGGAGATAAAAAGCTTCCCATAGAAGTGAAGCGATCGGATATTGGGCATATTACAACTCGGATTTCGGGGTCCAAATAGACCCATACTCACACGCACCGTTGCCGAGGGCGTTCGCGTATAGTGAAAAATAGATGATAGATATCAGGGTTTAGATAGGTGCTTCACATAGGAGTGTTTATTTGGGCTGGCAGATTGGCCCTCGGTCTAAACTTGCACCAATCCTTTCTCCCTGAATTCGGCCGGCGTAAAGACCTTGTCCTTTAACTCGGCTATACTGAGATGGCATGATAATTCTTAACA
This sequence comes from Hydrothermarchaeales archaeon (SeqCode), assembly GCA_046761145.1. Taxonomy (GTDB): domain Archaea; phylum Hydrothermarchaeota; class Hydrothermarchaeia; order Hydrothermarchaeales; family SZUA-236; genus JBHIFP01. The sequence continues at coordinate 5,140 of JBHIFP010000062.1, forward strand.
ACCGTGTTGCTCATGCTCTTAGCGAGGTGATGCAACATGAAGACAAAGTTTTTTATTCTAGAAAATGTAGGCAAAATTACCCATAAAAGTTACACACTCACAAATTCATAAAATCGAGAATAAAGACTACTATAATCGGCTATGGTCCTAGAGATAAGCTGAGTTTTAAGTTTTATATCTAAAATAAGTATAATATTGTTATATATAGCTATTATAAGCTGTATATGCCCCCTATTTAGCATATAAAGGAAATCGATTTGTCAAAGATGGGTAAAAAGGGGTGCCATCGAAGCTGTGGACAAAGTTACTTGGACCCCTCATTTGTACCGGCGGAATGGTCAGGAGAGGGGTGACGGCGGGGGTGAGAAGCCCTCACAATTTTGTCACATCTATCCTTAGAACGTCGAGTTTGTCAAAGAATTTGTCATCACTCACTATCTTAGAGATTCCCTCTTCCTTCATAGTCAGGTAGTGTATTGTATCGCCGTACTTCCAGCCCTTCTCCATGCCCTCTGGAATACTGACAACAATACTCGGTTTCAAGGGCAGGAGTCTTATGCCATAGCTCAAAACCTTCGAGAGTATCTTGCCTATCTCCCGCTCGCTCTTGCCTGTGCCCTTGAGGAAGGCATAAACCTCAGCGATTGTGTGAACTGAAGTGCAGGCGTCGATTTCACCCCTAGTGATGCTCTTCAGATACTCTTTTGCAGCCTTGCCTACTCTCCTGTCGCCGATTAGGTTGTGGATGATTATGTTTGCGTCAACGTAGTTCAAACCGATTCCTTCCCCAACCTTTTGTAGCCCGCCTCTATACCTTCCTCGATGGTTTTCTCCCATCTTACTATACCGTGGGTTTCTTCAACGGCCTTCTCGCTCTTCTTTATAGGCAATAACACTATCCTATGGTCCTCCTGCTTAACTTCTATCATGTCCCCTGCCTTTATTCCAAGGGCCTCTCTGATCTTTTTGGGGATCACAACGGTATACTTATCATAGACTTTTACGAATGTCATTTTTATCCCGTTATACTGTATAACGTTTAACGATAGAAAAATTATTTGATAACGACAGGATTTTTGGACCTGCCTTTACCAATTATTTTAAGCCCCTTTTTCAACAAAATCGGGAGAGAAGAAGCTGGCTGGGATGACTGAATAACAATAATTTCGGTTTCTTAGCTTGTCTCAATCGCCGCCAGATTTGTAGGTTCAAAGGCGAATATAATCGCGTACTGTCCCAACTGAATTAATACGCTTGGTATCATGATCCTGGGATTTATCTCTCAGCGGCGGATATGGATCGTAGAAGAATTATGGTGCAAATTTTGTCGGGGTCAAGTATTGAAATTTGTACCCGAAACGCATAAAATCCCTCCGAAATCCCTATCTACAAGAGTGAGTGAACCATTAAAGATTATCCACGGGCCTTTACAGGGGAGGGCGGATGATTTCATGGATGGGTTTGTCAAGATGTGGAATGGCTCAAAGGAGGTGGGGGGTGAATTTTGATCCCCGGGATTTCATCATTGCTTTGGTTGAGGGGCATGCCTAGAATAAGGGGTAGTGTTTATTTGGGCTGGCAGATTGGCCCTCGACCTAAGCTTGCACCAATCCTTTCTCCCTGAATTCGGCCGGCGTAAAGACCTTGTCCTTTAACTCGGGTATACTGAGAAAGTGTCTCTTGTTCTTCGTAAGCAGGAAATCTCCCCCTTTGGAGATGAAGGTCGCCGCGATGGCAACATCTTGGTATTCAACAGGCAGACCATTTATAATCAGGTAGGCGTTTATCTGCCCTATTGTCTCGGCGATGGCCGTATTTAAGGGCACGATCTCGAATCTGGAGAGGAGTCTTTTGACCTTGGCTACAGCTGCCCTATAATCCTCTCTCAAATAGGCCCCGGTAAAGATCTCAGAAGGCACCACAGCACTCATAAAGATTTCATGCCCCTCTGAAAGAAGGGCCTTAAGTACCTCCGTGGTGTCTTCGTCTTTCCTATCCAAGTCCACAAGGATGGTCGTATCGAGGGAGAGCTTCATGGGAGTATTCCCAGCCTCTTGAATCTATCCTTTGAATCGGTTCTCAACTTCCTTAGGATGGAGTCAAAGCCCTTGGGTAGAAACTCGCTTTCAAACGGGGTTTCTGCACGTTCAAGGATGATCTTGCTGTCGTCCAGGCGTATATTTATCTTGTCCCCGACCTTGATGCCCAGTTTCTCTCTGAGCTCTTTCGGGATGGTTATCTGGGCATTTCTCGTGACTGTTACAGTAGGCATGTCATCACCAGAAATTACTATATTCTAATAGTATTTAAAGATTACTATTTATATTTAGTTATTTTTGATCTTCCCCCATCTACCTCCTATCTTCCAGCCCTAGTACTCGCTCTCGAAAGGCGCTATCCCGTGCCTTTCGACGAATTCTCTCGGCGAAAGCACCGGTATCTTCGTCTTGGCTCTTTTGAAGCCCCTGTCGTAGGACACGATGTACTCTACCTTCGAAATCTCGGCGGCAGCGAGGTGTGCCAGGTCTTTTTCCTTTATCCTGCCCTCTAGTTTGTCGATATGCTCCTTGACACGCCTTTGCTCCGCAATTTCTATGGCGGGGAGGCTTTTCAAAAATAGGTCGGCATGGTGGGTAGCATCTTTGCCGTATTCTGATTTCAGGTATTCGATGAACTCCAGCCTCATCTCCTCGGAGATAACGATTTCCATCTCGCCGTCAATTGCCATCTCGATTGCTATGTTTGAGTTCGATCTCGGATGCTCAATCGAAAAGATAAAGACGTTTGTGTCGAGGAGCACCCTAAGTATAGAGTTTCTTCCTCTTCTCCCATATCTCATCGCTGATCTTCTCAAGCCTTTCCATCGTTTCTTCTGGGCTCTTTTCCAGCACCATGGACTGGAGTTCTCTTATGTGATATCTCGCGCCTTTAGGAATCAACCCGTGCTCCTCCCCTATCCTCCTGATTCCCGACCTGATAACCTCTGACTTGCTCCCGTAAACACCGGTGCTCACGAGCGTATCCACTACTTCCTTCAGTTTACCTTTCAGCCTGACAGGCACAACTTCTGCCATTTTTTTCACTTGTATCGCTTTTGTATGCGTTTTAATATATAATTTTAACTTCTGCAAGGTCGCTAATTTTGACCATCAAAATCAAAAAATTTTGCGCTTTAAATATCCTTTTTGTTTTCTGAAAATTATAATAAAGCGGGCCTACCGGGATTTGAACCCGGGTTAGAGGCTCCGCAAGCCCCGGTCCTGTCCTGGCTAGACTATAGGCCCTCTCTTAAAATTCAAAGTTAATCTTATTAATTTTACTGTATACACGTGATATAATCCCTTACCCCAAGATTCTCCCTCTCTTTCGGCACAATCAATTTGTAATGAGGAAATCTCGACCGATGATCCAGTAACCCTTGGCTTTGGCCGTCCGAATTTCAATAAAAAAAGGGAGCCAGGGAATTTGCTCATGGAAGCTGAATATAGGTATCATCGGGCAGATGGTTATTTTAACATATCCTTTATCCCTGCCATATCAAAGGTTTTAGTGGTAAAATCCAAACTCAGGGGGGTTATGGAGATGTATCTTTCTACTCTAACGACATGTACATCTGTGCCCTTCTCTGCTTCATATACCGGGTCGCCATCGATCCAGAGGTAGGGCCTGCCCCTCGGGTCCAGGCGCCTTTGTACTCGAGCGGAGTACATATTCCTCGCGAGCCTCGTGATCTCCGCTTGGGCGTTGCCATTCTCGGGTACGTTGATATTCAGTATATCCACCCCTTCTGGCAACCCATTCTCCAAGATATTTTTCGACACTTTGCGGGTTATATTCTTCGCCAGATCGAAGTTGAATTGATGTGAACTGCTGAGCCTATCAAATCTACTCTCTTCCTCGGGATGGAGGGAAACAGCTATCGAGGGCACCCCCTGATTGGCGCCTTCGATGGCCGCGCATACGGTACCCGAGGTCGTTATCTCGCAACTCATGTTCTCGCCTATGTTTATCCCAGAGACTATGAGATCTGGTCTTTGTTTCATAATATCGTGTATCGCGACGATCACGGCATCTACGGGGGTTCCATCGATGGAGAAAGCTCTAGCTCTGCTCATCTGAACCTCGGAAATCCGCAGGGGTTCGAAGAGGGACAAGGACCTGCCAACGCCGCTCTGCTGCGTGGCGGGGGCGACTACGGTAATGCTTCCCAGATTTTTCACTGCATCGACAGCAGCCCTTATACCTGGGGAATTTATTCCATCGTCGTTGACGACCAAGATGTTCTTCATTGAACAGCTCCAGAGACTATCTTAGAGTTTCGATGACTCTGTATCCAAACTCCTCTGCAGATTCTGGCCCCCTTCCGGTTACGATATTTCCAGAAACAACGGTTTCTTGGCTCGAGATTATCGCGCCGTTCTTCTCCAATTCTCGGTGCGTATCGGAGGAAGGAAATACGGTCGCCTCCTTCCCTTTCAACAAGCCCGCTTTTGCGAGTACGACCGGGGAGATGCAGATGGCGGCCACGACCTTGCCTTCTCCATGCGCCTCCCTTACAATGTCCTGCAACAATGCGTTATCCCAGAGATACTGTTTGGAGCCTCCCCCTCCAACTACCACGATGGCGTCGTAGTCTTTGGCATCGACCTGGTCGAGGGATATATCCGGGTCTATCCTTGCCCCCAACATACCCATCGCCGTTCCAGTGGAAGTACTCGCAACCACGACTTCAGCTCCAGAGTCCTCGAAGATCTTTTTTGGTCTCAATATCTCTTCATCCCTAAAGTTCCTCGGCGCTATCACCATGAGGATCTTCTTTTCATTCAAGCTATTCCCTCCTTTTCAGATTTTTGTCCATGGTAGACACACCCAGTAATAATGGTCACCGCTAACATCGACATCGGAAGACCTTCTTTTACATCCCTTACATCATCGAAACAATTGAAAAATTT
>JBHIFP010000063.1:0-9684 GCA_046761145.1 Hydrothermarchaeales archaeon (SeqCode)
ATGATGAACTCCTAAAGATAAGCCGGGAGGGGCAACTGTCTTTGAATATAAAAGAGATGCGAAAGATCAGAGATCATTTTTCGAAACTCGGAAGAAATCCTACGAGGATCGAACTCGAGACACTGGCCCAGACGTGGTCCGAGCATTGCGCGCATAAGACCTTCAAGGGAAACATAAAAACGGAGGAGGGCAGAATCGAAAATCTGCTGAGGCGATACATTGGACGGGTTACGGAGGAGCTGGACCCGGATTGGTGCTTCTCGGTCTTCGAGGACAACGCAGGTATTGTGGACTTCGAAGGCGATATCGCCGTTGCATTCAAGGTCGAGACCCACAACCATCCCTCTGCACTAGAGCCGTTTGGCGGTGCAGCGACAGGGGTCGGAGGCGTAATAAGGGATATCCTGGGCGTCTGGGGTGAGCCCATCGCCAATACCAACGTTCTCTGTTTTGGACCTTTGGACCTGCCATACGAAAAGGTGCCTCAAGGCACAAAGCATCCGAGATTCATCTACTCCTATGTCGTCGGAGGGATCGGTACTTATGGAAACAACATGGGGATCCCGACAGTGAACGGTGCAATCTTCTTCGACGAAAGTTACATCGGGAATCCTCTGGTATACTGCGGCACGGTTGGCCTAGTTCCGAAGGGCAAATACGTCAAGAATGTAAAGCCGGGGGACATCGCATTGTTGGTCGGTGGAAGGACCGGTAGGGATGGGATACACGGCGTGACCTTTGCATCTGCCGAGTTGCACGAGGAATCTGAAGAGATATCTGTCACAGCCGTGCAGATCGGCGATCCGATCGAGGAGGAAAAGATGAAGAGAGGTATCTTAAAAGTCAGGGATCTGGGACTGGGTTCTGCGATAACGGATTTGGGCGGAGGTGGACTCTCTTCTGCGATAGGTGAGATGGCGGAGAAGACCGGATGCGGTGCAGTTGTCCACCTAGATAGCGTCCCCTTAAAATACCCAAAGATGGCCCCTTGGGAGATATGGACTTCCGAATCTCAAGAGCGAATGTTGATCTGCGTGCCGAAGGAGAACGTCGAGGACGTCGTCGAGATCTTCGAAGGCGAGGACGTCGAAGCTACCCCCATCGGGGAGTTTACAGAAGATAGAATTCTTCGCCTCGAATTCGATGGTGAAGTGGTCGGAGAGTTGGATATAGAGTTCATGTTTGGAGAGGTGCCCACGGTTACCAGAGAAGCCATTTGGAAACCGGAGAGGTTCTCAGAACCAGATCTCGAGATGCCGGAAGACCTTACGCCGGATCTATTGGAGATATTGGCTTCGCCCAATGTGGCGAGTAAGGAGTCAGTGATCAGGACTTACGACCATGAAGTCAAAGCCATGACCGTTCTGAAGCCTCTGCAAGGCATCTTCGAGGACGGTCCGGGAGACGCTTCCGTTCTGAAGCCTTTGTACGACTCGTGGAGAGGTATAGTAATATCGAATGGTCTAAACCCGGAGTATGGCAAGATCGATCCCTACTGGATGGCTGCATCTGCAATAGACGAGGCCATCAGGAATAACGTCGCGGTCGGTGGGAGGAGGGTCGCATTACTGGACAACTTCTCTTGGGGAAGCCCAGAAAAGCCCGATAGGTTGGGCGGTCTAGTAAGAGCAGCGCGTGCATGTTATGATATCGCCGTTGGATTCGAAACGCCGTTCATCTCGGGAAAGGACAGCCTGTATAACGAATCTACCGGTGGCCCGGTAACCCCAACGTTGCTGATCTCCGCTGTGGGGATTATACCCGACGTCAGAAAAGCGGTTTCCATGGACATGAAAAAACCAGATAGTCTCCTCTATATAGTCGGAGAAACGCACGACGAGTTGGGGGGGTCCCATTACTACAAGATTCACGGATATCTGGGGAATGACGTGCCAAAGGTGAAAGCAAAGAAGGCAAAGAGATCTATGGACGCGATGACAAAGGCCATAGCTCTTGGGCTCGTTAGGGCGTGTCACGATCTCTCGGAAGGTGGCATGGGAGTTGCCGTGGCAGAGATGGCCTTTTCCGGCGATGTCGGGGCGGAGATTCGCCTAGAAAAGGTTCCGATCGGGCAAAGTATGCGAGAAGATCACATCCTCTTCTCGGAGTCGAATAGCAGGTTCTTGGTCGAGGTCGGTAAAAGGGATAAAGATGGGTTCGAAAAGGCCATGAAGGGGAATGTCTTCGCTTTCATCGGGAGAACCAAAATGGAAAAGAAACTCGAGATCTATGGCCCCAAGGGTTTGCTGATTTCATCCGACCTCGAGACCTTGAGGGAGAGTTGGCAGAGGCCTCTGAGGTGATCCCTTGAAGATCGAGGATATCCGCATATGCGTTGTAAGGGCGCCGGGCACAAATTGCGACATAGAGACCCAATATGCCTTGGAAGAATTCGACACAAGGGCAGAGGTAGTCCATATAAATCAGCTGGTTAAAGGGGAGGAAGACCTGCTATCTTACCATGGCCTCGTTATTCCGGGAGGATTCTCCTTTGGGGATCACATAAGATCGGGTGCGATCTTGGCCAAGATATTGGGTTATAAGTTCGGCGATCTATTGGCGACCTTTGCAAAGGAAGAAAAGCCGATTTTGGGCATCTGCAACGGCTTCCAAGTCCTCGTCGAATCCGGTTTGTTGCCGGGTTTTAGAGGGATCGATGAAGAACCTCAAGTTGCCCTTGGAATCAACACCTCGTCGAGATACGAAGATCGGTGGGTGTACCTCAAGAGGGTAAATCGAGGCAGTTGTATATTCACCAAAAATGGGATGGACCTCCTCAGGCTTCCAGTGGCCCATGGAGAAGGGAGGTTTATCCTACCTCCAAGAGAAGAAGACCGATTTTTGAAAGAGCTAGAAGAGAACGATCAGATCGTCTACAAATATGCCACGAGGGATGGGAATCTTGCAGAAGGGTCGTATCCAGAAAACCCCAACGGCTCGATCGCCGATATCGCGGGCATCTGCGATCCCAGGGGGACCATCTTCGGTCTCATGCCACATCCAGAGAGGGCCTTTCATAGGATAACCTACCCCGATTGGACCAGGACGGGATTGGGAGGAGAAGGAGACGGCTTCTACATCTTTGAGAATATGGTGAGTTACATAGCGAAAAAGTTCTGAAAACAATCCCAAACTTTTTATCTTCCTTAGACGATATATGGGTGAGTAGGATGAAGTTGCAAAGGACCTTTGGCGGTATATATTTTATAGAGATTCCGGAAGACCTGATAAGATTTACAAAATGGAAAGAGGGCGATGAGATCGAGGTTCTATCTGGCTCGACTGTCGCCGCAAGAAAGGGGGATCTGTTGCTCAGAAAGACCGATTGATGGCCGAGTAAATTTAACCGGGTTTATTTAGGGCTCTAAACGAAAGAATTAAATAAAATCAAAGGTACTTTGGGGCGGTGAAAGGATGGATAGCGGCAGTATTGAGAACAGAAGATATCTATTCACTTCCGAATCCGTTACGGAGGGGCACCCGGACAAGATCGCGGATCAGATCTCCGACGCCGTCTTAGACGCCGTACTCGCAGTAGATCCGGACGGGAGGGTTGCCTGCGAGACCATGTTGACCACAGGGGTTGCCTTCGTCGCTGGGGAGATAACGACAAAGGCCCATCTCGATATTCAAAAGATAGTCAGGGAGACCATCAGAGACATAGGTTACACCGATGCAGCTATGGGTTTCGACGCCGATACATGCGCCGTTCTGGTCTCGATTCACGAGCAGTCTCCAGATATCGCAAGAGGAGTGAACGAGACCGAAGAGCACGAACAAGGCGCCGGAGACCAGGGGTTAATGTTCGGTTATGCAACCAACGAGACGCCAGAATTCATGCCCCTGCCCATAACCCTCGCCCATAAGTTGACTATGCGTTTGGCGGAATGCAGAAAGAAAGGTATCTTGCCATATCTAAGACCCGATGGAAAATCTCAAGTGACCGTCGAATATCGCGATAAGAAGGCGACGAGGGTAGAGGCGATCGTCATAGCTGCACAGCACGACGATACCGTCGATCATGATCAAATAAAGAGGGATATTATAGAACACGTCATCAAGGCCGTGATCCCCCTTGAGATGTTGGATGAAGAGACGAAATATCACGTCAACGAGACGGGGAGATTCGTCATCGGCGGGCCCTGTGGGGACACGGGGCTTACCGGGAGGAAGATCATAGCGGATACATATGGAGGGCATGGTAGCCATGGGGGGGGATGCTTCTCTGGGAAGGATCCGTCCAAGGTGGATAGGTCTGCATCATATATGGCGAGATACGTGGCAAAGAATGTCGTGGCTGCGGGCCTAGCCGATAGGTGCGAGGTCCAACTTGCATACGCCATCGGTGTGGCCAAGCCCGTCTCCATTACGGTCAGCACCATGGGCACCAACAAGATACCGGAGGACAAGATCGTGGAGTTGATAGAGAAGCATTTCGACCTGAGGCCAAGGGCCATGATCGAGTATCTAAAGCTCAAGTGTCCCATCTACAGGAAAACCGCGGTCTATGGGCACTTTGGGCGCGATGATCCAGACTTTACTTGGGAGAAGACGGACATGGCGGGTATCTTGCGCAAAGAAGCTGGGTTATAGACATATATTTAAGTCCTCTAACGGCCAAATTTAATGGATTACCATGAACTATGGGGAATTGGTAAAAGTATACCAGATGCTCGAAGCCACCACGAGTAAGCTCGAGAAGACGGACATAATCGCCGATTTTTTGGTCAAGGTGCCGGAAGATCTGCTTCCAATAGTTCCATTGCTGATTATGGGGGTCGTCTTTCCGGAGTGGAGTCCTCTGGAATTGGGTGTGGGCCCTGGACTGTTGTACGAATCCATCTCATTTGTGAGCGGGAAACAGAAGAGGGAGATAGAGGATTTGTTGAGGGAGGAAGGAGATGTTGGTCTGGCCGCCGAGAGAATATTCGAAAAGAAGATCCAGACCTCGCTCTTTTATAAAAGATTGACCATTCACGACGTTCAAGACGCCTTCGAGAAAGTCTCTCAAATGACGGGGAGCAAGGCCCAAGCCAAGAAGATCAAGCTAATCTCGGATCTCTTATCGAATGCATCTCCTCAAGAGGCCAAGTATCTGGTGAGAACGATATTGGGCGAACTCAGGGTGGGGGTCGCCGAAGGCTTGGTTAGAGATGCAATTGCAAAGGCCTTCCAAGTACCCGTCGGGACCGTAGAGCGCGCCTTCATGCTGACCAATGACTTTGGCAAGGTTGCATTGACGGCTGCAAAGGAAGGTGAGAGGGGGCTAGAGGAGCTATCCATGGAGGTAGGCGTGCCACTGAGGCCCATGTTGGCACAGCTGGCGCCGTCGATGGAAAAGGGGTTAGAGGATGTGGGAAGGGCGGCCATAGAGATCAAGTACGATGGTGCCAGGGTACAGATCCACAAGCATGGGCGGGAGGTGAAGATATTCTCCAGGAGGCTCGAGGATGTAACCGCTCCACTCCCGGATGTTGTAAAAAGATCGTTGGAGGCCATCAAGGCAAAGGACGCCATCGTAGATGGGGAGGCGGTCGCTATTGACCCAAAAACCAAGATGCCGAGGCCGTTCCAGGATATCCTGCGTAGGTTCAGGAGGAAGTACGACGTCAAGAAAACAGCGGAAAAGATACCCTTCGTGGTGTATCTCTTCGACATCTTGTTCGTCGACGGGAAGAACATGATAGATGAGAGATTCGAGAGGAGAAGGGAAAAATTGAAGGAAATTGTTACTCCCATTGAGGAAGAATTTGAATTGGCTCAGCAGTTGGTAACCACGGATATTGAGAAGGTTGAGAAATTCTACCACGAAGCACTTGAGATGGGTCACGAGGGGATCATGATAAAGAGTTTGGATGCCTCCTACATTCCCGGCGCGCGAGTGGGGCACATGTACAAGATCAAACCCATAATGGAGACATTAGATTTGGTCATAACCGGGGCTTTATGGGGCACCGGAAAGAGGGCTGGTTGGCTCAGCTCTTATATCCTGGGGGCGAGGGACGAAACTACGGGCGAGTTTGTCCCCGTAGGCAGGGTCGGCACGGGAATGACGGAAGAGCAATTGGAAGAGTTTACCAAGCTCTTGAAGCCTTTGATAGAGTACACCTCAGGTAGCGAAGTCAGGATAAAACCGGAGGTAGTCGTCGAGATCGCTTATCAAGAGATACAGAAGTCGCCAAAGTACGAGTCCGGCTTCGCCCTAAGGTTCCCGAGGGTTATAAGGTTTAGAGATGACAAAAGCATAGACGAGACCGATACGACGGAGAGGGTTGCAAAGCTTTATGAGGCGCAGTCAGCCGTACATGGAAAGTAAATGATTTTAAACGCCATTGGTCGAATTGAATGGGGGGGAGCCAGCCATATCGATGCAGTCCATTATTATGATTGGAGGCATTGTGAAAAATCATTCCGAGGAGAAGCAGTTTCGATTAAGAGATGTGAGAATTGGGAGAAATTTGGGAAAAAATATTTATACATTCTAATATTATAATATAGTTAAAAATAAAAAAAAGAGGTAAATAATATGATGCATGGATATGGAGGAACGATGGGCAGCTATGGATTCGGAGCAGGCTGGATGATATTCGGATTTATCTTTTGGATCCTAATCATAGCTGGGATAGTGCTGTTGATAAAGTGGTTCATCGATCAGAGCAAGACTGTTGGTACAGAACCAAGAGCTACTGAAACTGCTTTAGATATCCTGAAAAAGCGTTATGCCAGAGGGGAGATCGGCAAAGAAGAGTTCGAGGAGAAGAGGAGGGACCTGCTTTAGACCATTTCTAGTTGTAGGTGATTATATGAACTTGCATTCAAGATGTGCATCAAGCAGTTAACTTCCTTTAACCAAGCTTATAAACATATTAAGTACTTAGAATATATGAATATAAAGAGGAATTTTCATGGACAAAAGGGTATATAGGCTACATGCTGAGATATGCCGTACGCTTTCAAATCCCAAACGGTTGGAAATTCTGAACTTATTAAGGGATGGAGAAAAGTCCGTGAGCGAATTGGTTCAATTGTCTGATATAAACCAATCCAATCTCTCTCAGCACCTCGCAATCCTACGGGGGAAGGGAATCGTTACCACGAGGAGGGAAGGTGTGAACATCTATTACTCTATCAATAACCCAAAGATCATCCAAGCCTTCGACATAATGAGGGAGATACTCCGCGAGCAGTTGGCCGAGAACGAAAAGTTGGCTAAAGAGATAAAGATCGGAGGAGTAACACATTGAGAACCGTGATCGAGGTGTTTAGGAATATCCCTCCTGGAAAACCATGTTCGACCTTGACAAAGAACGTCATGGATGTGGTTTCTGAAAAGGGCATCGATTATGAGATAGACAAAGAGCTGAACATCACTACCTATGATTTTGAAGTCAAATTATTGCCATTTCCATCGAAAGATGCCGAAGAGAGGGGCATCACCAAAGCGCCCGCCATCTCCATAAACAAAAAGTTTAATGCTTATGGGGTTTTGAGCGTCGACGAGATAAAAGAATTGATCGAGAAGGCAAGACCGCTAAAGTTGGGAGTGATAATCACCAAAACGCCCAATGCCAGCGAAGACGTAGAGAATGCATTATCCCTCGGGGAAGATGCATTGACGTTGGGAAATCAAGTCGGGATTTTTCTCTTGAGCGACGGAATATGGGTTGCAAAGAAAGGACAACCCTTGATAGAGAAGAGACTCTCCAATCTCATCGAACGAGGGTGCAAAGTGGCCGCGAGCAAACAACACCTGAAGGCGGCGGGTCTATCCCCGGAGAAGCTCATCGAGGACGTAAAGGTTTCAGATGAGCCTTACGACGAGTTGGTGGACCTCGTGATGGAAGAATGGGATAAGGTAATAATATTCTGAGGTTAGGAGATGGCCAAGACTTTAACCATATTGTTAAACAGGGGGCCTTACGAGTCTGAATACGCGGATTTGGCGGTCAACTTCGCTCTAAAAGCCAAGGAGAAAGGGCACAACGTGAACCTTTACCTTTACTGCGATGGCGTTTGGGTGCCCCACGTCAAAGAACCGAAGTCCTTCCCAAATGTTGGGGAGCGATTACGCCAAGCGTTAAAGAGGGGCGTCAATGTAAAGATATGTGCGAGATGTGCGGAGGCCAGGGAGGTAATCAAGGGGGATATAATCGAGGGGATCCCCCTGGTAGGGCTCTTCGACTTTATCGACTGGCTAAAAGAATCGAATAAGGTGATAACCTTTTCGAGGTGAGGATATGGAGAAACCCGAAGAATGCGGCGACGAATGTATCATAGACACCCAGAAATTGTTGGAGAAGAAAAGTACTGGGGTGGGGGAGGAAGGAACCGGCATATTGATCTTTCTGACCCAGGGTACATATGGCCTATTTGACGACAGCTTCAACGCCATTCAAGTAGGAAATGCTGTATTGGCCACGGAAGAGAATGCAACAATATTGTTAATGGATGAAGGCGTGTATTTTGGTGTCAAGAACCAAGATCCCTCTGGGATAGAGCTACCGAATAACACCAACTACATCGAAGATTTCTTGGAGCTCGGAGGGCGCATATTGGCACTGAGGCCATCTTTAGACAGGAGGGGTTTAATCAAAGATGATTTAATCGGCGGCGTTGAAGTGATAGACAATTCTCAAGTGGTCAACGAGATCGAGAAACACAAGGCATCATTGACATTTTAGAAGTGGTTCCATGGGCCCTAATCGAGTATTGGACTGCATCGGTTTGAAGTGTCCTAAGCCCATCGTAGAGATGGCCAAGATGACGAGGAAGATGGAGGACGGAGAAGTATTGGAGATCCATGCGGATGATCCAGTTGCCGAGAATGATATCCCCGCTTGGTGTCAGACAACTGGGAACGAACTCCTGAAGATGGAGGATGCAGGAGGATTTAAAAAATATTTCGTCAGGAAGGTTGCCAAACTCTAAACACTGCGTAGAAGGGGCGTGATATGGCCGAGAAGGTTTCTATTATCATCTTCAGCGATGAATTGGACAAGGCATGCGCCGCGTTCAACGTCGCCATAGGTTCGGCGGCATCGGGTATGGACGTGGTTTTATTCTTCACGTGTTGGGGGGTGAACATAGTCAAAAAAGAGGGCCCCCTGATACGGGGCGATAACTTGATGAATAAACTGATCAACTTCATGACGAGAGGCGGAGCTCACAAGCTCAGCCCGTCGAAGTTCAACGTGTTTGGATTGGGCGGGTGGATGATGAGGAGGATGATGGCTGAGGAGATACAATCCATTCCGGAGATGATAGAGGAGGCTAGAGCTTTGGGCGTAAGGTTCTTGGTCTGTGACCACCCAATGAACTTAATGGGGCTGAAAAGAGAGGATCTTATCGATGAGGTCGAGAAGATAGTGGGGGTGGCCACGTATGTCAAAGAGGCCTCCGAATCCAAGATAAATCTGGTATTTTAGAGGAGCTATTCATCTCAAGGTTTATATAGCACCGCATTCGAGTTTTTTGAGAGTAAAATGGGGCTATCCAAAAATACTTCTTTGATGAAGAGGGCAAAGGCTGTACTGCTTAAAGAGGACGAGATCACCAAGGAAGACATACTCAACCTACCGACGACGCGATATAATTATAGTGAACTTCTAGATGGAATTTCAGACGATGCGCTCCAAAAAGGCCTTCCTCTGCTCAAGTCGGGGGAGAGATAGCTGGGAGTTTAAG
>JBHIFP010000064.1:0-9630 GCA_046761145.1 Hydrothermarchaeales archaeon (SeqCode)
GCTTTATTTTATCCCCTCCTTAAAAGAAGGGGTTTTAGCCGTGGGAGATGTTATAAAATTTCTTTAACTCCTTCTCCAACGACGAAGAGTTCATGACCTGCATATACTCTTTTATCCAAGGTGATATGTTAATGATAACCTTACTATCGCTTGCGATGCGATTCTCTAGGAATATTATCGCCGCTTTATCGCTCAGCCTTCTATGGGCCCTTCCAGCCGCTTGATTCATCGCCCTATATGCCGGCAAGAGGTATGCATAGAATTCGCCGATGCTATAGGACCTGTATCCGGCATGATACCACGTGCCCGGAAATACGGTTTCATAGTACTTAATCTGGGCATCGACCCTTGCCGTATGTTGTGCATAGGGGATCCCTACAACTATAACCCCATTTGCCTCTCCGCCTGGAAAATCCTGTCCCTCGCTATTGCGCCCCTGTTGAACCCCAAGGAGAACGGCACCGCCCTTATTCCAGCATCTCTTGAATCGCCGTATCATGGAGTTGTTCTCTTTGGAAGTCGTATCCGAACGCTCTATGAATAGGGGTTTGGTGGTCGTGATCCCAGCGTCTAAAACTCCATTCAATACCACATAGGAAGGAAAGAATACCAGCACATTACTTGGTATAATCTCAGAGAACCTTCCAACTTTTTCCCCAATCTGCTTATACATCTCCGGGGTGCGCTTACTACCAAGGGTCGATACCGATCTGTCGGCGAAGACGGCGATGTTCTCTTTGGGAAAAGGGGAAGGGAATGCCCTCGTAGCATGATCTTTGATACCGACGAGCTTACAATAGGGCTCCATGGGCGTCAAAGTCCCGCTCATGCTGATAGAGCAGAACGCGTTTTCAAAGACATCTTGAGTTATGTTTCTCGGATCAAGAGAAACTATCTCGAGCTTTGTTTTCTTTTCGCCTACTTGCGTTTTGTATTCAGAGATAAAGAAGGCAAAGTCTTCTCTATCTTTGCACAAGAGCCATTGCATCAAGAAATTTCCGGTAGAGTACAGGGAGGATGTAGGTCTCTTTCCAATCTCCAACTTTCTCTCTCTGATGGAGTCGCCCTTTTCTATCATCTCGTCAAAGGCCCTCTTTAAGTCAGGACCATATTCAAGATGATTCAAGAGATCGCAGGCATCGATCCTCTTCTCTTCTGCAGAGTAATCCTCAAGAAAGGAGAGGAGCAGATCGAGAAAGTTCTTTTCATCGCGAAAGTCGTTATCCCTTGCCTCTCTTACCGCATTTAAGACTCCGATCTCGGTTAAGGTATAACTGGCTAACTCGATTCCGAGTTTTGGTAGGTTGTGAGCCTCATCGAGGACGATTATCGCGTCCTCCATGGAGATCTCGAGGGATTTTAGGAATCGCTCTCTTATGTAGGGATCAAAGATGTAAAGATAGCTACATGCTATTACGTCGCATTCTTTCATCGCGTGCTTTGCTATCTCATATGGACACGCCTCAAAGTCAGAGCAGAGCTTGAGTATATCTCTGGCTTTCATGGGCTTTTCCAGTATCCTATTCCTAAGATCTTCAGTGCGTATACCTTCTTTGACATTTTCATAGAACTTGCAATTGTTGTTCTTTCTTAAGAGGTTGCAGACATACATCCCTTCGAGGGTTGTCCTGGTGTTATCGACCACAAGATCGTTGAGGCAGAGATTCCTTCTGCTCTTGAAAGATATGCCCCCTACCTCCACCTCTCTCGATATCTTCTCCAGCTCCTCGATGACCCTGTCCATCTGCTCATGGGTTCTGGAAAGGTAGATCACCCTCTTGCCCTCCTCTTTTGCAATGGGCAAAATTGCGGCCAGCACTGCTACAGTTTTTCCAGAACCGGTAGGGGACTCCACAACAACGTTCTCTCCCGCTTTAACTGACGAATGTACAAATGCAATGAACTCCTCTTGATGGGGATAATACGATTTATAGGGGAAGTATTGCTGCAAAGGACCACCGGTTTTAACTATTCGAAGGGCATATATTTAAAATAAGGTAGTAAGCTTTGTTCAACCAATCGAGCCGCTTCGATCATGTCTGAAAAGATATATTTATGACGTATTTTAAGTGGTTGCCATGAAGACCATCATTAAGGCAGTGGTAAATCCCACGGAAGATAGAGATAAAGTCGAGAAGGCCATTAGAAACATCTTTCCCGCCCTTAAAATCTCTGAAATTGAAGACGGAAGAATATTGGTGGGAGAAGGTGAGGGGAAAGAAACCTTGGAAGAATTTCGGCTCTTACTTCGAAGTCAACGCATACGAGATTCTGCAAGGACACTGCTGATATCCTCGTTGAAAGGGACTGAATTGTCCTTCAAGCTGAACAAGCAGGCTGCATTTATGGGGGCGATAAACTTCGTGGAGTCCAACGATTATTCTTACTTGGGCTCTATTGAGGTGACTGTAAAGGATGTGGACGTAGAATTTATAGAGTGGCTTACCTCGAAAAATGGGGGTAAAGAGGGGGGATAAGATCGTGATCGGTGCCTCATCCCTAGCCTTTTTGAAATACCCCGCCAAGGATGCGTTGGAAAGGATAAACGCAGCGGACTTCGAGGCTTGGGAGATAATATTGGAGAGGGGGCACGCGCCCCGAGATTTTACAAAGATAAAGGAGTCGGTAGAGTCCTATGGATTGGGGATATTTGCCCATGCTCCATTCTCCGATCTGAATATCGCGAGCCTCAATTATAAGTTGAGAGAAGAGGCCATAAATCAGATCTTCGACGCGATTAAAACGGGAAATTTTTTGGGCGCAGAGTTGATAAATATCCACTCTGGTAGGTTGTCACCTATGGGCATGTACTTCGAGGATGAGGTTAGAGAAATCAATGTGCAAAGCGTGGCCAGAATCGTGGAATTTGCTAGGGATTTCGATATGAAGGTTTGCTTGGAGAATGCTCCCAATTTTTTCGGCAGCATATCTTCCACAATAGGAGAGATAAAGGAGATAAGAGATCGAGTTGGGGAAGACGGCCTCTTCTTGACTCTGGATGTTGGACATGCAAATACTTGTGGCCACATAATGGATTACATAAAAGAACTGGAGGACTCCATCCATCACATTCACCTCCACGACAATGACGGAAGAGATGATCTGCATCGAGGTATTGGGTCGGGCAACATAGACTTTAGAAGGGTTATTGAGGCATTGAAGAAGATCGTAAACAAAAGCTCTATTGTAATCGAGGTGCAGAGCGAGCAGGAGCTCTTTGATAGCAAAACAAAACTCGAGGCAATGTTGGAAAGAGTTGTATGATTGTGTTATATCCTCGTCGTTTCAATCCTTATTTTACTGGAACTACCTTTCGAAGAGTACCACTTTCGATATTGTATCTTAATCACTATCACTTCAGCTCCCCCGCCTTTTTTATCAGTTCATTGTAAACCTCTGCCTTCATGAAATATCCTTCTTCGCTCAACCTCAAGAGGGAGTCACAGAGCTCCTTGTAATCGATTATCCCATCACGGTAAAACATCAAAAGTACAGCAGTTGTCCTCCTAGGTTGAAGGCCGAATACCCTAGCAACCCCTAAACCCTCCCTGTCGTCAATCAGCAGTGTCTTGATTTTCAAGTCCTTTGCAAGAGAAATCGCCTCCATCTCGCCTTTGTGCAGGGTTTCGATGCCTTTTATCCGTCTTGCAGCACCTTTGACTTCGATAAACCCCTCTTCGATCAGTTCTTCCAGCGGGAAAACCTCTTTCTTGCTGAGTTCCCTGCCCTTCACCACGGACTCTTCAAAGACCTCTTCTGGGATGTACACCTTCTCGAATATCTCTTTTAAAAGCTCGACTTTCTCTATCTTTGCGAGATATATAAGGGGCGTTGAATTGCTCACGGTAGCCTTTACCATTTCACGTCCCCATCAGTCTCCAAAGACCGCCTTTATGTCCTCTTCCACATCCTTTAGGGTATACGGTGCAGGGATACCCTTCTCCTTTATTAACTCCATCATCTCCCATAGGGGGAGTCTCGCCATTTCGGAAGCCTTCCAGAGGGTGACCTTACCCTCCCGGTACTCTTCGAGGGCATGCTCGACCCTGACCTCTCTTAGGCCCCTTTCGAGTATCTTTCTAAGGGCGACGGTCTTTCCGATGTGCTCCTTTTCGGCATACCACTCTATCTCCTTATTCATGTCTGGGGGGAGTCTTGTCGATACCAGCGACATCTTTCTCACCTCGTATACAAAATATATAAAATGTGCACATAGTCAATATTTATTGGAATGCAGACATCATGTCAATCGAATCTGCTTTACTTTTCTGTGTCAAGCTTAATCATATGTCAAATCAAAGCACCAAGACACTCAAAGGCTTAACGCGATCCTCTTCTGAGGTTCGATGGTCTTGATGGTGGCCCCATCGCTCATAACTCTGACAATTCCCCCGCTCTTCGATACGATTATCCCCAGGGAATTGGTCTCCATCGTCACAGCCGAAACGGCAGCGTGCATAGAACCGAATCCTTGGGGGAGATCGACCTTATCCACATCTACATTCAGGTGCCTGCCAGCGGCCTCGATGACCCCATCTTCGGTGATCACAAAGACCCCATCTAGTTGGGAGAGTTCCTTCACAGTCTCTTTAATCGCCGGATTTGTAATTGCCCTCTCCCCGATGAGATGCCCCTTGAAGGGATTCATCACGAGCTGCTTCGATCTCTTCATCACCTCCTCGCTATCCCCGACTATGAAGGCTGTTCCGACCAACCTCCCCTCTCTACCCTCTCTGCCGATCTCCAATGCGACATTGAGGACGGCCTCGAAGACATCCTGTTTGATGTTCATCTTTTTCAGGGCCTCAAATAGGGAGAAGTCCAAGTCTTCCTTCTTGATCTCATAGATCAAAATAGCATCTGCTTCATCTGTCAAGGTCGAGCTGACTATCACAACCACGTCCTTATCCCCGAAGATGCCTTTTCTGATACCAAGGACTATGGCATCCTCAATTCCGGCCAATCTCGACGCCTCTCGATGTGTAAGTTTCATCGCGTAAGTACTGCTCGAGGTTTCCCCCTTGGTTATGTCCAAAAAGTCGATATCCAATGTGTCGATCATCGCTTTCTTGACCAACTGCTTGAAGGTCCCCTCCTCTGGGGTTGCCGCGACGACGGGGATCTTTGGTTTGTGCTCAGAGACCAGATCGTAGCTTTCCCCGGTTTCCGTCAAGACCAATATCGCGTCTGCCTTTATCGACTCGGCAAGTTTTACCGCCTGTTCGACCACTGACTTCGAGACTTTATCGCTCATCGGGTTTATATAGCCCTATCAGAGATAAATATTTGGCGGTTGGATGAAGTATGAGGTACACAATACCAGCAGGGCAAATTTGATCTGTACCTGTTCTGTTGCCGACGCCTTCTTCTCGAGGCTCAAAGGTCTGATGTTCAAAAGTTCATTGCCGAGGGATGAGGGGCTATTGATAGAGTTTTCGCCTTTGAGTAGATCGAGATCGATCCATGGATTCTTCATGAGATTTCCAATAGATCTCATCTTTATAAATGAAGATTTGAAGGTGGTCGAGATAGAGACGTTATACCCATGGAGATATTACAGCCCAAGAAAGGGTTGCAAGTGGGTTTTGGAGGTCAATAAGGGGGTTGCTAAAGAAAAAGAGATCGAGATAGGGGACGAATTGGAGTTTAAGTCCATTCCTTAACTCAGTAATAGCTATCGAGAAATGTGTCGTGCCCTACGATACATATCACTTCTTTGGGATGAAAGCGGAGGCACTCTATCCCCCTGGAATTGAGAACCCTCTGATCGGCATCTCTAACCCTGTACGTCAACGAAATTGCCCCCATTAACCTTCTATTTACGGGTGGAGTGCGTTTATCCTCCTCAGAACTGGACGCATATAGCCCCGCTATATGCCCACTTGGTGGGACGATTGTATCTTCTCCTTTTGGACCCTTGACCCATATCCATGGGAAGAAGTATAAGCCGTGTTCCGTGTCCTCCAATTCAGGCAGGGCTTCTATACCTTTCGGGCCCTCTCCACCTTCCTCCGCTTCGGATTCGGCTTCTTTCTCTTCTCCCCCGACTTCGTGGGCCTCTTCATCCGCTCCACTTTCCTCCGCTTTCTCTTTCTCCTCCTCTTTTATCTCTCCGATTGTATCGAGAATCGCAAAACGGGTTCCATGATTTTTGCAATGACTCAAGATAGCGTCGTGGACCTCTAAATCGGTTTGTCCTGGCGCAACCACAAAATCGATATCATCTATCTTGTCGAAGGCCTCAAGACCGGATTTTATGTCTGGGCTCCCTTCTTCAGCTTCCCCTACATTCACGACATAACACCTAGAGCCACCGTTGTTGAAGAACCCATAAACGGCATGGGCAAGGTACTTACTCATCAAGAAACTTCCGAACTTGATAACAAATTGCCCCCACCTCCTGATCAGTTGGGGGTCGTTGACTGGACCCCTCTTGGAACTTCCTATAAAACCTATTGTAACCGGCATTTCCTACCTCCTTCCTTTCGTAATCGTCTCTTGATTAAGATATAGATTAACCTTTGTAAAAAAATGTAAATGGACTTCTTATGTTGTTTCCTCTATCTTTTTGGAGAGCCCTTTGATGGCATCTAAGGCTATAGAATCGTGATCGTAAAGAGGCCTATTCTGCATATCGGCTTCAATTACGGCCTCGTCAAGAGGGATAAATCCGAGGACATCAAAATCTGTGTTTGCCGTTATGTAGTCCTCTTGCTCCTTCGACTTCACTTTGTTCCCGACTGCATACACCCTTCGGATTCCTATCTGTTTAGACAGGACTTGGATTCTGTTCGCGGTTTCTACTGCTTTATTACTCGGCTCTACCATCACTATCATAATGTCGAACTTCTTGGCAGTTCCTCGGCCCAAGTGCTCCAGTCCAGCTTCGGTATCGAGGATCACGAATTCGCCCCTCTTTACCACTATATGTCTAAGAAGGGCACGGAGAAAAGTATTCTCGGGACAGACACATCCTCCGCCGGCCTCTTCGACGGTGCCCATCACTATGAGTTTTATGTTCTCTCGCTTTGATGAATACCTATCCACAATGTCGCTGACCTCTGGCTTCAAATTGTAAATTCCGGGCGAGATGGCGGTCCTCTCAGAGATCAGATCCCTGAACTCTATTATGGGTCTTGGATTCTCCATTCCCAGAGAAGCGTGAAGATTCATCGAAGGGTCCGAGTCAACTGCTATGATCCGGTAACCTCTATCCGAAAAGATTCTTGCTAGAGTACCGGAGAACGTTGTCTTTCCCACACCTCCCTTTCCGCTGACGACGATCTTCAATCTTTTCACCTAGTTATTTTACGTTGAGTACCCTCTTATTGATGGGGGTTATAAAAATATCACTGATATCTTCTATATCCCCTATGCCCAACTGACAAACAGATCGGAAGACAAAATTATTTTATACGACAAACCCCATGTATGTAGTAAAATGAGGGAAAAGTGGGCTATATGAGTAAAACACAAAAAACACAATTTCGAAAGTCGCTCTTAAGTTGCACCAGGAGAAAATATCTGGGGTCGAAAGCGATATGGGCAAAGGGGGCACATTCACTCCCCATTGAGGTTTAAGATGACCAAGATAATGATTGTAGATGATGAAGCCGATATAAGACTCGTTGTCAGAGGGATTCTCGAGAAAGAAGGATACGAAGTCACAGAAGCGAGCGGTGGCAAAGAATGCTTGGAGATGCTCAAACACGATAAGCCAGATCTGATAATCCTCGACATCATGATGCCCGAAGTGGACGGCTGGCAAGTGCTGAAAAAGATAAGAGGGGATGTGGAATTGGACTATACCCCCGTAATAATGCTAACGGTCAAGCCGCTCACAGATAAAACCTTCCAGAAAAGATACATCGAAAGGCTCACGGACTACATCTCTAAGCCATTTACAAGGGAGAGGTTATTATCGAGCGTCAAAGATGCTCTCAGTACGTTCTCTTTGATCACTGCTGAGAGGAGTAGGCTGAAAGGTATCTTTGATAATCTATCGGAAGAACACGAAGAAATTTTGAAGTCCGAGAGGCTGCACCAGAATCTATTGATAGAGCTCCAAAAGACTCTAGAAGATCAGGCTTGGAAAGGCACAAATGGCATTGCGGTCCTCAAAGAGCTCATCGAGAATGAAGAAGAACAAGTAGAGATCTACAAAAAAAGGAGGGAGGAGATCGAGCGGTTGATCGAATCGTGGAGTAGAAGATAGGTTAGAAGGGCGATCGACATCACTTGGTACCGATCTCCATATTGTCAACAAAGAGTTGCCTGGAGGAGTTGTGAAGTAGAAGGTATGATCAGTAACTACCAAAGATTTAAAGAGCGGCATAACAGTAAAATGAATAAGGGAAAATCCATAGATATCTTGAACGCCAAAAAGGTGAGTTGAGTGGAGGATGGCAAAGAGAAGATACTGATAGTTGAGGACAGCGAAACCCATTTTAGAATGGTCAAGGATGCATTGGATCAAAGCAAGGACAATTACGATATCGAACGTGCTGAAACAGGACCAGAGGGGCTTGAGAAGATTGTCAAGGGGTGTTATGATCTTGTTCTATTGGATTTTGAACTTCCAGAGATGAATGGATTGGAGATACTGGAAAGGGTCAACGAAGGAGGTGTTGAGGTCCCTATCGTTATGCTGACTGGAGTAGGTTCTGAGAAAGTGGCAGTTGATGCGCTGAAGAAGGGCGCAAGTGATTACGTAAGAAAAACTTTCGATAGCTTGGAAGCGATTCCCATAATTGTGAAAGAAAATATCAAGAAATTCGAGTTAAAAAAAGAGAGAGAAGAATTTCAACGTCGAATAAAAGAGTCGGAAGAGAGGTACAGGACTTTGGTTGAAAGATCTTCAGATTGTATCTGCCTTCTAGATTTAGATGGAAAGATAATTCATATGAATAATGGAGGGGTAATGCTCAATGAACTGGATGGCCTTGAAGATGCCATTGGGGTCTATTGGTCAAAAATGGTCAAAAAGGAGTATGAGGGGTTGTTAGAGGAGTCATTGAAAAAGGCCAGAGAAGGCGAAGTCGTAAATTTCCAGTATGAGTCGGTGACTCCAAAAGGCTGCAATAAATGGTGGGAATCTGTCGTAAGTCCAATTAAAGATCACAAAGGCAAAGTTGTAAATTTAATTAAAATTTCGAGAGATATAACGGAGAGGAAGAAGGCAGAAGAAAAATTAGTTGAATATGCAAGGCAACTCGAGCGTTCCAATCAACTCAAAGACCTCTTCATGGATATCATGCGTCATGACTTGTTGAACCCTACGGGCGTAATCAGGACCACTTCCATGCTCGCTATGGAGGAGGACTCTCTGGGCGACATAAGGGAAGAATTGAAGGTCATAGATAAAAGCGCGGAAAGGATCGAGGGAATGGTCGAAAATGCATCTAAACTCGCAAAGATAGAAAGCGCAGAAGAATTTGAGTTAGAGGAGGTAGACCTGAACGAAATTTGGGGAAGAGTTATAGAGGGTTTGAAGCCCATGCTCGATGAAAAGGGTATGGAAGTCGAATACAAAAGAAAAGAACAATGCCTTGCAGAGGTAAATTCCGTTATTGAAGATGTCTTTTCCAACCTTCTGTCCAACGCGATAAAGTACAGCCCAGAGGGTAGCAG
>JBHIFP010000065.1:0-9587 GCA_046761145.1 Hydrothermarchaeales archaeon (SeqCode)
GTCTAACAAAGTTTCGGTAGTCCCTGAAAGCGGTAGTGAAAATCTGAGCGGTCTCGTCGTTGTCGAACCCCCTCATGGTCTTTTCCCCTTCTCTTAATTGTACTTGAAAGGTAGACTACATCTAATAGCCTATGCCTTAGCATCCTTCAACGCATCCTTGCATCCGCAACTCCTCTCTTCCGGCATCTCCCCTATCACTTCAACCAAGATCTTCTTCATATCTTCTCGATTCTTCTTTATGACCTCTTTCACTTCCGATACTGTAAGTTTTTCTTTGGAGATACCAGCGGCGTAATTTGTCACGGTGCAGATGGAGGCATAGCACATCTCCTTCTCCCTAGCCAAAACAACCTCTGGCAAGCCCACCATCCCGACTACATCACAACCCAGAAGCTTAACCATCCTTATCTCTGCGGGGGTCTCGAATCTGGGCCCTTCTGTGCAGGCATAGACTCCTCCATCAAACACTTTACCTACCACCTTTTCAGTGGCTTCTAAGAGCACCCTTCTGATCTCCGGGCAGTAAGGCTCAGTCACATCCACATGAACGATGGAATCGTCATAGAAGGTCGCCGCCCTATCCTTTGTAAAATCGATGAAATCATCGGGGATCACGATATCACCGGGGGAAAAACTCTCATTTATCCCCCCGACAGAGTTTATCGATATTATCCTCCCAACGCCTGAGCTCTTCAAGGCGGAAATATTTCTCCTGTAATTTATTTTGTGAGGAGGAATGGAATGATCTGTTCCGTGTCTAGGGAGGAAGATGACCTCCCTCCCCTCTATCATGCCCACCATCAAATTTGCAACGCCATAAGGGGTCTCAACGCTCAAAGCCTCTCGAATCTCGCCCAGTCCCAAATCCCGAAATCCTGTGCCCCCCATTATAGCTATTTTATCCATGGACTACCCTCGACCGCTCTTAACATAAATATTTCGATATTGTCATTCAAATGATCCCCATGAGAATTATTGTGGTGATCAAACAGGCCGTTCCAAAGAAGTCCATCAGGCTGGTAACCGTGGGTATAACAGTATTGTCGGGATCCAGCCCAACTCTGTAAGAGATCATTGAGAGGTAATAGACTATAAAATTCATCAAGAGTATCAAAACTTCCCCTGCTATAATGCTAGCCAATACCATCTTCCTCAGCGGGGGGGTCTCTAAGTGGATGGCCAAGTTTATAAAGTAGGCGAATGAGCCCATCAGAGTGAAGACAAAGGCCCCCAACGTATGGGTGAACAAGAATAGAACCAGGCTATCTTTATTCGGCAATATGCTATATTCGATGCTACCTAGATGGAGTGAAGAGGAGAGCTTGGCCGCCAAGATACCACTTATTGCACCTCCATCCTCCAGAAAGGCTGGGAGGAGGGTCAGAATCCCCGCCATGCCTATGAGGCTCGCCACCCTACCTCCCAGTATTATGCCAGAACTGGTGCTCAGGAGTCCACTTACGAAGAACATCGGTGCACTCTCCATCAAGATCTTCTTTGAGTAGGACATTTCGGAGGATCTTATACCTGTATAGAGGACCCCTAGAAATGCCGAGAGGACGAAAAATGCAAAAGATAGCTGCGACCACTCTTTCGGCAGCCTCAGAACAAAATCCATGGAAATGAACAAGAGGGGCAACGTCACCATATCCCCCGCCACAGTTATAAGTGGCGAGGTCAGATTGTCGGGATCCCAACCACTCCTATAGCTCAAAAAGGCGATCGATATCGTGACCCAGAGCAGAAAGAATCCAGAGATTACACCGGCAAAGATAGAGATGGTTGTCAGCTCAATTAATGAGACCTCGATCCCTATGGCCCTGGCAAATATGCTCGCAACAAAGCCCAGGTATATGCTCATCATCAGACTCAGAATAAAGGCCGAGAATACATTTTCATCGATGATCTTCGTCCTTTTAAAGGTTGGATAAACCTGGCCCGTATGGAGATAGGACCCCAATCTCGACCCCAAGGAGCCGTAGGTATTCCCCCTCATATCGATGGCTCCCGGTATCAAGACGATCAGGGCGGGGAGCATCTCCAACCTCGCTGTAGAAACCCCCAGCACAATCCCGGTTATGAGATTTCCGATGGTGACCAAAAATAAGGCAGAAAAAGATTCCCTAAAGTCCTGAAAGATCGATGATGCCCAGAGACGGTCTAGACTTAAGAGCGGTACAGCTGACTCTCCCGATCCACCGTTCACCATGGGCAACACCATTTTCGGTCATTTCTGATCTACCTATTCGCACCCTCCTTTGCCCTCCCCCTACATATATGTTTTGTGCAAAGCTGGAAAGGTTAAAAATTTGAGAGATATATTTATTAGTGTGAAATATCCTATTGAGATAGGGAGGATGCAAAATTGGCACAGAATTTGAAGGACATGCTGGTGGAGATGAAGGACATCTCCGAGTTGATGGTAGACCTCGCATACTCCACCGTATTGCTGGACAACGTGGAGATAGCGGAAGAGGTCAGTAAGCTGGAAGAACGGATGAATAAACTGAATTACGAGATAAGGATCATGGCCATGGTTGGGGCTAGGGACATCGACGACGCGGAACAGCTTACAGGGATACTCCAGATAGCGTCTGCCGCAGAGAGCATCTCCAACGCCGCAAGGGCGGTAGTCGATGTCGTCTTGAGGGACATCGAATTGCACCCGATCATAAAGGAGGCCCTAGCAGAGGCCGAGGAGAAGATAACCAAAGTGGAGGTACTCCAGGATTCGATCTTGGTAGACCACACCTTGGGCGAATCGAAACTGGGCACGAATATCGGTATGCAAGTCATCGCGGTCAGGAGGGGAACAGAATGGATCTACGGTCCCGATAAAAATACTTTAGTCAAGACTGGAGATACCCTTATCGCAAGGGGACGAGAGACCGGAATCGAGCTGCTAGAGAAAGTTGCAAATGGAGAGAAACGGTGGTTATATGACCACATGGAAACGGAGTCGGCCGGTGAAATTCAATAGGTGCCTTTTTATCCTCCTTCGCTCTCCTCAATCTCTGCATGAATCGCTTTTTGGGTCTCTTTAGTAGACCTTCCAGCGATGATGGCAAACAGGGACAAAGCGAGGCCCACAATTATCCAGATCGCAAAGGTCGCCATATCCATATAGCCCAGTATAAATCTACTAATGGCGTCCACAATCACCCCCAGTGCTATCACAAACACTCCAAATATTAGATACTTTCCGATATTGCGCCCTTCCAGAATTGCATCTATACTCTTACCAATCAAGGCAACGATGGCAGCGAACATCAGGAGAGTAAGGGTGCGTCCAGAGAAAAAGATCGGTACCCCTTGGATATAGGTTGCAAAGGCCTGCTTCCTCAACTGATCGTATCCATTTATTATCCCTACTATGCCTATGAGGGCCGCCACCACGTAAGTGAAGAAACTTATCTTCCCCGTTATAAAAGAGGATTTGAGGTCGTCATAAACCTTCTCGACCTGGCCTTCCAGATTGAACCCCTTGATCAAGAGAAAGACGCCCACAACCCCCGCAATAAGCCTCCATCCATGCTGGCCAAGGAGCATATAGGAGATGAGGGCGATGCCCGGCAATCCGACCAAGAGCCTCGAGAGCTTTGGGTCGTTCACCACATCCTTCAGGAAATCCAACAAGATATAATATGTACTTTCAAGCCTAGCGGCTTGTTTCACTATAACTCTCTTCAACGCGATTACGTTGGTCTTTGATTCGACGATGGGCAGGATATATTCGTCCTCTGCGCCATCTGTAACGATCACCGTGCCGTCCACATCATACTTTTTCAATACTTTCTCGAGCTGCCTGGACAACTCCGCATCGGATTCAACCCCCACATATTCGCTCCCTGTTATCACCGCAACATCCGCCAATCTCCCCTCCCCTTTGAATTTTTTACCGAGCTTTACGGTCTCGAATAACGCGTTGGTATCGGACTCCATTGGATCCTCTAGTCCCAGTCTTGTCGCTATATCCAAGAGACTTTCTATCCCATATATCGGCCCCTTTTCCCCCAACTTCTTCTCTATATCCGCATCTCTATCTATACAAAGGACCAATACTCTCTCATACTCCACTTTCTAACCCCTATACCAAGTTGAACCTCTGTAAAAGGTATATATCTTCGGTGCCCAATTTCTCCCCATTCTGGAATCTCTCAAATGCAGATTTTGCCCTCCTCTTCATCTCTAACTCTTTATCCTCCTTCTTAGCCCCTGCCCTGCTTCTTATCTTTTTCATCTTCTTCTCGGTTTTTTTGAGGCTTTGAGTCAAATTGGTCATAATTTCGGTCAGTTCATTTAACTTAGGGACGATCCCTGCCCTCTTTTTATTCAAAACGTCGATCTCACCTTCCAATTCCCTTATCCTATTTACCGCCTCCAAAAACCTCTCGTGTTGCTGCTGTGATTTCTCAGAGAGCTTTAGGATCTTTTTATGTACCTTATCCGACCTCGCCTTCGCTTTATCGATCTTCCTCGAAATTTCGGAGATTTCTTTATAATCCTTCATCTCCTCTTTCAGGTCCTTTATCCGTTTGACGAGTTCGTCCTCCTTCTCGATTTTCAGTACGGTAGTTTGGAGCCTCCACTCGAGCTGATCTATCTCCCTCTCCAACCTTCTGAAGTCGTTTTTTGGAGATTTCTCCTTGGCCTTGTTGTACTCCACAAAGAGGTCCTTTATCGTCCTGTTTATCTCGGCCCTGTCCTTCTTCCTCTCCTTTACCTTGGCATTCAACCTATCCCTGGCCTTTTTGAACCGCTCTGCGTCGGAGTTCTTTATTTTGATGGTGTTGATAATACTCCTCTTTTCCTCCTCAATACTCCGCATAGCTCGGCGCAATTCGGCGACCTGATTCCTTACCTCTCTCAACCTATCTTCCATCTCCGTTTGCCGATCCTCTAACCCTTCCATAAAAATTCTCCTACCTTTGTAACGCTAACTACTCCCATTATATCGTTTAAACTTTTCTCCTATAAATCTTCTCGCAGATATTCAATAGTGAAGTCAAAATTCCACATAATCGTAGGCCTTAGCTTCGTCGAAGGAGTACAGAACCCTATCAAAGCCCTTCTTCATTTCGATGATGTCCTTTTTGACCTTCTCTATATCTCCTCTATCGATTGCTACCCGTCCTATAAGTTCTGCCACTTCTCTCATCTCGCCTTCTTTCATCCCAATCCTCGTCAATTCTTGGGTTCCTATCCTTATACCGGATGGATCTTTAGAGCTGTCGATGTCGTCCCAGGGCATAAGATTCTTGTTCAGGATTATATTCGCCTTCTCTAGATCCTTGGCCACCTTCGTTCCTCCTCCAAGATCTGAGACATCTACCACCAGTTGGTGGGACTCCGTGAAGCCCTTCTTCTCACCCATGACGTTGAAACCGCGCTCGTAAAGGGCTTGGCCCAACGCCTTGGAATTTCGGATGATCTGCTTTGCATACTCTTCACCAAACTCCAACATCTCCGCAAGGGTGACCGCAAGCCCCGCCATGTGGTGCATATGATGGTTCGATACCACGCCCGGAAAGACCGCCCTATCCACCTTCTTTGCCAACTCCTCCCTGCACATTATTAGGCCGCCCTGTGGCCCTGGGAACGTCTTATGTCTGGAGCTAGTAACGATATCCGCGCCTTCCTTGAAGGGATGTTGAAACTGTTTACCGGCGATGAGCCCCAGAACATGGGCGGCGTCATAAGCTATCTTTGCCCCCACTTCGTCGGCAACCGCTCTCAATTCCTTCACCGGATGTGGGAACAGAAAGACAGAACCCCCGAACAGGAGGAATTTTGGCCCTACCTCCCTGATCTTATCGATGCTCTTGTCGACGTCGATATTCATCTCCTCCGCATCGAACGGGAAGGCCTTGATCTTCAGTCCGACAAGGCCAGCCGCACTTACTTTGGCGTGGCTTATGTGCCCCCCATGGGGCACTTGCAGTGCCATCATCGTATCGCCGGCTTTGGCGAGGGCCGAAAAGGTGGCCAGGTTGGCGACCACGCCAGAGGTCGGTTGGACATTGACGTGCTCCGCATCGAATAGTCTTTTGGCCAACTCGATGGCGAGATTCTCCACATCGTCGATGTACTTGCAACCTTCGTAGAGCCTATTACCCGGCGGTCCCTCTGCATACCTATGCCCAAAATCCGATGCAGTGACCTCCCTAACCAAGGCGCTCGTCACGTTCTCGCTTGCTATTAAAGTCAAGGATTCGCTCATCCACTTATGGTGCTTCTTCAATATCTCCCTAACCCTGAATCCATCTTCTCTGTAACCCATTCCACTTCCTCCTATACCATGACCAAAACATATACCGTGACCAAAACATTTAATACTGAGTTGGACTTAATCTCTCGCAAATTAAGCATAAATATTTTAGGATATTGTTGTCTTTTCAGTGGGAGAGTTGTCATGTACTTAATATTGGGGTGCGGAACTGCAGGTTACTTCGTTGCCGAAGGACTAAATGAACGGAGAAAAGAGCTCCTTCTTGTGGATAAAGACCACAAACGGGTCGAAGACTTGCGGGAGATGGG
This sequence comes from Hydrothermarchaeales archaeon (SeqCode), assembly GCA_046761145.1. Taxonomy (GTDB): domain Archaea; phylum Hydrothermarchaeota; class Hydrothermarchaeia; order Hydrothermarchaeales; family SZUA-236; genus JBHIFP01. Next base: position 6,538 of record JBHIFP010000065.1, read on the forward strand.
ATTCGAGGTAGTAGAGGGCGATATTACCGATAAGGAGACCTTAAAGGCCGCAAAACTCTCCAAGGCCAATACGGTCTTGATCTTGACCACCGATGTCAAACTCAACAGAAGCACCGCTGAACTGGTGAGAAAGCTGAATCCCCAAGTTCCGATAATCGTAAGGGCTGGTCCCAAAAGTACGAAAAATGAATTCAGCGACCTGGATGTGGACGTAGTGATCTATCCTACAAGCGTAGTCGCGGATTACGCCATAAATAGCGCAATGGAGTTGGATGTTTCGAAGAAATTCAAGAAGTTGAAACAGATCCTCTCAGAGATCAGTAATGGATTGGCAATAGTAGTTCACAATAACCCAGATCCTGACTCTATAGCAAGTGCCCTGACCTTGAAGAGGATCGCCGAAGGTTATGGCAAGAGCGCCGATATAATATATGGCGATGAGATAGGGCACGAGGAGAACAGGGCCCTCGTAAACCTTATGGGGATAGAGCTGAAGCACGCTTCTGAGGTCGATGACTTCGGGAAATACTCCAAAATCGCTTTGGTGGACACCGCCATACCCGAATCAAACAATCCCCTACCGAGGAATATAGTTCCGGATATTGTGATAGACCACCATCAGATCAATATCGGTGAAGTAAAAGCGGAATATATTGACATAAGGACCGATACCGGAGCAACTTCTACGATTTTGGCGGAATATGCAAAACACCTAGAGAAGGAATTGGATAGAGAACTCGCAACCGCATTGCTCTACGGTATCAAGACAGACACCCAGGACTTTACTAGGGGCACTACCCCTCTTGACCTTAGGGCAGTTGCTACTTTATACCCCGCTGCCGATCACGACCTCATAGCGAAGATCGAGGCACCGCCCATGTTGCTTGAAACCATGGATGTTTTGGGCGAGGCTATAAGGAACAGAAAGGTGAAGGGAAGTTACCTCCTTTCAAACGTCGGGTTCATAAGGGATAGGGATGTGCTACCCCAAGCCGCTGATTACCTCCTGAACCTCGAGGGCATCTCCACCGTGGTGGTCTATGGTATCGGAGAGGGGGCCATTCACCTCTCGGCAAGGAACAAGGACATTAGGATAAACTTGGGCAAGCTCATGGAGAAGGCCTTTGGCGACATAGGCCAAGCTGGTGGCCATGGAACTGCTGCTGCAGCGAAGATACCTCTGGGACTCTTCGGTGGCGTGAAAGATAAGGATGCATTGCTGCGCCTAGCGGAAGACGCCGTTACAGAGAGATTCTTGAAGATCGTTGGCGTCAAGGGGAAGAAGAGTAGGCCTTAGGATTCTGGAAACTGTAGATTATCGTATGGTTTCCGCGAGCTTGATCCAAAATAGATAGTCACGAAAAAGGTTGTGACCGTTATTAAAAGGGCTCGATATGAGGGAGTTTCATGAGAGGGCACAAAGCCAGAGGTAGATCGTCCGTAGAATGCCCGTACTGTCACAAGAAGATCAAGCTTTACAAATTCAAAAGTCACTCCAAGCGGTGCACCAGTAAATGATGGCCACCGCGTCCTTGGATATGGGCTGCTCATTTTGGAAGAACTCTAATCCCTTCCGCATCTATGTACAATACGTCTTCTTCGAAGCCATGGGGGGATGTGGTCGTTGCCACTCCAATTTTGCCGGTCAAGTCGATGACATCTCCCAATTTGACTTCCACATCCAGTCCATTGAACATCCATATCTCTCCATGCTCTTCTGCTCCATAATCTGCTACCTTGCACCAAGTGCCGTCTTCGCTAGGTTCGAGACAGCTGAAAACTTCCACAACGCCTACAAATTTACTTCTCTTACTACTCGGATCGCGGAGAACGTCGTTTACGCTGGTACGGGTTTTGCCAAAACAACCAGGGGTTGCCAATATCGCGATGGCCAATATACAAAAGACTATCCATTTATTCAAAGGTCATCCTCGCTCTAATTCCTTCTTTAGGTGTTAAATCGGGACTTTATTTATAGCTTTGGCTTGGAGATAAAAATCCCAAAAATTTGAGAAAAGCTTATCTAACTCGATTGAAACAATTTAATCCGATTGGGAAGCAGGAATATGAAGACCCGCGAAGAAGAGGTTGAAGATTTTATAAGGAGTTATTTTAAAAAATTTGATAGAGGAAGGGTCAATCCCGTACTGAAACTTTTATCGTCGGAGGGGATCGTGGTCTTCGGAAAGGAGAGATTTTCGGGAAAGAGGTCGATCAAAGGCTTTTATACCGAGTTTTTTGAGAGGGTGACCAACGGGGATCATAAACTGAGAAATTTGAGGGTAGAAACCTCTGGGTTTGAAGCGATAGCGATATGCGATTGGACCTTCACCGCCCATATAATAAAGATCGGGAAGGCCTGCAAGATGGAAGGGAGGTGTAGATTTCGGCTCTTATATGAAGACGACAGATGGATGATAACTGAGTTGGGGATATACCCAAATCTTATGAAGACCCTAATTAGGCATGGGTTGATCAATTTCATAAAGTTGGGAAGGGCCAAAGACCAGTTTCGATTCGCAAAAATTTAATGAATGTCAAAACCTTGGCCCGAGCCTATTGTGCCTCTTCTTCAACTCCTCGATGTATCTCTTCTTACAAATCATAAAGGCTACTCTTTTTTATGAGATTGGCCGCCTTTTGAAGAATTCTTGCTTACGTTAAGGAGCTAACACTGCTAACCAACGGCTTCAAAGGGAAAATAGGGGCTAATATAGAGGTATTCAATATGAGGGACATATGCGCGAGGTGCAAGAAACCTCTCAAGAACGATGAACCCAGCGTGTTCCATGCGTTTCAGATCTATCACCTTAGATGTTACCAGGGCAAGCCCATCCAGATAGTGAGGAAGTGAAGCCTCTCCTCCAGTGGCGCAGAGAGTGCAACGAGGGGGTACGAAGCCGCGTAAAGTATCGGCGCGCCTCAAATCAGGATAAAAAGTTTAATCCTCCTTTCTTTTTGGCTTCTCTTTCCCGCAATTCTTTCCATTTTTCACATGCGATCAAAGGCCGTGGGTAACCTCTATCCCCATCGTCCCCCTTGGTCATGCC